>NZ_JAIRBA010000022.1 GCF_022008365.1 Aequorivita vitellina
AGCAGTTGATGTTTCATCTCTTGCATCTGGCGTTTATATGGTACAGATTATTGGTGAAAAAGCAAGCACTGTAAAGCGCTTGATTAAAGAGTAATCACCAAATAACCAACCAAAATAGGAGGACCCCTTCGGCAAATGCTGAAGGGGTTTTTCATTTTGTAACATTCAGAATATAAAGAATACTAATTATGTATCTTTACGTCTCCTTAAAAATAATCAACAATGAAAAAAGCAATTCCTTTTTTGGCACTCGTTCTGCTAATTGCGGCCTGCAATGATTCCAAAAAACAATCAACTGAAAGTACTGACGAAATGAACAACACCGAAAACCCGCTCCTTGCCGAAAGTACGCTGCCTTATGGAGCACCGGATTTTTCAAAAATAAAAGATGAAAACTTTAAGCCTGCAATGCTTGAAGGTATAGAACAACAAAAGAAAGCAGTTGAAGAAATTGCAAATAATAAAGAAGAACCCACTTTCGAAAACACCGTGCTCGCTCTTGAAAAAAGCAGCGTACTTTTAGACCGTGCTACTCAAGTTTTTTACGCACTTACTGGTGCTAATACCAACGAAACGCTACGGGCAATAGAAACCGAAATGGCACCAAAATTTGCCGCACAGAAGGATATGATTTATTTGAACGAAAACCTGTTCAACCGTTTTAAAACGCTTTATGATAAAAAAGAAACACTAAATCTAGATGCCGAATCTTTAAAATTACTTGAAAACTATTACGAAGATTTTGAAATAGCCGGTGCTAATCTTTCTGCTGAAGACAAAGAAAAACTGAAGTCTTTCAACGAAAAAATAGCCACGCTAACTACAAAGTTTGGCAAAACCCTGCTAGATGCAAACAATGCAGGCGCAGTTATTTTTACAAACAAAGAAGACTTGGCAGGTGTAGATGAAGATTTCTTAAAAACTAAAGAATCCGAAGACGGCAAAGGCTGGTCTATTCCGTTGCAAAACACTACACAACAACCTTTATTGCAATCTATGGAAAATAGAGCAAGTAGAGAAAAACTTTTTAAGGCAGCTTGGCACAGGGCAGACCACGGCGAATATGATACCCGAGAAATAATTAAGGAGTTAGTAGAAGTACGTGCTCAAAAAGCAAAACTTTTAGGCTTTAATAATTATGCAGAATGGAGCCTTCAAAAAACGATGGCAAAGACTCCAGAAAATGTGAATAAATTTTTCAGCGGGTTAATTCCAGCTGCAACAGCCAAGGCGCAAACTGAAGCTGATGAAATTCAACAAATGATAAAGGCTAAAGGTCAAGATTTCACTTTAGAACCTTGGGATTGGAACTACTACGCCGAAATGGTTCGAAAAGAAAAATACGATTTAGATGAAAACCAAATTAAGCCGTATTTTGAATTGAAGAATGTACTGGAAAAAGGTGTGTTTTACGCTGCTGAAAAACTGTACGGTATAACTTATAAACCCAGAACAGATATTCCAACCTATCACGAAGATGTGATGGTTTATGAATTGTTTGAAGAAGACGGAGAGCCACTTGGGCTTTTCTACGCAGACTACTACGCCCGCCCGTCTAAAAGCGGTGGTGCTTGGATGAGTAATTTTGTTACACAGTCTAAGTTGTACAACAAAAAACCTGTAATCTATAATGTTTGCAATTATCCAAAACCTGCAGAAGGTGAACCGGCCTTGTTAACCTATGATGAAGTGGAAACGATGTTTCACGAGTTTGGGCACGCGCTTCACGGGTTTTTCGCAGACCAAGAATACCCATCATTATCAGGAACGGCTGTAGCCCGCGATTTTGTGGAATTCCCTTCGCAGTTTAATGAAAACTGGGCACTGTATCCAGAAATATTAAAGAACTACGCGCTTCATTATAAAACTGGGGAACCGATTCCACAGGAATTAATTGATAAGATAAAAAATTCTGGAACTTTCAATCAAGGATATAGCTTAACTGAAAATCTGGCGGCAAGCAATCTAGATATGCAGTGGCACACTATTGCCGCAGATAAGCAGATTGAAGATGTGAACGCTTTTGAAAAAGAAGCGTTAAACACAACCAATCTTGATGTGGTGCACGCAGTACCGCCAAGATATCGCTCTACCTATTTCTCACATATATTTGCTGGAGGGTATGCGGCAGGCTACTATTCGTATTCGTGGACAGAAATGTTGCATCACGATGCTTACAATTGGTTTGAAACTCACGGCGGACTTACGCGCGAAAACGGGCAACGTTTTAGAGATATGATTCTTTCCAGAGGAAACACGTTGAACCTCGAAAAAATGTATAAAGATTGGCGCGGTAGCGAGCCAAAAATTGAACCTATGTTAAAGGCGCGCGGGTTAAAATAATAAAAAAAGAAAACCACAAATCCACGAATAGTTTTTATAATTATTCGTGGATTCGTGGTTAATAGCGCAACCTGATATTTATTTCTTCTTTTTAGAATTCTTCTTACCCTTTTTTGGATGAACCAACTTCAGCTCATCAATTAGGTTTGTTGCGCCAGCGTACTTGTCAACTATAAAAAGCACGTAGCGAATATCTACCATAATGTTACGAGATAGGGCAGGGTCGTAGTAGAAGTCGCTCATAGTGCCTTCCCAAACACGGTCGAAGTTTAAGCCAATTAAATTTCCGTGGGCATCAATGGCAGGGCTTCCGCTGTTTCCACCTGTGGTGTGATTTGTACCAATAAAGTTGACAGCCATCTTGCCGTTTTCGGCATACTGGCCGTAGTCTTTCGCTTCGTAAAGATCGATTAGCTTTTGTGGCACGTCAAATTCATAATCGCCGGGGACGTATTTCTGCATTACTCCTTCCAAATGAGTAACGGGTTCGTAATAAATAGCATCAGCAGGAGAGTAGCCGGCTACTTTTCCGTATGTTACACGCAGTGTGCTATTGGCATTCGGAAAAATTCGCGCGTCTTTTGGGCTCAATTCTAGCAGAGCTTTCATATAATCGCGTTGCAAACCTGAAATATTTAAATCTAAGGCCTCGTATTTTGGAGCTACTTTTTCAAAATAAGCATCTGCCATTTCTTGAACAACTTTAAAACCTGGGTCGTTGTTTAGCTTTGCAATAACTTCTTCGGCATCGCCTTCCAATAATTTTTTAACCGAAGCATAATCTACAAAAGCAGAATTGGAATACACGTCATTAGTTAGTTGTTGCGCGTTTAAATTTTTAAAGGAAGCGGGTAAAAATTGCTCTTGCACTCCTTCGGCATAAAGGGCTATCAAAGCTTCGAAAACCTCTTTATCTACTTGCTTGCTGTAATCTTTATACTGGCCTTCCAGTCTTTCAACCAAATTATTTCTTCGGTCGTCAAAAGATTGTGCGCCTCGGTTTTCATAAACTTGTTTCAATTGATACATTTGATAGCCGGTGCGAAGCAATTCAACATTGCGCAAAACGGTTTCGAGGAAATATTCGCGAGCTAAGGTATAGGGTTCTATTTCGGTATAATATGCTTCGAATTTTGGTAAAAGCTGACCGAATTCCTGTTGTTTTCCTTTTTTATTTATCTGTGCTGTAAGCTCTTTTTCCTGTTGTTTTTTAATTCCAACTGCGTTTGATTTTGTTAAACCAAGCGTTTCACCTTTCCACTTTTTCCAGTAGTTCGCGATTCGAGCAAACTTAGAAGCATATTGAATTTTAATCTGTGGATCTGCACGCATATATTTATCTTGAATAGCCAATGCAGCGTCGCGAATGGCGATACGCGCGGGGTTCACAGTGTTTATAACCTGCTCAATAGCGATGGATGGTAAATACTCATCTGTAGTACCGGGATAACCAAATACCAAAGTAAAATCGTTTTCAGCAACACCATCTAAAGAAATAGGTAGGAAGTGCTTTGGAGTATAAGGCACATTGTCTTCAGAATATGCTGCAGGACGATTGTTTTTGTCGGCATAGATTCTGAAAAGTGCAAAATCGCCAGTGTGTCTAGGCCAAATCCAGTTGTCAGTATCGCTACCAAACTTCCCGATGGAGGACGGCGGCGCACCTACCAAACGGATGTCTTTGAAGGTTTCTACCACAAAAAGCATGTATTGGTTGCCTTCATAAAATGTACGAATACGGTTTTCCTGCCAAGTTTCTTTGGGAGAAGTCTGCACCGTTGCAGCTATATTTTCCTCAATCTTTTTTTGTTTATCGGCTTCGCTCATTGCGGCAGTAACGCCTGCCAAAACTTTGGTGGTTACATCTTCAATTTTAACGATAAAGGTTGCGGTAACGCCTGGATTGGGAAGCTCTTCCTTTAAGCTCATCGCCCAAAATCCATCTTCCAAATAATCATTTTCTAATGAAGAGTGACTTTGTATCTGCGAATAACCACAGTGGTGATTGGTGAGCAAAAGACCTTTATTACTTATAACTTCGGAAGTACATCCGCCATTAAAATGTGGCACAGCATCTTTCAGGCTGGCGTTGTTAACGTCGTAAATATCCTTGGCAGTCATTTTCATACCGAGGTTGGTCATTTCAGTTTCGTTCATTCCTTCCAAAAGTGAAGGAATCCACATCCCGCCTTGTTGCGCGAAAAGAGGAACGGATAAAAAGATAAAAAGAAGGCGAAATAATTTCATAATAATTGTTTTTTAAAATAATAGCGTGCAAGATAACAATACCCTGTCAATTCTGGTAGTTAAGGTGATTAAAGGCTTGAAAAATTTTAGGAATAATTATTAAATTCGAAATTTTCAGCCATTCAAGGTTGATTTAGAATTTTCTTTGAAGTGAAGCAAAAATCAAATTTTTAAACATATTGAATATTCACAATCTCGAGTGCTCTCGTTTCGGCACCCAATTTAAAAGGAACAATTTCACCTATTTTATGCCCAGTTAAAGCCACTGCAATTGGTGCAACAAATGCAATTTTACGTTCGGCTATGTCAGCCTCATCTACTCCAACAATCTGAAAGGTTTGGGGAGTGGGGGAGGTAGAAATTTTATAGGTAACTGTAGCGCCAAAGCGCACTTCATTTTTTGGCTGCGTTGACGGATCTAGAATTCTTGCCGAAGCTATACGCTCCATTAATAAATCTAGCTTGCCGTTGATTACGGCTAATTCTACACGTCGTTGCTGCTCGTCTGTAGTGGGTAAGTTAGTGCGTTCGTCTTCCAAAAATTTTCGTTCGGTTTGCAGTAATTCCATTCCCGTGGGAGTAACATAATTGGTAGCCCCTGCAGGCAGTGCTGCTCGCGGTGGGATAATTGGCACTTCTTCTTGATCACCCTCTTTTACAAAACCTCTGCTCATAGCTTATTGTTTTTTAAGGTAAGTTATAAATTTTAGTGCAGATGGGCAATCAGATGTTTTTTTTGACTATATAAGTAAGAATATTTGAATTAGGTTGTTAAAAGAAAGGTTGGATTTCCTGAACGTGAAAAACATAATTGCCATTGGTAGCTTCCCAGGTGCCATAATAATTCATTAGTAAGCCTTCAATTGGTTTTTTATAATAATTTTTTGGATCGATTTCGCCAAAATAAATATGGACTCCAAAACCATATTTTTCTGAAAAACAACTGTTTGATAGTTGGTCGCTAATGTCATTGACCATTTGTGAGGTTACCATTTCCAGATCGGTAAACAAACAGCCCATTTTGGTTTTAGAATTGTAATTATATACATACCCGCCCAAAGTAAATTTAATTCTATTTTGATCAATATTGAGCTTTTGGCCCGTTGTGTCTTGAGCTACTAATTTAGCGCGAGTACTATTTTTACTAACAATTTTCACATTTTCTACCATTGCATCATTTACACTACACAATGCGGCATAGCTTTCGCCATTATAAAAATCGAAATCGACCGAAGTTGCTTTTGCTGTTTTAGCGAAGAAAATAACACCTAAAATTAGTGCGAATTTAACTGTTTTGAACGTCTCCATAATTCAAATATTTGTTGGGTAATTACTATTCATTTGCATAGAAATAACTGCAATAGCAATCGGTTCTACTCAGTGTCACTATTTTTAACAATATGAAATTGTTGAATACACGCAATTGAGATTGTAGTTTGACCTACAATCATTGAAATAAAATAACTTTTAAGTTTTCTGCTTTAATTGAATTAAGCTTTTGGTTCGTCTGTTTGAAAACTTACGCTGTACTTAATGAATGAAAGCACCTGCAGTTGGGGAGAAATACTGCCAGTTAAGGAAAAATCTTACGCTCGTACTAATTGATCAAAAAATTTTTCTAAAGTAACAAATATAAGAAATGCGATAATATGTATTAGATTTTAATTGAAATTTTTCAACTATTAAATGATATATGGGTTCGTCATAAAATATTTTGCTTGTGCGTGAACGTTTTAATTTTTGAGAAGACGTTTACATTTTTTAAAGATTAATTTATGAACATATAAAGTGAAACTCAAATGAAATATGTTATAATTTCAAGAAATATTTTAGTTTAAAGCTTCTTAAAAAAAGCTTCTATTTCCTGTTTAAAAATATCAACCGGAATACGATGCCCTAGGTCTTGCCGCACATAAATGTGATAATTTGTGTGCTCCTGAAGGTTTTTAGAAAAAAAGGCAAAGGTGCTTTTAGGGTTTATTACATCGTCGTGAAGTCCTAATATAATTTGTTTAAAGCTGAGATACGGATTTTTATAAACTGGAATTTTTTGGAAAACCGACCGCGTATGAAGCGCCGGATTAAAAAGCAAAGAGGGAAGATTGTACGCATCTGCAATGTAGTATCCTACAAAACCACCCATGCTACTGCCAATTACTACCTTGATATTTTCATTTTTATACTGTTCTACGAGCAGTTCAATGCTGTTGTATTCGGTTCGGTAATCTATTGCTGGAGAAAAAACTTTGCCATATTCTTCCAAAATGGTTCTTTTTTCCGGAGCTAAATCTCCATCTAAACCGTGTAAATATAGAATGTTCATAATTTAGATTATTTTAAAATGGTGAGGTAATACAATTAGTTAGCTGCAAATTTCACATTCTGCAGTTGTTCTCTGAGTTTCACCTTCTAAGTTACCCTATTCTTTTTAAACATCAAAACCAGAAGTTTTTTTTAACCTGAATTTAGCCATCCTATTTTTCTGAAAATTACTGAATAAATCTGTTCACTTGCACCTTTCAGACTCAAAATATTAGGAAGCGGATTTGTAAAGATTGGTTATTGGTATGAAGAAGGCTTTTGGAGAAGATTACTTTGTTAATTGTTTTCCATAAATATTCAGAATTGACAGAAAATCTAAACATAAAAAAGCTCGCCGTCGCTTCGTAGAAAAAACGAAGCTATGGCGAGCAAAGGTGGAGCTGGGGAGATTACAAATAAATGTGATCTCTTGAGTTCCCATCCCGTAAATGTGAGTGCACACCTTCGGGATGTGAAAAACATCCCTGTGTCTTAAACCAAAAATCTGCTCAAACAAAAATGTTTGGCAGATTTTTATGTTTTAATCCACGTGCGCAAGCACGTTTAATTGTGGAGCCGGGGAGATTCGAACTCCCGTCCAAACAAGCAATTATAATGCTTTCTACATGCTTAGTTTTCATTTAGATTTTCGAGAGATTGCCGGTCGAAAACTACCAACGCACTCCTTAGCTTTACTTGTGCCGATAGTTATCGGCATTTACCCTGTCATCAAAGCACTAACAGAGCTAGGTTTACTTTTACGAAGCCACTATGTCAACCGCCGTAAACCAAGGCCGTTGAGTGACTTCCTGCTTGCCCACCTTGTGGGCCGAGGCACATCCTACTATGATTCGGATTATGCAGCTAGGGCGTAGTTATTCTCGCCGTTTAAAAAGTGTGAAATATGATATTTACGAGCTATATCCCAGCGCTCGGCATGCTTACAATACAATTAGACCCGCTGTCAAAACCAGTCGGCCCCTTTTTTCTTTAATGTTCAACGTTCAGTAGCAGTAAGCAGTTCACGTCTCACATCTAAAGAGGTGCAAAGATACATGAAAAACCCTATCTTTGGCATCGCTTTAATCTATTCAAAAAACATACCATATGCCTATAACCTTTGCTATTATCAAAGAACGCAAAAACCCGCCAGATCGTCGGGTAGTTTTTTCACCAGAAAAGTGCCAAGAAGTCATATTAAAATTTCCCGATGCTAAAATAATCGTTGAAAGTTCAGACATTCGCATTTTTACCGATGAAGCGTATCGCGAAGCAGGGTTTGAGGTAATGGAAGACGTTTCAGAAGCAGACGTAATGCTGGGCGTAAAAGAAGTGCCTGTAAACGCTTTAATTCCGAATAAAAAATACTTTTACTTTAGTCACACTATTAAAAAACAGCCTTACAATAGAAAACTGTTGAAGGCCATGCTCAATAAATATATTGAAATGTACGACCACGAAACCATCGTGAATAAAGCCAATAGGCGGTTAATTGGTTTTGGGTATTACGCTGGCTTGGTTGGCGCATACAATGGTTTTAGAGGATTGGGCTTACGCGACAATTTGTTTGAACTTCCCAAAGTTGAAAACCTTCCCGATTTGGAAGCGGTAAAAGCCGAATTGGATAAAATTACCATTCCCAAAATGAAAATAATTTTATCGGGCACAGGAAAGGTAACCAAAGGGGCAAAGGAGATTTTAGATCACTTAAAAATTCGTGAAGTTACCGATGCTAAATATCTTTCAAAAGAATTTGACGAGCCAGTTTATTGCCTAATAGACGTTTCGGAGTACAATAAACGGAAAGATGGGGGTGCTTTTAGCAAGAAGGAATTTTATAAAGACCCGTCTAATTACGAAAGCGATTTTATGAAATATGCCAAAGTGAGCGATATGTTTATCACCGGCCACTTTTACGGAAACGGAGCGCCATATCTGTTTACACGCGAAGACGCTAAAAACCCAGATTTTAAAATAAACCTAGTGGCGGATGTTTCCTGCGATGTTGACGGCCCAATTGCTTGTACTTTGCGATCTTCAACCATTGCCAATCCTTTTTACGGCTACAACCCACAAACTGAAAGTGAAACAGCTTTTGATGCGCCGGACGCTATTATGGTAATGGCGGTAGATAACTTGCCGTGCGAATTGCCAAAAGATGCCAGCGAAGGTTTTGGCGAAATGTTTTTATACCATGTAATCCCCGCATTTTTTAACGGTGATAAAAATGGTATTTTAGAACGCGCTAAAATGACCGCAGCCGGAAAACTTACTCCGAGATTTTCGTATTTACAAGATTATATTGAAGAAGCAGATTAACAAATTTTGCAACCAGTTGCGCTCTAGATTTTCTTTAGCTCAATAGGTTCTTCGTTTTGAATTTTAATTAGCGTTTCAAAGAATTGGCGCAAAGCTGGATATGCTTCTATTGAAAAATTAGTTGTGTTCAGTTTTACGCTTAGTCTAATATTTACTTTACTGCCAGAAACATCGTAAACCACAGAAAACTCACCATCGTTATTTGGAAGTTTTATAATTTTATTTCCGGGTGTTTTTAATATTTCGTATTGGTCTGCAACATCTATGGAAATTAAATAGTTGTTAATCACCGGAAATCCAAAATCTATGGGATATTTGCGCGTTTCTTTGGTGAAAGGATTTTCAGTAAAATAAGTTTGAAACAAAAAAGGATAAACAAATAGCTTATCGCCCACAGGCTGCTCGTAAATTACAAGGTCGTAACTTTCTTTATACGGCTGCTCTAAATCGGTTTCGTTTTCAATCTGAAGGTTAGAAATGTCTAAAGCTTCGTTTTTGCTCTGCTTCCTTTTAACAACTTGTTCTTTTACAACATTGTTGTTTTCGCTTCGTTTTGGCACCGCAATATAGCCGGTGGAAACCTCGTTCACTTTTCCTGAAAACTCACCGTTTTCATTAGCGGTTAATTGCATATTTACATAATGCATGTTTCTGTCAAAAGGCGTGATGGGCTCCCAAAAACTACCTTTTTTAAAATCGAAAACGCGCCCCTCGATATTTAAAAGACGAAATGGAAGCACCCCAAAAGGCGTGTGTTTGTCCGTGGCATCCAGTATGTACTTTTTATTGTTGATGTTTAAAAAAACCGCAGCGTAATTAAAATCTGTCAATACCGGATATTGCTTGGTAGGTTGTGCGTCGTCTCGGGTTGCCAAAAGCATTATTTTTGGATTTAATCCCACTGCCTCCAAAGCATTTATAAGGCTTAAATTTATTTCGGAACTATTGCCAAATTTTTTTTCAAAAGCATCTTTTACACGAATATCGCTTAAAATTCTTCTTTCTTTATTCCAAGCCATCTTTTGTTGAATGAAATAATAAACTGCCTTTGCACGCTCCAAATCGTCTGTAATATGTTTCACATTTGCGGGAAGCTGCTCTTCAAAAAAACCATCGTATTTTAATTGACGCCCTAAATCTTTATCGTATTTAAAATTTTTATCCACGTCATCCCAAGTTTTTGAGAAATTTGTTTTGCTTTCGTCAACGTGAACAACATTCCGAAGTTCAAATTTTATAGAAGCTTTATAATTATCGCCTGAGAGCATGTACTTTTCTTCTTTAAAAGCTGGCACCGCTTTCATTACATACGTAGCCGATTCGCAATCGCCAGGCACTTTAAAACCTCGTAGTTGGAAGCAATTTTTCTTAATTTCGGCATGATTTACATCTAGTTTTCGGTCGCCGTACATCGTTCTGTTATACGTGTAGTTTCCAGGGATTTCAGTGTGAAATTCAGAATAAACAGTTGGCAGCTCATTCATAAACGACCAACCTCCCAAATTGTGGAAATAGGGCGTTTCAATTCTATAGGTATATTCAAGAATACTTCCGTCCTGCACATTTGGAAAGGTAAATTTTTTAAGCGACCAATGATCACTTTCGTCCGTATCGAAAACGGCGTCCTCGCTCACATAAACTTTCGACTTGCCATTATGTGTAATTGCTTTTAAATCTTTAACATTTTCGCGCACATTTCCATCGCGATAGTAGCCAATTTCAATATAATCGTACTCAAAATTTTTAGCATTGAATACTTTTATTTTTCGGTGCACTTCTTTGAAAAGCCGAATATAACCATCGGCGGCATCAACGGTGTAGTTTCCTCTTTCATAAAGCACCACGCCGTTGGCTTCCGGGTCTAACGGATAATTGGTCATAGCGTATTCTGAAGCCATTGGCTCGCCAAAAATATGAGGTGATTGGGTGATTTGCGAATTGCTGATTGTAACATGTAGTGTGAAACAAATAATGAGGAGCGATTTTAAATTCATTTTATAGTTTTTTTAAAATGATGGATTCTTTTTTTAAGATAGTAATCATAGTGCCGAAATATTCTTTTAAAGATTGATATGCGGCAGGTGGAAAGCGGTATTCGTTTAGCTTCATATTAAAACGAATTTTTATTTTATTCCCTTCAGAAATGTAGGTTACCGAACACTCGCCATCTTCCCCTGGCAGTTTTATGCTGCGGCTTTGGGGTAATTGTTCTACTTCGTAAACACTTCCCAAATCTATGGAAAGTAAATAGGTGTTTGTGAATGGAAAGCCGAAATCTATCGGGTAATTTCGTTCCTTTAATTTAAAGGGATTTTCAGAAATATAGGTTTTGTTGAAAAACGGGTATAGAATTACTTTATCACCTACCGTTTCTGGCGCTATTAAAACACTGTAGTTTTCTTTGAGCGGTTTTTCAATACTATTTAAATCTGCTACTTGGTAATCCTGAATTTCTACGCCTGCCTTATCATTTCCTTCAGTTTTAATATAAGTATCTAAAGTTTTTTCTTCAATTAGGCTTCTTTTTTTTAAACCTATATAACCATAACTTGCTTGTGAAACTTTTCCTGTAAAATCCCCGTCAGTGGTAGCGGTAATTTGTGCATTTACGTAATAAATATTTTGTTTAAAAGGTTCAATTGGCAGCCAATAGCTTCCTTTTTTGAAGTCCATCACACGGCCTTGTACGTTTAAGGCGTGAAACGGAATTACACCGAATGGGGCTTGTTTATCTGTTGCGTCTAATAAGTAAGTTTGATCTGCAATTTTTAACACTGCAATTGTATAATTAAACTTTGTCATCACTGGATAAAGCGTGGTAGGCAGACCATTTTGTCTTGTTGAAAGTAACATCAATTTTGCGTCCAATCCAGCTGCTTCTAATGCGTTTATCAAGGAAAGATTAATTTCTGGAATGCTACCTTTTTTATCGTCAAAAGCATCTTTTACCTCTGTTTCGGAACTGTAAAAAGTACCGTTCCAAGTGTAGTGATTTTGAATAAAACTATAGATTGCTTTTGCTTTTTCGAGAGCGTTGGTTTTAGCTAGTATTGAATCTGGTAGATTTTCCTTAAAATATTTGGAGTTTTTGAGTTGACGACCCATTTCTCCTTTTCTTATAAACTTGTCAACGTCTTTCCATTCCTTAGTGAATTTTTTGGATTTGCTCCACCCAGATACTGCGAAAAGTTCTTTAGGCTCAAATTCTACTCGTGAAATGTAATTTTTAGAAGAAAGCATATAATCCTCTTCATTAAATGCTGGTATATCTATCATTGCATATAATGTAATTGGGCACGCAATAATCATCGTGTTGAATTTTGTTTGTAAACAATCATCTGTAACTTGAGATATGTTTAAATATAAAGGATGCTTTCCATAAAGAACATTTTCAAATTGATACTCGATCGGTATTTTGAATAAAAATTCACTATAAATTTTAGGCAGGTCACTTTGAAAATGCCAACCATAAAAATTAAAGAGGAAAGGAGATTCAATTTTATATACGTATTCTATAATACTACCATTTGATACATTGGGAAAAACAACCTTGCAAACCGTTCCAATTCCTGGATCGGAAGTTATGAATACCGCATCCGAGGTAACTCTAGTTTTGGTATTTCCATTATAAGTCCATGCGTTTAGGTTTTTTACTTTTTCCCTTGTGCCATCCAAGCTAAACAATGGAATTTCTACCGTACCATATTCAAAAGATTTTGAATTAAAAACTTTTATTTTTCGATGAACCTCTTTAATTAATTTAATATAATCACCAACCGCATCGTAGTAATAATATCCCTGCTCATACAAAACAACCGCGGCGGCCGTGGTGTCTTTTTCGTAAATATTCATCGCCAACTCACTTTCGGTAGGCTCCCCAAATTTGGCAGTTCGACGTTCTTGCGAATAGGTGCTACTTAATGAAAATAGAAGCGTAACTAATAAAAGAAAGCGCAAGGACATAGTGAGGGGTTGTATTTTATTTTGCAAAGTAGAATAATTATTGGAAATATAAAACCATTAGACACCAATACGGTTGAAAAGAAATTTTTCGGAAGCCCAGCGACAAAGTTTTAATAATAATCCTATTAAAAAAGTGAACAACCACGCTTCAAAATGAATGATGGGATTTGTAAAAATTTCAAAAATATCTGTAAAAAGATCGCTTGGGTTATGAAGAATATCCCACGAATTCCAGCGTAATACACGCCCTAAATAAATACCGAATCCCACTAAAAACGGAAGGGTAACTAAAAATACTGAAGTCACTTTTCGGTTGAAATGATTATAAAGCACTTCTTCAATATCTTTTACCGAATACAAGTAAAATGCAAGACCCGTAATAGCGAAAAGGGCAATCATAAAAGCGTCAAAACCTAGCCATTTAATTGGGCTTAAACGCAAGTGGATTAAATCTGTTAGTATATAAGGTGCATTTGGAAGAAAAAGCAACCACAGCAAAAGCAGCAAATAGAGCTTGTGTTTTTTTAACGGCACCCGGGTTTTTGCGTACAGGGAAATAAAAAACGGAACCATGGCGAGAAATAAATTCCACGCTAAAAAAAGATAGAAAAAGGAATGTGTGCTTTTTGAGCGAATGGCAAGCAGAATAATACACAAAGCTGTTAACGACAAAAGGGGAAAAAGTATATTGAAACGATTAAAGAGAAATGTTTTTATTGTCTTCATTTTTAGTAAAGGTTTTTTCAATTAAAAGAATAAGTAAAAAGCCAAGAAAATAGGCTGCGAGATCCCAAGGGTCAAACACCGAACCTAGGATTATCAACAATATTTCAGAGGTGATTTGAAGTTTTTCAGCCAGCTTAAAAAGCTGAAGAAATTCTACAAAATAGGCGAATGCCAAAACGGAAGTCGCAATTTTAAAAATGTTGTTTTTGATGAAAATTTTCAGGAATGTATACATGAGCAGGACAACCAAAATATCTCCTAAAAACCCTCTTACAAAAGGATTAAAGTGAAACTTGGCGATGCAAATTTCTACAGCGAGTAGCAGTAATGTTGAATAAAAATAACTATTTCTGAAAATGTGCATTTCTTCAATATTGATTAAAACCTCACAGATTAAAAACCCGCGAGGTTCAATTTTTATTATGTATTTACAATATTAACTTTCATTATTCCAATCAATTTTTCGAGAGGCGAACATAATTGTTGTTAAGATTATAAAAAGTCCGATGCTGCCAACCAAAAGCGCATAATTTTCCAATTGAATAATTACATAAATAAAGCCATACAACGAAGCCAAAGAAGCGCAAATAAGCAGCGGAAATTTAAACCCCTTTAATATGGCACGCGAGTAAATTGTAATTAATGCGAGTACAGCGACGGCTGCAATGGAATACGCTTTAAAAAAATTACTGTGTTCAGAAATTGAAATAAGCAACGTATAAAACATCACTAATGCCAGACCAATCATTACATATTGAAACGGATGAATGTAGATTTTACTTACCAATTGGATTAACAAAAATACCAGCAATGTTAAGCCAATTACCATAAATCCATATTTTGCGGTACGTTCACTTTTTTGGTATTCGTCAACGGGGATTATTAGTTTTGTGCCAAAAGCCGAGGCAGAGAGATTTGGGAGATGCCCAAAAAACGACTGCTCAAACTGACGGTTTATTTGAAGCACGCGCCAAGAGGCTGAAAAGCCGTCTTCACTTATTTCTTTATTGGTGTCTTCGGGTAAAAAATTGCCGTCAAAACTGGGGGAGTGCCAATTAGATTTCATTGTAGCATCGGTCTCTTTTCCTATTGGTAAAAACTTCAGGCTTTCGCTGCCGTTAATCTTTAGGTTGAAGGAAAACGGATGCGAAGTTGCAAATATTTCCTTGGCATTTGGAATGTAATTGCTTTGTATTGTGCTTAAGTATTCGGTTGAATATTGGGGTATCATTATTAAAGTTTCCGAAGCAAGATTCACAATTGGAGTGGTTTTTATTCCCTTTAAATTTGAAGTTTTTAAAAGCACTGTAGCTTTTTCCCACAGAATATTTTCGTCGAGAATATCGGTTTCTGAAAAATCGATTTTAGGAAATTTTCCCGTCACATCAATAGCTGCGGAATATACCACAGATTGATAAATACTTCGGTTTAGCGGCTTAGTTTCCACCTGCGATGCGATGTTTAATTTGTCTGGTAAAAAGTAGGCGTTTTTTATGGTTTCCTTTGTTTTAGTAAAATAGGAGTTGCTTTTTTGGTTAAAGATTTTTTCTTCCGAAATTACTTTATAGGGAATTTTTACAATGGGGCCGGAGAGCAGCACTTCATTTCCCCACTTTTCATTTATTTCTTTCACAACGGCTTCTTGTCTGCTGGCTCTTTCGTTAATTAGCGCTTTCACAAATTTCAGCGGTATTAGCAACACCAATAATAAAAACCCAACCACAAACATTCTGGCGGTAATTGAGTTTCGCATCCAATGGTTTAATTTACTTTTTTTCTGTTCCATAATTTTTAGTTTTAAAGTGAATAGTTAATTATAAAGTACTTTGAAATACAAAGTATAAGTGTAAGAAAAAGTTTTTAAATTAAGATTCTGCAAAGGGAGACCCAAAAATACCCACGGCCAATTCAACCCAAATCAAGCAAAACGCGATAAACAGAAACACGCATAAACAAATTCGAAAGATTGGTTTTTTAAACTTTCTCAAAACGAGTTCGCAGCTAAGCCCAACACCAAATAACAAAATTGCCATGACTGCAAAGTCTGCAAAGTGCCAATTAACTTGTTCTGTAAATTGCATTGCTATTAGTGGAACTATCAATAATAGAGCTGCAGTAACTACCATCGCGAGTAGTCTTTTGTTTGCTCTATGTTCCGTTTTGTTTTTTTTCGGGTTCATATTTTGCGGATTTTAAAAATTAATAGCGTTTTTTCTGTAATACGTATGAAAAATAGATGTTACATTCTTTAATTAAAATTTGTTAGTTGGTTTTTCCTATAAGTTTTTCCAAGGCGTCAATATGTTTTTTAAACGCAGCTTTTCCAAGTTTGGTGGCGCTGTAACTGGTGTTCGGTTTTCTTCCTATAAAACTTTTTTCAACTAAAATATATTCGGCTTGTTCTAAGGCTTTTATGTGGCTGGCAAGATTGCCATCTGTAACGTCCAGCAGTTCCTTTAGCCGGTTAAAATCTGCATCTTCGTTTACCACAAGTATGCTCATTATACCCAGCCGGATACGATGATCAAAAAGTTTATTTATGTTGTCTATAATGCCCACGTTTAGCTTTTTCTTTCGTTAAGATACATAATGCTGCCGTATAGAATGTGGAAAATACCAAAGCCCAAAATCCAAAACCAAAGACCGTAGCCAGGAAATGCTGCGCAAATAAGTCCGATAACTATTTGAGCATACCCCAGATATTTTACGTTTCCAATGGTGTATTTTGAAGCATTTACTAGCGCGAGACCGTAAAAAATAAGCATTAGCGCTGCAGTGAGGCCGTAGTGCTCACTATTTATTTTTATGATGATATAGATTCCGCCGGTTACCAATGGAATTAGGAAGTTTAACAGCAGTCGGCGAGTGGTTGTGTCCCAAATTTTTTCGTTATTCTTTTTTGCTTTTCTTGTGGTTAGTAGATACGCGGTTACTACGCTAAATATTGCTACCAGAGCTAAAAGTGCTACAAGCAGTTTAAAATTCCAACTGCGAAGTGTTATAAATTCGCCCGGTGCGGGGAAAAGATACACATACGCTATAACGGCTCCAACGATGGCGTAGAGCCCTGCGAAAATTCCGGAGAGGCCGCTAAGTGAAATAAACCGAGACGAGCGGTTCATTAAATTTTTAATTTCGCTGATGTCTTTTAAATAATCTTGCTCACTCATAATAAAGTACTTTGAAAAACAAAGTAAGTGCAAATTTATTTCACAACCAAATTTATTTATTGAATACTTTTTATAAAGGTTTTGACTGGATTGTAAAAAGTAAGAATGGTCTTACAAAATAAAAAGGGGAAAATCCCCTGTAATATCAGGTTTTTTCCTCTTGATTGATACAATACTTCTTCGCATCTTTATACTCTGAATTAATTGGGGAGTTAATTTAAACCATGACTCAAAAGCTGTTTCTCACTTGGAAACAGCTTTTGTTATTTCGTTGACACTTTAGCATTAAAAAATTCGGGAAATACTTCTTGATTAACATGTATTTCATCCCGAAATTTATATACGATTAAAATGAGAGCTTTATAAAGTTTTGTTTTAGCCAAAGCGCCCTGCCATCAATAGATAGCAGGGCGCTTTACAGTTTGAGAATTACAAAAATATTTAAAGTGTAAGGATCGTTTTTCGAATAGCAACCAAATCTGTTAGTAGTTTTTCAAGCAAGTTTAAATTTAGCATATTGGCGCCATCGCTTTTTGCGTTTGCAGGGTCAAAATGGGTTTCAATAAAAATTCCATCTGCGCCTGTTGCAATTCCGGCACGCGCAATAGTAGAAATCATTTCGGGTCTTCCACCCGTAACGCCAGCGCTTTGGTTGGGTTGCTGTAAGCTGTGCGTTACATCTAAAACTACGGGTGCATATTGTTTCATGGTTGGGATACCGCGAAAATCTACAATCATATCTTGGTAGCCGAACATAGTACCACGATCAGTAATTAGTACTTGTTCGTTATCGCAATCGGTTACTTTTGTAACGGCGTGTTTCATACTTTCGGGGCTCATAAATTGTCCCTTTTTTAAGTTTACAACTTTTCCAGTTTTTGCTGCGGCTACCACCAAATCGGTTTGGCGCACTAAAAATGCGGGTATTTGTAACACATCTACAAATTGTGCAGCCATTTCGGCGTCGCTTACTTCGTGAATATCTGTTACGGTGGGAACGTCAAAAGTTTCGGAAACTTTTTGAAGAATTTTTAAAGCCTTTTCATCACCTATTCCTGTAAAGCTGTCAATCCGGCTGCGGTTTGCTTTTTTAAAACTGCCTTTAAAGATGAAAGGAATTTCAAGTTTACCGGTAATCTTCACAATTTTCTCTGCTATTTGCAGCGCCATTTCTTCGCTTTCAATAGCGCAGGGGCCAGCAAGCAGGAAAAAATTGTTAGTGTTTGTATGTTTTATTTTTGGGATTTTATGTAGTTGCATTTTCTTGTATAGTCTAAAGATTTGTAAGTATTGTGCTCAGTTTTTTTGGGTTTTTTTGGTTGTTCCAGAATAATAGGAGTTCAATTTTTTTGTCGTTTATTAATCTAAAATACAACGTAGTTTGTTTTGAAATAACAAAGGAGTGAAATGATTTTTTTTTCAGAATATCTACTAGGAATTATACCAGATGAGAGAGTCAGTAAATAATCATTCACGAGAATTTCAAATTTATCAGCTTCGTGAATCCCCCATTTATTAAAGATGAAATCTAGCTCTTGCCAATAAGATTTTAATGCCAGTTAGCTCCCAGATTATTCGTTCATCGCTTAAATCCATATTTTTTTCTGGTCATTTCTCTTACTTGATTATTGGTGTATATTTCACCGTTTTCAATTTGTTTAAGGGATTTCAATAATAATTCGTGAACTTCTGGGGTAAGAGTTTTAAAAAAATCTTCTTGGCTTTGTTCCAAATTATCCAACACCTGATCTACTGCCAATAAGGTATTTTTATCGGAGGTATTTATTCTAAAAATTATTTTCTTTTTTAAATCTGAAATTTCCATTTCCCAAAGTATTTACACAAAGATATGAATTAAAGCTATAAACATTTTAAGGAATATGGTTTTGAATCTTTTGGAAACTATTTCTTCACAATTTTAAAAGTCTGTAAATCTCCATTGTCACTTTCAACCTGCAAAAGATAAACCCCCGATTTTGTTTTTGAAAGGTCAACTTGTTTGTTTTTTGAAGTTGTTTCAACCAATTGCCCCAATATATTAAATACTGAAACTTGTGAAATAGGTTGTTTTGATTTTATATAAAGAAGACCGTTGGTTGGATTTGGATAAACCTGGTAGTTGGAAACTTCATTTTCTGAAATACCCAAGGTGTTGTTTGTATACCAAGTTAATTTGTTATCGCCGCTAGATGCAGAAACAATATCTAACCAACCGTTACCGTTAAAATCTGCGGCTTTGGCATCACTTACAAAATCGACTGCCAAAGTAATTATATTAGGTGTTCCAAAAGTACCTTGTCCATCTTCATTTTCCTTCCAAGAAATCTTGTCTGCGTATCTATTCCATAATAACATGTCGTTATCGCTATCATTGTCAAGATCATAAAAAAGATATTGATCATGCGTATCCATTATAAATTGGAGGTCTCCAAAGTTTCCTTGGTTGTCCAAATTTTCAAGCCAATAGGTGTTTATAAAGGAATTGTCATCTATAGAAGTTATAATGAGATCCTTTTTTCCATCTGTATTGATATCTGCATATTGAAATTCAACAATATTAGTACCACCAGACTGCGCCCAATTAAATTGGTAGATAATTTGCATCGGGCCGAGGCTGCCATTGCCCATATTTTTATGCCAAAAAATCTTGCCTTGGCTATAGACATACTCTGTGGCAAGAATATCCAAAAGCCCATCATTATCAATATCCTCCAATGCTATTTTAGCAAATTCATTTGGGTTGTCTATTAATAACGCTTGTGGTCCAAATGCACCTTGTCCATCAATGTTTTCGTACCAAACTATCCATCCTGTAAAAGTATCTGTTAGCGTCGCCAATAAATCTAAATCGCCATCATTGTCCATATCAATAGATTTAATATTTCCAATAAAATCTTCTTCCATTACTATTTGTACTGCGCCAAAATTACCGGCTCCATCAAGGTTTTCAACCCAGACTACCTGCCGAGGATTGTTTCTTAGGTAAAGTATATCTTTATCTCCGTCATTATCTAAATCCACAAACTCAACTGAAAGATAGAAAGCACTTGTTCCATCAATCACATTTTCGCTTCCGAAGTTTCCGGCGCCATCTAGGTTTTTATACCAACTAAGTTCGTATGTTTCACCCGATGCGGTTAGAACATCTATAAAACCATCGTTGTCAATATCAAAAGGAATGGATAAATATGATTTTTCGGTCTCTGTAGAAATAAGTTGCTGTTCTCCAAACCGCTGCGAAAACCCAGAAATTGTCCACAAGATTAAAAGTGTAAAGAGTAGCTTTGCCTTCATAATTAAATATTTAACATAAATATATTGTTTTTAGACAGTTAATTCTAATTTTTTTATGAAAAATAAAATATCATCTTTTACTTCTAATCCACTTAGAAACACTACTTTTGCACCCTCTTAAAAAAAGGAGTAACTATATGAAAGTCAAAAACATTGCAATTATTGCCCACGTTGACCACGGTAAAACCACCTTGGTTGACAAAATTATGCACTTCTGTAGTATTTTCCGTGAAAACGAAAATTCTGGAGAACTTATCTTGGATAACAACGATTTAGAACGCGAACGCGGAATTACTATTACTTCAAAAAATGTTTCAGTAATATATAAGGACACAAAAATTAATATAATTGACACCCCTGGTCACGCCGATTTTGGTGGTGAAGTTGAACGTGTTTTAAATATGGCCGATGGCGTACTACTTTTAGTAGATGCCTTTGAAGGACCTATGCCACAAACTCGTTTTGTGTTGCAAAAAGCAATCGACCTTGGTTTAAAACCTTGTGTTGTTGTAAATAAAGTAGATAAAGAAAACTGTACGCCAGATGAGGTGCACGAATCTGTTTTTGATTTAATGTTTGAATTAGGGGCCGAAGAATGGCAACTAGATTTTCCAACTGTTTACGGCTCGGCAAAGCAAAACTGGATGAGCGATGATTGGAAAAAACCTGCAGATACTATTGAACCATTGTTAGATATGGTTTTGGAACACATTCCTTCACCAGAATTTGAGGAAGGGACGGTTCAAATGTTGATTACTTCTTTAGACTTTTCTTCTTTTACGGGACGTATCGCTATTGGACGTTTACAAAGAGGTGTTTTAAAAGAAGGAATGCAAGTTACTTTGGTGAAGCGTGACGGAACGAAAGTAAAATCTAAAATTAAAGAACTGCATGTTTTTGAAGGATTAGGACGCAGAAAAGTCTCTGAAGTTCAAGCAGGCGATATTTGTGCTTTAGTTGGTTTGGAAGGTTTTGAAATTGGCGACACCGTTGCCGATGCCGAAAATCCGGAAGCATTAAAAACTATTTCTATTGATGAGCCTACTATGAGTATGCTTTTCACCATCAACGATTCTCCGTTTTTTGGAAAAGATGGAAAATTTGTTACTTCAAGACATATAAAAGAAAGACTTGAAAAAGAGCTTGAAAAGAATCTCGCTTTGCGTATGCAACCAACAGATAGTGCCGACAAGTTTTTGGTTTTCGGTCGTGGGGTACTGCACCTTTCTGTTTTAATTGAAACTATGCGTCGCGAAGGTTATGAGCTTCAAATTGGGCAACCACAAGTAATTATTAAAGAGATTGACGGTGTAAAATGTGAACCGGTTGAAGAAATGACTATCGATCTTCCCGAAAATGTGAGTGGTACAGCCATTAATATGGTAACTATCCGTAAAGGCGAAATGCTTAGTATGGAAGGAAAAGGTGATAGAATGGTTTGTAAATTTATAATTCCATCGCGTGGTATTATTGGCTTGCGTAACCAATTGCTTACTGCTACCGCTGGAGAAGCAATTATGACACACCGTTTTCTTGAATACCAACCTTTAAAAGGCGGAATTCCTGAAAGACAAAACGGTAGTTTGGTTTCTATGGAAACCGGTACCGCAATTCCTTATTCTATCGATAAATTACAAGATAGAGGTCGTTTCTTCGTTAATCCAAATGAAGATATTTACGAAGGGCAAGTTATTGGTGAAAATTCCCGTCAAGATGATATGACGGTAAATATTACCAAAACTAAAAAGCTCTCTAACGTACGTTCTTCGGGAGCTGACGATAAAGCTAGAATTGTTCCTGCAATTAAGTTTTCACTTGAAGAAGCATTAGAATATATTCAAAAAGATGAATATGTTGAAGTTACGCCAAACCATCTTCGACTTCGAAAAATATATTTGAAGGAAGTAGATCGTAAACGTAACAAAATATAATATAAAGACGATAGACATAGGATTCAAAATAAATTTTGGTCCTATGTTGCACGTCAAATATTATTACATTATTTTAAAAATATAATTGGTGTTCCAGTAAATAAACTCCACGATTTTTAGTTTATTTGTGGAAGCTGAAAATGATGGCAAAGCAAAAGTAAAGTCATCACTCCAAAAAAAGGCATTAGTATAAAATTATAGGTATGAATTTTCTTTATTTCGATCCAGGACTGGGAGCAATGATAGTACAAGCATTAGTAGCAGCAGCAGCTGGTATTTTGCTTTTCTCAAAAAGTGTTTTGTATAAGGTGAAGTCTTTCTTCGGATTGGTAAAAGAAGAAGAAGATACTTACGATTCAATTGACGTTGAAGAGCAAGACACCAATACAGATGACAAAAAAATCTAACGCACACCAAGCCTCGTTTAGAGACCCTTCAGGTTACATATTTCACGATGGAAAAACGCTGCGCAGGGCTATAAAACCTATTTATTTTCCGCAGTATAACAAGTTAAAAGACAGCGGGTTTTTTAAAAATCTTATTGCCAACGGCTTGTTGATTCCGCATACTGAAACTTCTGTTTCTTCCGAAGAAATTATTATTACCCCTGAAGAAATTCCGTTTATAACCAATCCTTACGAGTGGAGTTTTGAACAGTATAAACACGCTGCACTTCACACTTTAAAAATTCAGAAATATGCGCTTTCAAAAGGTTTTATTTTGAAAGATGCTTCGGCCTACAATATTACTTTTCACAAAGGGAAACCTGTTTTTATCGATACGCTTTCTTTTGATTTCTATGAAGAAGGCACCCCGTGGCGCGCTTACAAACAATTTATCACTCATTTTTTAGGGCCGCTTGCCCTCGCAAAATATCACGGCACCGAAGTCTTTAAAATGATGCAAACGCACATTGACGGAATTCCAGTGAAATTACTTTCTTCTTTGCTTCCGTTGCGAACAAAAATTAGTTCGGTGCTTTACCCCAATATTCACCTGCTTGCAAAAATGGAAAACAAGCATAGCGAAGATTATAAAGCCGAAACAAAAATCGCGACCCTTTCCAAAAAGGCACAAGAAAACATCATTAAAAGCCTTTACGATTATATTAAAGGGTTGACACTAAAAGAATCTAGCGAATGGGGCGATTATTACGATAAAACCAATTACGACGAAACCGCCTTTGAAGCTAAAAAAACGCTAATCAAAGAGTGGATAAAACCTTTGGCACCTCAAAAATTAATTGATGTTGGTGGCAACGACGGTACCTTTGCGCGTACTGTAATTGACACGGTACCGCATATTGTTGTTACCGATATTGATAGCAACGCGGTAGATTATAATTACAAACAAGTTCAACAAAATAAAGAGGCAAATATGCTTCCTTTTGTGTGCGATGTGCTGCAACCTGCACCGGGTATTGGTTTTAATAATACCGAACGAAACTCACTTATTGAACGTTTAAAAAATTATGCGCCAGATGTTACGATGGCCCTGGCTTTAATCCATCACATTACCCTCTCGGGGAACGTACCTTTTGAAAAATCTGCCGAATTTTTCGCGTCGTTTTCAAAAAACTTAATCATTGAATTTCCAAAGCGTGAAGATTCTTGGGCAGAATCTTTGTTGGTTCGTAAACGCGAGTTTATTAATCATTTTGATTTTTACAACGAGACCGAATTTGAAAAAGGCTATTTAGAATACTTTACAATTGAAAAAAAGGAAACGGTAAAAGGCACAAAACGTTTGCTATATTTGTTGAAAAACAAAAATCTTGAAGCCTAAAAGTAGTTTTCTCAAGAAGCATTTTCAAAATATTTCTAAAAGCCCAATTGTTATTGCACTTGGCGTTGGGCTGTATCCCTTAGTTTTTTACTATTCCCGCAACTTCGGGATGATTAATTCTTGGGAGCAGTTTGGGTATTTTATACTGCTGTTTCTGCTTCTTCCCACAGTTTTCTTCGCGGTACTAACCCAAGTGTCAAAGTTGTCTTTTGCTGCGAAATGGAAGAAATATCTACTTCCTTTTTTTAGTGTATTTCTGTTTCTATTTTATGTTAAAATCATTTTATATGCAGACATTCAGCGTAAAATTATTTTAGGCATTTTTATTCTTTCGGTACTTGTTGCCTATTTTCTGCATAAACACTTTAAAAAATGGATTTTTCTGCAGTTAATTTTGGCGGTAATTGGTTTTATTGGTTTAGTGCCAACCTTACTGAAATATTTAAACTATTCTTCCAATTGGACCCAGCAACCCGATAATATTGAAACAGTAGTTTTTAAAAAGAAACCAAATATTTACTACATTCAACCCGATGGGTACGCTAGTTTTTCTGAAATGCAAAGCGACTTTTATCAGGTCGATAACAGTGATTTTAATAATTTTTTAGCTGAAAACGGCTTTAAAAATTACTCTAATTTCCGAAGTAATTATATAACCACAATTTCGTCAAACAGTGCTACATTTATGATGAAACACCATTATTATGACAACGGAAAGGATTATTCTGAAATGTTAAACGCGCGGAAAAATATTATAACCGAAAACCCTGTACTTTCCATTTTTAAAAACAATGGTTATAAAACACATTTTATTACGGAACATCCCTATTTAATGGTTAATCGCCCAAAAGTAGGATTCAATTACACTAATTTTGATTACAGCGAAATACCTTACATTTCCACTGGTTTCAAAGTAAAACGAGAAGTGTTTCCAGATTTAGAAAAGGCGATTGCTGCTAAAAATGAAGATGGTAATTTCTTTTTTATTGAAATTTTTGAACCCAGCCATGTTTCTACCACCAAAGCTGCATCAAAAGGCAAGGAAACAGAGCGCAAAGAATGGATTGATAGGTTGCAGGTTGCAAATGCGAAGATTAAAAAAATGGTTAATCTAATTTCTGAAAAAGATCCCGAAGCCTTGATTATGATTATGGCAGATCACGGTGGTTTTGTGGGCTTAGATTATACTCTTCAAGTTTACACTAAAACCTCAAATCCTGAGATTATTTATACTACTTTTGGAGCTATGTTGGCTATAAAATGGCCAAATGGCGAAGCGCCTGAAATAGATTCGCATCTTAAAAGTTGTGTTAACACGTTTAGGATTTTATTTTCGTATTTGGGAGATGATAACAAATATTTAGAGCATTTGCAAGAGGACAGCAGCTACCTTATTTTAAAGGACGGTACCGAAGCAGGTGTGTACAAATATATTGATGAAAACGGCAATATTATATTTAGTAAGTTATAAAATATTAAGTTTTAAGACGGTTTTCTTCTAACATTCAGAGGCATTCAAAAATTAGTAGAAATCAAGCTTAAATCTTTGAAAATAATACTTTTTCGAAATCTATCCGAGTGGTTATTGAGGCTGGAAAAGTGATTTCAAATTAAAATTGATATCAAACGCATTGGAAAACTATAAGGTAAAAAAATATAACTCATCGCAAAAAGAAATGTGGGACAACTTTGTAAAAGAAGCAAAGAACGCTACGTTTTTGTTCCAACGCGATTTTATGGATTATCATTCAGATCGGTTTGTTGATTATTCTTTGTTGGTTTTTAAAGGTGAAAAGTTAGTTGGTTTACTTCCGGCGAATATTTTAGATTCAGAGTTACATTCCCATCAAGGATTGACATACGGCGGATTGGTTTTAAGTAAGAAAAGTACGTTTGCGGAAACTATAGTAATTTTTAAAAGTGTACTCACTTTTTTGAAAAGTGAAGGTATAGCCGTTTTAAAACTGAAATTGCTCCCCAAAATATATCATCAATTGCCGAGTGATGAAATTGATTATTTGTTGTTTTTAACCAACGCATCGTTAACTCGAAGAGATATTACAAGTTGCGTCGATAATGAAAATCGTTTAAAAATTAAATCTTCTAATCGTTTACGCGGAATAAAAAAAGGAGTAAAAAATGAACTCGAGGTTAAAGAAGAAGCGAAATTTGAAACGTTTTGGAACGAGGTTTTAGAGCCCAATTTAAAGCAAGTACACAATCAAAAACCTGTTCATGCTGTCAAAGAAATTAAATTACTTCAATCTCGTTTTCCGAAGAATATAAAACAATTCAACGTTTATAAAAATGACGAAATCGTCGCTGGTGCAACTATTTTTGAAACTTCAAATTTAGCACACGCGCAGTATATTTCGGCAAATGAAATGGGGCGACAAACAGGCGGATTGGATTTCCTTTTCAATTATTTATTGGAGCATTTTTCGCATAAAAAATATTTCGACTTTGGGATTGTAAACGAAAACCAAGGAATGAAGGTAAATAAAGGACTTTTGCATTGGAAAGAAACCTTTGGCGGCAGGAGTATTACTCACGATTTTTACGAAGTAAAAACTGAAAATCACCAACTATTAAACGATATTTATTTATGATTCCGTTTTTAGATTTAAAAGAAATAAACCAACGTTTCGAAACGGAATTTCAAAGCAATTTCCAACAGTTTTTAGATTCTGGATATTATATTTTGGGTAACCAAGTGAAATTGTTTGAATCGAACTTCAGTAGATTTTGTGGTACAAAGCACTGCATTGGTGTTGGCAATGGTTTAGATGCATTGCGACTTATTTTGGAAGGGTATAAAATACTAGGAAAACTAAAAGAAAACGATGAGGTTTTGGTGGCTTCAAATACATATATCGCCACAATTTTGGCAATAAAACAAGCGGGTTTACAACCTGTTTTGGTGGAAGCCGATTTCAATACTTATAACTTCGACTTAACTTCACTTAAAAATTCAATTACTGAAAATACAAAAGCGATAATGCCCGTTCATCTTTATGGCCAAATTTCGCCAATGGGAGAAATTTTAAAAATTGCCAAGGAAAATAATATGTTGGTAATTGAAGACGCTGCGCAAGCACACGGCGCGAAAAATGCCAATGGTAATCGTGCAGGAAACCTTGGCGATGCCGCAGGATTTAGTTTTTATCCGTCAAAAAATCTTGGTGCCCTGGGAGATGGGGGAGCGGTTACCACCAATGACGATGCTTTAGCGCAAACAATTACGAAACTCAGAAACTACGGCACTACAACCAAATACGTAAACGAACTTTTGGGTTTTAATTCGAGGTTAGACGAAATTCAAGCTGCATTTTTAAACGTAAAATTACCAACGCTCGACACCGATAACAAGCGCCGGCAAGCAATTGCAAAAAAATATATTTCCGAAATAAAAAACAATAAAATTACGCTTCCAAAATACGATGGCGGTGAAAACCACGTGTTCCATCTTTTCGTAATTCGTGTGGAAAATAGAAATGCGTTTATAGATTATTTAGACCGAAACGGAATTGGTCATTTAATTCATTACCCAATTCCACCGCATAAACAACAGGCACTTTCAGAGTTTTCGCATTTAAGTTTTCCTGTCACGGAACAAATTCATAAAGATATAATCAGTATCCCGATAAGTCCGATTCTGCGTGACGAAGAAATGAAATTAGTTATTTCCGTTTTAAATAGATACTAATTGAAAATCCCACAATTCATACGCGGCAATTTACTTTTAAAGATGACCTCTTTAAATGCTGTTGTTATAATAATAAGATTACTAATTTCGGGAGTAGTTCAGCGTCTTTTAACTGAATATGTTGGACCAGTTGGGCAGTATAAAATCGGGCAGCTCCGCAGCTTATCGCAACTCTTAACATCTGTTGCGTCCTTGGGTACGTTTAATGGCATTATAAAATATATTGCAGAATATAAAAAAGATGAAATACAGCTGCAAAAACTGTTTTCTACTGTATTTGTTTTTACAATTATAGGAACTTCCGTTTCAGCTTCGGTACTTCTGTTTTTTTCTACAGAAATAAGTATTTATCTATTTTCAACTTCAGATTATTCATATCTAATTAAATTAACCGCAGTAATAGTGCCATTTATAGCAATGCAAAGGGTTTTTAACGGGGTTGTAAACGGTCTTTCTGAATATAAAAAGTATGCTAAAATAGACTTGATAAGCTATTTTATTAGCATTGGGCTAACCATTGTTTTTCTATTTCAATATAACTTGGCGGGAGTTTTGATTGCCATTGCTATTACACCCGTTATTCAAGTTTTGGTAATGCTTTTCTTTTTTTATAAGGTGCTACGAGAGTATATACAGTTTAAAAACCTTAAGCTTGAAACCCCAATGGCCAGAGCTCTTTTAGCGTTTACAGTTATGTCTTTTGTGTCGTCTATTTTATTGCCAATTGTGGAGATTGATATTCGGAGCATGCTCGATGATAGACTTTCAGGAAGAGATGCAGGTATCTGGACAAATCTAACTTTTATATCCCAAAATTATATGGTGTTTTCGGGCTCATTGTTTACGCTATATGTAATACCAAAATTCGCTGGAATTTATGAATACAAAGAATTTAAGAAAGAAGTAATCTCAATTTATAAAACTCTTTTACCACTTTTTGCGGGTGGAATGATTTTAGTTTTTTTATCAAGGAATATTATTATTGAACTTATCTATCCTGGACAAGTAGAAATGGCTCCACTGTTTAAATGGCAACTTATGGGCGATTTTATACGTTTGGCATCACTCATTTTAGCACATCAATTTCTGGCGAAAAAGCTGGTGTTTAATTTTATATTTACAGAAATTTTTTCTCTTTCAGTATTTTACGGCTTAGCTTACTATTTGGTTGGAATATATGAAGTTGAAGGTGTGGTTATCGCACATTTTATTAGGTGTTTAATTACATTCTGTGTAATATTATATTTAGTATTACGCTATTTTAAAAAACAAGGAAATAAATTAGAAACGAATTAAACTTTATTTTGAAGCTTTTCTTTATTAAAATATATCGGGATTTAAGAAAGTTGAAATATAATTTCCTGTCCACTAATAGAAATATAAAAGGAAATTATAAAGCCCATCAACCTATTGTTTGCAATGGATCAGGAAAAATATCATTCGGTCAAAATGTGAATTTTGGAGTGATAAATTCGCCTTCATTTTATAATACCTATGCATATTTAGAAGCAAGAGGAAAGGAGGCGAATATTTCTTTTGGGGATAATGTGAATATAAATAATGGGTTTTCAATAATTGCAGAAAGGAGTATCACAGTAGATAGTAATGTTTTGATTGGTTATAACTGCCAAATTGCGGATAGCGATTTTCACGATTTAAATGTTGCTAATAGAATGGAAACAGATCCATTTCCAAAGGAAGTAATTATTGGCAAAAACGTGTTTGTTGGTAATAATGTGACAATTTTAAAAGGTGTTGTTATCGGAGAAAACACTGTCGTTGCTAATGGTTCGGTTGTTACAAAAAGCTTTCCAAAAGATGTAATTATCGGTGGGGTGCCAGCAAAAATTATTAAGGAACTTTAGTTTTCCAAATCTTAATTTTTTTGATAAACCCAACTTTCGCACAATAATCTCTTCAGAATTTGGGCAACCCAAACAATGGATAATACGTACCTTTGCACCAAAAATTTTAAGCTGCAATTTTATGTCCACATCTCTTTATAATCCTTTTCAAGATTTACTATTCGACGATCATTTTTGCTTCCTCTCAGGTAATTTGACCACGGAACGCATTTCGGTTTTTCCCGAGTGGTTGATGAATCATTTTCAATTTGGAGACGAAAGAATTGAGATGATGGATAAAACCAAATCGTATAAATACAGTGACCTCGAATTACCGTGTTCTCCCGAAGTAAAAGATGCTTTTGCGCAATTGGATGTAAAAATTCAAGCTGCATATAAAAAAGGTTTTGAAGGAATGGCGGCTCTCGACGAAAAATTGCTTTTTCAATGGACAGGTAGAATTGTTTACGGTTTGCTCTACTACGAAATGGTTTACGAAAGAAACAGACTTCAAAAGTTGGGAGAAGATTTTAACCTTTCTCCGATGCTTCGCGAGCGTTTTGGGCACTTTCACTTAATGCTTCAGTCTTTAATTGAACCAATTTCGTTTAAAGGAAACAAGCCGTGGAGTATTATTGTTTTTCCGCTTAAATATTCAGCAGATATTTTTAGCTATCGCGATGATACCGTTAACTTATTGTTTTCAATGGGTGTTAACGGTTTCGGGATTATTGCGTGTTTGCAGGATAATGGGGCAATTGGTGAGAAGCAAAAGGATATAGTTGAAAAAATGAAAGGCCACATTTTGCACCCAGTCCAATTTGAGGAATTGTACGCACGGTTTCACTACTCAGATTATATTTTTCAATATAAACCGCAATACAAAATTGAAAGCGACGAAAACGGAATTACTATTGAAGCCCTTCCGATAAAAAAAGTTGGGAGCAAACCACTTTTCGGGTTTTGGGACGAAGATATATTTGCACAATTACTCGCCAATTATTGGCAGGTTTACGGCATTGAAAGAGAAGATATCTTAAAGTTTCAAAAGCCACCGCTTAGCTTTCTTGAAAATCCATATTCCAAAGATTTTATTAATCCAGAAACTATTGAATTGCCTTTCTAAAGTGAATTAATCTGCGTCCCAAAACGCAACATATTTTTTAGCGATGGAAACATAGTCGTGTTCCCGTTCAATAAACTGTCTGGCATTAATTGAAATGGTAGCCAGTTTTTCAGGATGCAAGATTAAATTTTCTAATTTTTCAACTAAGTAATCTACATCGGGAAGCGTGTTAATGCATACTTCATCTTCCTTTAAATTAAACCGTTCCAAAAACTCGGTTTCCGCGCCAGTAAAAACTACTTTTCCTTTTGCCATTGCTTCCAACGCGTTATACCCTTGATCGTACGCAAAAACTTGATCTAAAAGAATATGAGCCGAATTATACTTTTCAATATATTCTAAATACGGCACATTCTCAACCGTAATTACTTCAACTTTTGAAGAATATTTTTGCAGTATTTTTTCTAGCGCAGCTTCAAAATAATCATTTCCTTTTTTAAAATAATTCTCCCGATTGATGCCGTGAAAAATGTTGATTTTACCTTTGGAAGAAATAGGTTGAAACTGTAATTTCTTTGTATTTATAGGGTTCGGGATTAGTCCGAAATATTTTTCAGTTCCCATTAACGGAATCGCGTAATCAAAATCTGAAGCTGCTACCCCTTTTACATTTTTAAGGATAAAGTTGTGCAAATCTTCAAATTCGGGCTTTAAATATTTTAAAGCCGGGTAAAATTCTTTTTCTGAAACTTTCCCGTTGAAAAGTGGATCGAAAATAGAATATCGAAACTTTTTTTCGAAGGCATATTTCACGCTCGTATAATCTGTACCGCAGGAAAGTAGAAAGAGGTTTTTGTTATTCTTTTTTAAATATGAAATGATTTCCTTTTCGTATTTCGGCAAAATCCCGAACGAGCTTTCGTTAATAAATTGCACCGCATCAAAACCTTTAAATTTTTCCTTTTGCTCAAAAAATTGATTTTTTAAGGAAAGCGAAGTGATATCTAATCCGAAAAGCCGATACAAACCAATCTTCACTTTTTTTAAAATTCCAGAATTGAAATTGCGTTTTAAAAGTATGTCTGACGGATAATTTTTAAATGCATCGCCCGTGGAAACCAGCGTTACTTCGTGGCCCAGCGCCAATAATCCTTCTTTTAAGGAGTTGTGCAATCGGCTGTATTCGCCCACTAAAAGTATTTTCATTTGCAGATTGTATTATTTTTATCGGTCAAATTTACATCTCAATCTAAACTTTTTGTAGTGTCAAAAAATGGCTTTGGATGTTTCATAAAACCTATATTTGCGCTGTGCAACCAAAAATACACAATAAATAGTGATGGCCGCTGAAAAGAAATTTAAAGTGTGTCTAGTTTCCATTTCGCTCGCAAAGGGCGGGTTGGAGCGGTCTTGCGCCATGCTTTCGCAAATGCTTGAATCGCAGGGGCACGAAGTACATTTGGTAGTTTTAAATAATGAAATTGATTATCCATTTAGCGGTAAACTGCTGAATTTAGGAAAGTTAAAAACCGAAAACGATACAATGGTAAAACGGTTGCTTCGTTTTCGGAAACTTCGGAATTATTTAAAAACAGAAAAGTTTGATGTAATAATTGATCATCGTCCCAAAAATAATTACCAACGCGAACTGTTTTATTCAAAATATATGTATCGTGAACTGAACAAAATGTACGTGGTTCACAGTTCAAAAAAGGCGGAATACTTGACCGAAAATCCAACTGCATTTGCAAAAATCTGTAAAAGAAATCTTTTAAACGTAGCTGTTTCGGAATATATTGAAACCGAAGTTTTAAGAAAGGAAGGAATAGAGAATTCCATAACAATTCACAATGCTTTTAATCCTGCTTGGAAATCCGACGGCGGTGAATTACCCGAAATACTTCGAAATAAAAAATACGTACTTTCTTACGGTAGGTTAGACGATTCAATAAAAGATTTTTCATTTTTAATTGAAGCTTTTTCAATTTCAGAAGTTTGGAAAACAGACGTGCATCTCGTAATTCTGGGAGATGGAATGGATTTGGAAAGGCTTCAAAAGTTGGCGAAATTTAAAGATTGTTCGCGACAAATTATCTTTTTGCCTTTCACAAATAGTCCTTTTGAAATCATTAAAAACGCGCGTTGTGTTACGCTTACCAGTAAATACGAAGGTTTCCCGATGGTGCTTGTAGAGTCGCTATCGATGGGAACACCAGTGATTTCGCTGGATATTATTTCGGGTCCTTCGGAAATAATACAACATAACAAAAACGGTTTGTTGATTGCCGAAAGAAGCTTACCTTTATTTGCTGAAGCGCTGCAAAGCGTATGTTTTTATGAGACGCTTTTTCAAAATTTAAAGAAGAATACGAAACCTTCCGTCGAAAAATTTTCAATGCAGAATATTTCTGAAAAATGGAACCAAACTTTACACAATGCCTTATACTGAAAAATTAGAAAAAATTAGTCTGTTAGATATTCCAAAGATTACTGATCCTCGAGGAAATCTGTCTGTTATTGAAGAGGGGTTTTTGCCGTACGAGGTTAAACGGGTCTATTATTTGTATGATGTGCCAAGTGGTGCTTATCGTGGCGGACACGCACATAAAGAACAACAGGAATTTTTAATAGCTTTAAGTGGCAGTTTTGAGGTGCTATTGGACGACGGAACGAATAAAAAATCCGTCATTTTAAACAAGCCCAATAGCGGATTACTAATACCTACTGGAATTTGGAGAGAACTCGAAAACTTTTCGTCAGGATCAGTCTGCTTGGTGCTCTCATCGGGACGATTTCTTGAAAGTGATTACATCCGCGAATACGACGAGTTTAAGTTATTTAAAGGTGCCTAATCGCAATCCTAATTTTTCTAAATTGTTTTTCATTTTCGATAAATGCTTCAAAATTGTTTTATTTTGGCGGAGTAGAAAACGCTGTCTTTTACTGAGGTTTTCTGGATTTATTTTGCTGAAATTTTTCTGAAAAGCTGCTTTGTCGCTCTCCATTTTCGCCAAAATACAAAGCGAATATCTATTTAAATCTAAAAACTTTTTTAACGTAGGATTGTCTTTTTCAAAAATTTCGTAGGCTTCAAAATTGGCTTTTTCATCCAGTTTTCGCACACTATTAAATAAACCGCTTTTTCGAATTACATAGGTTACACAGACTTTTGGGCTAAAAACCACTTTGTATTTCAGCCCGATGCGGACGTACAAATCTGTGTCCTCTCCGCTTATAATTTTAGGATTATACCCACCCACTTCATCAAATACATTTCGTTTTATAACCACGGACGAACTGTGCAACACCGAATCTAATTGGCTTGCTTCAAAGTAATCAACAAGTGCAGCATCCTTTTCAATTGTTTTGATGGAATAGCTATTTTGAAATTTTTTCCCGTTGCGCTTTATTTCGGCGGCGGTGGCAAAAATATATTGGCTTGGAAATTTTTTTAGTAGTCTATTTTGCTCTTCCAAATAGAAAGGATACCAATAATCGTCTGCGTCTAAGAGTGCTATGTTTTCGCTCTTTGCTTTTTCAATTGCTGCATTTCTGGCGGCTGCGGCACCTTGGTTATCTTGTAAAAAATAACGAATCCGCGGATCTTTAAATTTTAAAATTTCGGCTTCGCTGTTATCGGTAGAACCGTCGTTTACGATCACAATTTCAAAATCGGTAACAGTCTGCGCCAAAACACTTTTTATAGTATCGCCAATGTACTTTTCTTTGTTAAAGACCGCTATTACAACTGAAAATTTAAGCATCTTTCGCGTTTAAAGAACTAAGATAACCCAAGCGATATAAATCAAAAAGAAAAAGGGAAGGTTTAGTGGAAGTTAGATTTTTGAGAATTTGAGATTTCGAAATGTAATAAACCCAGCGTACTACTAAAAGTAGATGAAGATTTTTAAGCTTTGAATAGGTTTTTAGAATTTTCACGGTTTCCACATCAATTGCGCTGTTTTTATAAAAATTCAATAAATTTTGAAGAGCCAATTCAGATTTTTTTATGAAATCTTCATTAGTTTCCAAATTTAGATGAATCACAGGGTTATCAATATGCATTAAAGTTAGTTTGTTTTTTTGAAGTTCAAACGCAAAAACGGAGTCTTCATATCCATAACCTGCCAGTTTTTCATTAAATTTTATTTTTTCAAATACATCTTTTTTGATGGCGAAACCCATAGTTATAAAGCTTCGGTATGGATTTTCTAGGCGCTTTTGGAGACTCAAACTTTCGCGATTGGTGCCGTATTTATACCTTAAACTTGCATTTTCTGGAGTGTTTTTAGGGTATTCAATTCCGCCAAAAACCACGGAAATATCTTCGGAAAACGAAGCCAAATATTTTTCTATAAATTCTGAACTTGAAGGAAATGTGTCTGCATCTAAAAATAGCAACCAGTTATACTTCGCCTTTTCAGCCAAAAGATTTCTGATTTTACTTCTTCCAATATTTTCATTTAAAATCTGATATCTGCAATTTTGAAATAAATTGATTTTTGAATTTTCTTCAATAATATTTTTTTTGGTTGAAGCATCATCCAGAACCAATATTTCAAAGACTATAGCTGCGCTCGTGCATTGTTTGTGCAAGGCTTCAACCATCGAAAAGATGTTGAAATTGTATGTTGGTATGAGGATTGAAATCATTTTTTGCCAATCAATACAGTTTCTTCCATAAACCCATAACGCTCGTTTGGTGGAAAAGTTTTGGCTTCAATCTTTTTAAAGCCATTTTCGTCAAGCCTTTCTAGTAATCCATCCACAGAATAAACGCGCACATGGTCTTCTTGCCCGAAAGCTTTCAGTCGTTCTTTTGGGGTCTTTTTTGAAAAATCTTCGTAAATAGCTCCCGTCTTAAAAGGCGTTTGTATTATGCACGTTCCATTCTTTTTTAATACGCGGTATAATTCTGACATCGCTTTTTTATCGTCTTCAATGTGTTCTAAAATATGATAACAGATTATTAGGTCGAAAAAATCTTTTTCCAAAGGAATTTGGGTAATGTCGTAATGGTATTCAGCAATAAATTCGTCTTCATAATCGGTGCTGAAATAATATATTTTTGGGTTTTTCTTCAGTAATCTGAAAACACTTCGCGAAGGTGAAAAATGAAGCACTTTTCCGTGGAGTAAATCTTTTGAATTTAGGAAAGAATAAAGTCTTCGTGTTCGCGAACGACTTCCACAAAAAGGACAAAGCAGATCGTCGGGTATTTTTATAAACTTTTTTATTCCCTTTGCACACACAGTACACTCGTGATTTTTTCCGCCAAAGTGAAATGCAAAAATAGAGCGAAAAAAAATCTCGTGTTCAAAAAGTATTTTTTTCGGAACTAGCGAAAGCGCTACTTTTTTAAGTGTTTGGTACATGCCGCTAAAATACAGCATTCTTTTTTGGATGTGGAATATTTCTGTTTAGAAATGCATCAAAAAGCTTCTGTATTTCTTCAATTTTGAAAAAAGAAGTACCTTGTGTGAAAAGAATTTTACGTGCGAATATTATTTCTGTTTTCCTTAATTTATCTATTTACATTTTCGGCGAATGCTCAGAAAGAGGCTTGGTTTTACCTCCGCGCTAGCGACACTGCTTTTGTGCCTTCATTCGAAAAAAAAGGTGATTACTTGGTTTACACAGGAAATGACGCGCGATTGGAAGCTGCACTGCGGAATTATAAAATTAAGACCTTCAAAAAAACGTGGAAACATGCGCGAAAGGAAAATCTAAAAAAAACCTTTTTTGTAATCGCCGATAAAGAAGCAATGATGACCGATTTGCTACAGAACGCCGCACATCTTTTTGAATTTGGCGAACTGATTGCCGAGGAGGATAAAAAAATATTCGAGCCCAATGATTACGGGTTAACAAGCACGATTGGCGAAAACCGTGGTGCGCAAGTAAATCTTGATTATTTGGATGTAATGGAGGTGCCCAAAGCTTGGTATTATACTACAGGCTCTCGCGATGTTATTGTTGGTATATCGGACGGTTCCGTGCCCACAGACGACATAGAATTTGCGGGAAAAAGTAAGCAAATTCAGGAGTCGTTTTTGGCTAAAGGACATGGTATTTCGGTAGCGGAAACTGCGGCGGGCCAAGGAGATAATGCGTACGGAATTGCAGGCGTCTGCTACGATTGCAGTATTTACGCTACAAATTATGGACATTTTAATAATTTGAAACAGCTGGTTGAACTTTCTAGGTTGGGGGTGAAAGTAATTAATTGCAGTTGGGGACTTGCACATTATTACGAAACGGCGCAACAGGCAATTTATGAAATGCTGGAAAACGGAACCGTGGTTGTAGCAATTGGCCACAATCCATCTTTTATCAAAACCAAAGGAAAGAAATTTTACTATCCGGCTTCGTATGACGGAGTAATCGCGGTTTCCTCGGCTTCGCATCGTTTTGAAAATTACTCGGAAAATATACAGATAGAAGAAGACAAAGGATTGTATTATGTAAAAAACATTCGGAATTATGTAGGACTCACAGGTGGTTTTAAAAATAATGATACTACTCAAGTTCCATATTTGTACCCAATTAGTATTAGAAACCTAAACAGTGCAATTGATATTGTGGCGCCTTCAAGTGGTTTGTTTAGGTACAGCGAATTGGTGCTGAGAGATAAAATAGACGTGAGTGAGTTTAATCAAACTTCGGGGGTTGCTCCTTTGGTTACGGGAACAGTGGGACTTATGTTTTCGCTCTATCCTTGCCTTCCCGCGGATGAGGTGGAAAGCATTATTAAACTTACATCAACCAATATTGACGATGTGGAACCCAATAAACCGTATGCAGGAATGTATGGCGCCGGAATGCTAAACACCGGTCGCGCTGTAAAAATGGTTTTTGATATGTTTGCTGAAAAAGAACCGGCTGTAATAGAAAACCAGCGTTTTAGTCGTTGGAATTTTAAACTCACCTCAATTTCTGAAGTGTTAATCCAAAATCAAGAATTTACTGAAGACGCTCGTTTGGATTTAACTTCAAAAAAGCGAATTACTATTTCAGAAAACACGGTTTTAAAGCCGGGTGCGCTCGGGAAAATTCATCTTAAAATTGATTCGTCACTCGAAAAAGAATGTGAACTACAACTTCGCGATCCGAGTATTTTGGATGATTAGTTGTGGATTGGACGTTTTGAAATATAATGTTTTGAACCACTAGTTCACGATTCACTATCTCTTTAATTGAAGTGCTAAACTGTTTTTTGAACTACTTCAAAAATTTGGTTTTCGTCGCACTTTAATGTTTTGGATGGATATTTCAACAATAGGGCGTAATCGTGAGTAGCCATTAAAATAGTGTTTCCGTTTTTGTTTATTTCGCGTAAAACTTCCATTACTTCTACACTTGTTTGCGGATCGAGGTTTCCGGTGGGTTCATCTGCTAAAATAAGTTCGGGGTCGTTTAAGAGTGCACGGGCAATTGCCACGCGTTGCTGCTCACCGCCCGAAAGTTGGTACGGATATTTAAACGATTTGGTTTTCATATCTACTTTTGCCAACACATCGTTAATCTTACTTTCCATTGCAGATTTGTCTTTCCAGCCGGTTGCAGTAAGCACAAAAAGTAAATTGTCGTGAACGGTTCGGTCGTTCAACAATTTAAAATCTTGAAAAACTACACCCAGTTTTCTGCGTAAAAAAGGTATGTCTTTTTCTTTTAAAGTGGCAAGATCGTAACCCACAATATTGCCTTCGCCTTCTTTTAGGGGAAGATCGCCGTAGAGGGTTTTCATAAAACTACTTTTACCCGTTCCTGTTTTCCCGATTAGATAAACAAATTCGCCTTTATCAACCTGCACACTAACGTCGGATAGCACCAAGTTATCGGTTTGATAAATGGCGGCGTTTTTTAATTCTAAAACTGGCTGGGACATATTTTTTATTGTTTAGGTAAAATTGAACTACAACTATAAGTATTAATGGGAAAAACGGCATTGAAAAGCGGGAGTTACCGCCAAAGGTAACTAAAGCCTGCCCAACGGATGCCCCCAAAATTAGTAAAACACAGAAGAATTCAAAAGTAAATAACCATTTTCTATTTCGTATTCTTTTATAAAAGTGAAACGCACAAATTATTAAAAAAAGTATTTTCAGAAAGATAACAATAGGCGTCATAATAAACAGCCAAAAACCTGCTAAAACCCACTTAACTTCTTTGATTTGGAAGGATTCATAATTCCACATTATGCCCGTGTTCCAGAAATCTATCCAAGATAGCGAGACTCTTTTTAAGTAAGCAAGTTTATTGTTTTTTAATAAATCCTCGTTCATTGGTTTAAGCAACTGCGAAAATTCGGCAACTGTGATTGAATCTTTTCTTTCCAAATCCGCAAAAACGTGCCAAATGGCCATGGCGGGATCTTTACCAATAGTAATTAATGAATCTCTTTTACGAACGTGTAAATCACGGATAGTAGCGTATTTATCATCTGCATTTTCAACAAAGAATACCGTTGTTTGCGCAACATTTATTCCTGAAAAAGCGGTAATGGCTTTATAGCCCGTATGCTCTTCGTTAAAAGAACTCCAAAACGAATAAAATATAAACGCCGGAAGACATAAAAGCACAACGCTTATTAGGTTGTGAAAAATTCCTCTTCGGAAGTTTAGAACCAAATAATAAAAGGCAATTAACGGGGGAAGTATTATAAACATTGGCCGCACAACGAGTGCCAATGTTGCAGCCAAACCGACCAGCATGATTTGCAGGAAACTGAGCCGCTGTGAGAAAAAGCCGGTTTTAAACAAAACCCAAACACACAAAACCAAACTAAACAGCGTAAGATATTCTGTAAGAATTGCACGTTCGTAAAAAAGAAGATGCATAAAAATTGAAGGAATAAGTCCAATCAAAAGTGAAAAATTCAGGTTTTTGCTCTTTTTATAAAAAATATAAAACAGCATAAACGAAGTGAGTATTCCCAGGATATTTTGATAGATTGCGGTAACTGGTTCTGAAAGATTTGCTAAGAATATAAAGAGAGGATAGCCGGGAGTGCGCGTGCCGTTGTAATTTGTGAAATCCCAGTTTTTAATCATTTCGGCAATGGTTAAATAACCGCCGGAATCGTTGAAAATACTTACGTGGCCATTGTAAAGTACATATACTAAAACCCGTACCAATACGCCAAAAACGAAAAGGAAAGTATAGGGATGTTTTTTAGCCCGTTCCCACGTTTTTTTTAAAATCATTTATTTGAAGTTTGAATGATTTTTTTCAGGGCATCTATTTCCTTTTGCTGCTGAAGTGTATATAATGTCAATTCTTCAATTTTTTGAAGTAGAAGGAGATTCATTTCTTTTAGCGAAATTCCTTCCCGTTGCATTTCTTCGGCCGAAGGGATATTGGGCAAATGGTTGTTCGCCATTATAAAAACCTCCAATTCTTCCAAAGAAATTAGTTTGTATTCTGGCATTGCTTCAGAAAAGCCATTGAAATAGTTTTCAAAAACATAATCGGGCGCCACGGCACCGTATAAATCTACCAGCACTTCCTGTGTGTGTATTTTACCTTTTACAGTTAAAAGTTCGTCCGGAGTTGGAGTGCCAATGCCTATTTTTCCATTTTTTTCAAAAAGGATTTTAAAAGAATTGCGCTGCGCGGTGGCAGAAACACAAAACAGCAGTACAGCTGCAATCACGATTTTAGGGAATATTTTTTTCATGCCAATTAAATTTTTATAAAAATAGGGGTTATTTTTGGAACCAAACGGTTTTTGATTTTTACCATTGCAAACGCAAACGCAAACGTAAACGCAAACGCAAACGCAAACCAAACGCAAACGCAAACGCAAACGCAAACACAAATGCAAACGCAAACGCAAACGCGAACAATAACGTTATGCAGAGACAAGGCATGCCTTGTCTCTATCAATCAATCAATCAATCAATTAATCAATCAATCCATGCGTTAATTATTGAATTTATCGCCCCGCCAATTCTGCGGATTTTTAATAATATAATTTTTAATACGGTTATATTCCGCGTGGTTCCTAATAATGTGGTCGTGAAATCCTGCCTGCCAACCATTTTGTATTTCCAAACGATTTGCATGTCGGGTGACCGCCGATTTATACGAACCCACGATGGACGATATGGTGTTTTTCCCCTGATTTTGGAATCGGTTTTTCCCCGTTGTTCCGGGTAGAGACAAGGCATGTCTTGTCTCTACGGCCATGCCGTCGCCATCCGGTTTATCAATTAATAAAATACCGTGAATATGGTTGGGCATAACCACAAATTCACCCAACGAAATGTGTTCCGAATGATTTGGAATTTCGTGCCATAAAATATTCACAATAATCCCTAACGATGAAAATACCATTTTCCCATTCTGTATTTCTCCAAAAAAATGTTGTCTATTTTTGGTGCAAATTGTAATAAAATAAGCGCCATTCCAGCCGTAATCCCACCATTGCGCTCGAATAGATTCAATTCTATATTTCCCTTTGAATTTTTTCACCATCAATTGATTTTCAAATCATTGAAATGAAATTTTAATTGTTAAAAATAAAGAATATTTCCGTAAAAATTTGAAATGTAATTTATTGCAATATGTGGCGTTATAATAGGGATAAATTCACCCAAAAACCATTCGTTAATAAATCCTTAAAAATTACAGTATCGCCGAAAGCTACATTTAAAGTTAAATATCTTTACGCCACAAAAACTGTAACTAATGGTTAAGAATTTTCTTGTTTTATCGCTTTTAATAATTTGTTCATTTTCATCATTTTCGCAACAATCTGCTGCGTTTACAAATGATTTTGCCGAGTTCAACAAAGCGTTGGAACTTTACAATAACGGTCAGTATTTAGCCGCCCAAAGCCTTTTCGAAAAAATTAAAAATAGCAGTAACGACGAAACCGTGCAGAGCGATTGCGCATATTACGTTGCAAATGCCGCTGTGCGTTTGAATCAGCAAAATGCCGATCAGTTAATGGAGGAATTTGTTGAAAAACATCCCACAAGTTTAAAACGAAATTCGGCTTATATAGATGTGGCGAATTTTTATTTCGAAAACGGAAAATATTCCCACGCGCAAAAATGGTACGACAAAGTAGATGCCAGTAGTTTGAGCCGAAGTGAGCAGGAACGTTTTAATTTCAATAATGGATACGTATATTTTAAGGCGAAGCGGTACGACGATGCGAAAAGCTATTTCAATAAAGTTTCCAATTCGCAAAAATACGGCTCGCAAGCAAAATATTATTTAGGTTTTATTGCATACGAAGGCGACGATTACGAAGAGGCCAACAAAAATTTTGAAGAAGTAAAAGGCGAGGAGCGCTATTCCGAAGACCTAAGTTATTATCAAGCCGATATGAATTTTAAGCTCGGTAACTTCCAAAAAGCCATTGATATGGGGAAGGCGCAGTTTAGTAAAAGCAATCCGCAGGAGCAGAGCCAACTTTCAAAAATTATTGGTGAAAGCTATTTTAACCTCGAAAAATATGCTGAAGCAATTCCGTATTTGAAAGAATACAAAGGCACGCGTGGCAAATGGAACAACACAGATTATTACCAATTGGGTTACGCTTATTACAAAGAGGGCGATTATGAAAGCGCCATTGGTGAATTCAATAAAATTGTGGACGGAAAAAATGCCGTTGCCCAAAATGCCTATTACCATTTAGCCGAAAGTTATTTAGAACTCGATAAAAAACAGGAGGCTTTAAACGCATTTAAAAATGCTTCGGAAATGGATTTCAGTGCCGAAATTCAGGAAGATGCGTTTTTAAATTATGCGAAGTTGAGCTACGAAATTGGCAACAGCTACAAAAGTACGCCACAGGTTTTGCTTTCTTTTATTGAGAAATACCCCAACAACGCCAATAACGACGAGCTTAAAAAGCTGTTGATTGATAGTTACATCACTTCAAAAAATTATAAAGAAGCATTGAATTTGCTTGAAAACAACAAAAATTTCGCAGATAAAACGGCCTATCAAAAAGTAGCTTTTTATCGCGGAATTGAATTGTACAACGAAGCAAATTACAACGAAGCAATATCCTATTTCGATAAAAGTTTACAGGAACCGCAAGACGCCAACTTCACCGCACGCGCTACGTATTGGAAAGCTGAAAGCAATTATCAACTTTCAAATTTTGAAAAATCGTTGGCGGGTTATAAAAAGTTTGCACAAATACCGGGTGCGCAAAACACTTCAGAAAATAAAAACTTGAAGTATAATATGGCGTACAATCAATTTAAGCTGAAAAATTATACCGATGCAATCGCCAACTTTAAAAGTTATGTAGGATCTTCTTCCACAGAAAAAGTTCGTAAAAAGGATGCGTATCTGCGTTTGGGCGATAGTTATTTTGTGACCAGCCAATATTGGCCAGCAATGGAAAACTACAACACTGCAATAGAATTGGGTGGCGACAACGATTACGCGCAGTTTCAAAAAGCCATTAGTTACGGTTTTGTGGACCGAAGCGAAAAGAAAATTGAAGAGCTAATTGCTTTTATAAAAGCATATCCAAAATCGGTTTATCGTGACGATGCGTTGTACGAATTGGGAAATACATACGTAGCACAGAATAGAAATAACGAAGCAGTTTCGGCATACGACCAACTAATTCGCGAGATTCCAAATAGCAGTTTTGTTTCAAAAGCTTTGCTGAAAAAAGCGCTGATTTTTGAAAACACCGGAAAAAGCAACGAAGCGCTCGCAATTTTTAAAAGAGTAACAAAAGATTTTCCAAGCACGCCCGAAGCTTTGCAGGCCGTTTCTTCGGCGAAACTTATTTATATAGAACAGGGAAATGTTGATGAATACGCGCGCTGGGTAAAAACCTTAGATTACGTGCAAGTGGGCGATACCGAACTTGACGATGCAGCTTATGCAGCGGCTGAGCAGCCATATTTGGAAAATAAACAAAGCCAGGCACAAAGCCGTTTTGAAGATTATTTAAAGCAATTTCCGAGTGGTTTACACGCACAGAATGCACATTTTTATTTAGGCCAAATTTACTTTGCCAATGCGAAAAACGACCAAGCCATTCCACATTTTGAGTACGTTGTAAATCGCGAACGCAGCGAATTTACCGAACAAGCTTTGGCAAGGATTTCAGAATTGTACTTGGCGAAACAGGATTACCAAAATGCCTTAAAATATTTAACCCGTTTGGAAGCCGAAGCAGATTTTCCGCAGAACATAATTTTCGCGCAGACTAACAGTATGAAAGCTTCGTATGAATTGAAAAAATATGCTGAAGCGGTAAACTATGCCGAAAAAGTACTTCAGAATTCTAAAATAGACAATTCAATTAAAAGTGATGCGCAAGTAATAATTGCGCGTTCCGCGATGAAAACCAATAACGAAGCAAAAGCCAAATCAGCTTATGCCGAAGTTCAGAAAATTGCAACGGGCGCCCTCGCTGCCGAAGCGCTTTATTTTGATGCTTACTTCAAAAATAAAGCGGGGAATTTTGAAGGTTCAAACGCTTCAGTTCAGAAATTAGCGAAAGATTATTCGGGTTATAAATTGTACGGAGCCAAAGGTTTGGTGCTAATGGCGAAGAATTTTTATGCTTTGAAAGACGCGTACCAAGCAACTTACATTTTGGAAAGCGTAACTAAAAATTTCACCGATTTTCCCGAAGTGGTCGCAGAAGCAAAAGCGGAACTAGCCGTAATTAAGAATGCGGAGGCAAAAACCAATTCATCTGTAGAGACCGGAAACTAAAATGAATTCAAACCCGAAAAGGTTTTCAAAACCTGTTAGGTTTAATCAACGCTCAAATAAAAAGACACAAAATTATATACTATGTTCAAGACCCTTAAAGCAGGATTTTCATTAAACATACAAAACATTCCGTCCCAGCCATCCCTTCAAAGGGCGGGAATGACTTCTCCCTTTGCCGCGGGATTGAGGGGGGTGTTCTTCCTTTTTACCTTAATTGTCGTTGGGTTTTCAGCAAATTCACAAGAAAAGGAATTAGACACTGAAGTGGTAAACGTTGTAAAACCGTACACACCTACAATTTCAGACGCTTTTAAAGTGAAGGAAACGCCTTCGTTAAACGATTCTATTTCCACTACAAAAAAGGAAGTGAAATACAGTATATTTTCAGTTCCCGTTGCCTCAACTTTTACACCGGCAAAAGGGAAAGCTACAAATGTTGAAAAAGCAAAACCTATAAAATTGTACGATAATTACGCCACGCTTGGTTTTGGAAATTACACTTCTATTTTGGGTGAATTGTACAGCAATTTTCAGATAAGCCGAACCGATAATGCTGGGTTTTTCTTTCGGCACAATTCTTCGCAAGGTGATATAAAAGGAGTGAATCTTGAAAATAAATATTACGACACAAGTTTGGATGCAAATTATACCAGCCGTCAGCGCGATGCAACGTACAGACTCGATGCCGGCGTGGAGCACCAATTGTACAATTGGTACGGGGTACCAGATTTTATTTTTGTTCAAGAACCCAACGTATCAATTGATCCGCAGCAAACGTATATTAGCGGTTATGTAGGCGGGAATATTGCTTTTGAAGATTTGTTTTTTGAAAGAGGCACTGTAAATATTCGTTACTTGGGCGATGCTTTTTCCTCTTCGGAATTCAATGCTACGTTGAAGCCTGAGTTTTCATTTCCGTTGGAAACCGTAACCTTCAAAATTGATGGCGATATTGATTATTTAAGCGGAAGTTTCGATAAAAACTACGCAAATACTTCAGACATAAAATACAGTTATTTAAACGCAGGTTTGGCGCCATCCATCACTTTTGTGAATGAGGATCTCAGCATTTCATTAGGTGTTGCGGGGTATGTGAGTTTAGATTCTGAAAATAGCAAAACCAACTTTTCACTTTACCCAAAACTGAACGCTTCGTACCGTTTAATGGATGAAACAGTAATTTTGTACGGTGGGGTAGAAGGCGGCCTTCAGCAAAATACATATTATAATCTTAAGGAAGAAAACCCTTTTATTTCACCTACTTTATACATTCTTCCCACCAAAAATTTATATGAAGGTTTTGCCGGAATTAAAGGAAAATTGTCTAATTCGGTTGGTTATAACGTAAGGGCTTCCTACGGAAAAGATGAAAACAGAGCGCTTTTTCAAGCAAATGCAATTAATAATTTAAGTCCGGAGCTGGAAGGATATCAATACGGTAATTCCTTCAACGTGGTTTATGACGATATAAATACGTTGGCTTTTTTCGGAGAATTGAATGTGGAAGTTTCCGATAAGTTTTCTATAGGAATTAATGCGAATTATTACAACTATAGCACAGACTTCCAAAACGAAGCTTGGAACTTGCCAGAGTTGAAAGCTTCGGTGTTTTCAAATTTCAATATAACCGAAAAATTATACGGTGGTGCTTCATTATTTTACGTGGGCGAAAGAAAAGATTTAGTCTATAATAACAATCCTTTCAACACTTCATTTGACAGCGAAGTAACGCTGGATGGTTACGTAGATGCTAACTTACATTTTGGCTACAGATTTACAGATAGACTCTCGGTTTTTGTGAAAGGCAGCAATCTGTTTGGCGATAATTACGAAAAATGGATGAATTATCCAGTGCAAGGAATTCAAGGTTTGGCTGGAGCTACGTATAAGTTTGATTGGTAAATTTTCAATAAATTATAAATTCATAAAACATCCGTCTGTGGCGGATGTTTTTTTATTTTTACAGTTTAATAACTTCTACTATGAAAAAACTACTTTCCCTATTATTCGCAATTGCACTTTTTTCCTGTGCACCCGATAAACTTCCCGCAGATTTATTGATTAAAAACGCGACAATTTATACGGTCGATACGGATTTCAGTATTGCAAATGCCTTGGTTGTAAAGGATGGAAAAATTCTTGAAATCGGTTTAAAACCCGAACTCGAATTGAAATATAACATCAAAGAAACCTACGACGCCAAAGGGAATACAATTGTTCCTGGACTAATTGATGCCCACGCGCATTTATACGGGCTCGGATTGGGTTTGCGAAATGTTGATTTAATAGGAACTAAAAGTTTCGAAGAAATTCTGGGGCGTGTGGTGGCATTTCAAGAAGAAAAGCAAATGCCCTATATTATCGGTCGTGGTTGGGATCAAAACGATTGGGATGATAAAAATTTCCCCACTAAAAAAGAGCTGGATTCGTTATTTCCCAATACTCCAGTTGCGTTGCAAAGAGTTGATGGACACGCCTATTTAGTAAACTCCACAGCATTGGAACTTGCTGGAATTACTTCAAAAACAAAAGTGGCCGGTGGCGAGGTGGTTTTGGAAAATGGAGAGCCAAGCGGTGTTATCATTGATGCTCCAATGGCTTTAGTTAGAAAAACTTTCCCAGAAATCAATACCGAAGTTTCAACCGAAGCACTTTTGGAAGCCGAAAAAATAGCATTTCAATATGGTTTAACAACCGTTGACGATGCTGGTTTGGGCAGAAAAATAATTGAGTTGATCGATACGCTTCAAAAAGAAGGAAAGTTTAAACTCAGATTGTATGCGATGGTAAGCAATAACGCTAAAAATCGAGACTATTATTTAAATAAGGGAATTTATAAAACAGATAGACTCAATGTGCGTTCTTTTAAAGTATATGCCGATGGTGCTTTGGGTTCCCGTGGTGCCGCAATGCGCGAGCCGTATAGCGATATGCCACACCATTTTGGAGCTATGATTACCACTGCCGATAGTTTGGATTACTTAGCTGAAAAAATTGCCGCTTCCGAATTTCAAATGAATACGCACGCCATCGGCGATTCTGCAAATATTGCCGTGCTTCGAGCTTATAAAAAAGCATTGGAAGGTCAAACAGATAGACGGTGGCGTGTGGAACATGCACAGATTATTTCGGCCCAAGACTTCAATTATTTTGACGATAACAACAACATACTTCCATCTGTGCAACCAACGCACGCCACCAGCGATATGTATTGGGCCGAAGATAGAGTGGGGGCAGAGCGAATAAAAGGTGCATACGCTTATAAAGAATTGTTGAACAAAGCCGGAAGCATCGCTTTAGGAACCGATTTCCCCGTGGAACACGTAAACCCAATGTACACTTTTTACGCTGCCGTTGCCCGAAAGGATTTAAAAAACTATCCCAAAGAAGGATTTCAAATGAAGAATGCTTTAACGCGTGAAGAAGCTTTAAAAGGAATGACAATTTGGGCAGCATTTGCCAACTTTGAAGAAGATGAAAAAGGAAGTATTGAAGTGGGGAAGTTTGCAGATTTCACCATTCTCGATAAAGATATTATGAAAGTTGACGAAATAGAACTTCCGAATACAAAAGTGATTGCCACATTTATCAACGGTGAAATGGTTTATGAAGCCGAATAATGACTTTGCATTCTTTGCGACTTTGCGGTGGAAATCTTACCACAGAGACGCTGAGGGCGCAGAGAAAAATTGAAGATGGAAAACATTCTAAAACAACTTCCGCAGAAAGCAAAAGAAACAGCTACCGAAAACAAAAAGTTTTTTGCAAAGTTGAAGAAAAGGCCGCCCAAACATCTCGATAGTTTGATGCAGGAATTGCACGAAGCAGAATTTAAAAGAACAGATTGTTTAACGTGTGCTAACTGTTGTAAAACCACCGGCCCGCTTTTTACGGACAAAGATATTGAGCGTATTTCAAAACATTTTAGAATGAAACCGCAGCAGTTTATTGAAACCTATTTGCGGGTTGACGAGGAAAATGACTATGTGTTGCAAAACGTTCCCTGTACTTTTTTGGGAGCCGATAATTATTGCAGTATTTACGACGTACGCCCTAAAGCTTGCCGCGAATTTCCCCACACCGACCGAAAAAAGTTTCAGCAAATTTCAAACCTTACAATGAAAAATGTTGCTATTTGCCCAGCGGCTTTTAATATTGTGGAGGAAATGAAACGACGCTTGCCGTAATGAAGTGGCTTCGGGTTCGCCCAGCCACCTGTTTGGGTCATTGAGCGTAGTTGAAATGACTTTTTTTTTCTTGCTTTTTCAATCGTGACTTCGGCTCCGCTCAGCCACCGGTTTGAATCATTGAGCGTAGTTGAAATTTTATTTATACAGCAAATACTTCGCTCGTGTTTTTGCAAATTCAACAAGACCCTTTTTCCAAGTTGCGCGTATTTCTTCGGCAGATAAACCTTCTTCAATTTGTTGCTGCAATTTCTTCGTTCCAGCAAGTTTCACAAAAAAGGAATTGAAAAAATCCTTCTTTTTTCCGTTGGCGCTGTAGGCATCAATTAACCATTCCAGATTTATTTTACTCAATCTCGGCTCCTTCCGAAGATCTTTTCCGTGGCAAAGTTGATTTTTAAATTTTGGATTTTTTGCTCCTTCATTCGATTGTGGCGTATATTCAAAAGTATATTTTGAAGCAGGCAAACTCGGAGCCCCAAAAATCTGAAATTGCATCTCGGTACCGCGACCAGCATTAATAAATGTGCCTTCAAAAAAGCATAAACTGGGGTAAAGATTTATAGACTGGGCGTTCGGTAAATTAGGCGATGGTTTTATGGGAAGTGAATACGGTGTTTGGTGGGTGTAGTTTTGCATTTTAATTACTGTTAATGCGCATTGTATTTTATCTTTTAACCACCCTTCGCCATTTATCATTTTTGCATATTCGCCAATGGTCATGCCGTGCACCACGGGGATTGGGTGCATACCCACAAAACTTTGATGTTCTGCTTCTAAAATTGGTCCGTCAATATAATGTCCGTTTGGGTTTGGGCGGTCTAAAACAATTACTGGTATTCCTGCTTCAGCACAAGCTTCCATTACATAATGCAGGGTAGAAATGTAAGTATAAAAACGCGCGCCCACGTCTTGAATATCAAAAACCACTACGTCAATTCCTTTTAATTGTTCCTGCGATGGTTTTTTATTACTGCCGTAAAGTGAAATTAGAGGAACGCCAGTTTTTGAATCAATCCCGTCTTTTACGTGTTCGCCAGCATCGGCAGTGCCTCGAAAACCGTGCTCGGGGGCGAATACTTTTTTAACTGAAACTCCACTCTTTATAAGGTGATCAACTAAATGAAATTCCATATAAAATGTATGCTGAGGTGAGGTTTGATATTCTTCATCGGCTATATCCTCTACCATTGAGGTTTGATTTGCTACAACCCCTATTTGTTTCCCTTTTAATAGATAATGATATTCTGAAAATCTATTTGCACCGAGTTTAATTTTATCATTGACATAAACTATATCCTCCATGCTAATCTCGTCTATTTTTTTTTCTCTTTCCTCTTTCTTCTCAGTGGAACTTCCGCAAGAAAATATTGTTAAAACAACCAATAAAACTGTATTTTTGAAAAAAGTTAAGCCCATAAAACCTCAGTGAATTTCGAATTTTTCATCGCTCGGCGCATCATTGCTTCCAAGGACTATAAAAGTAGTATTTCGGCACCGATAATAAAAATTGCAATTACTGCAATTGCACTCGGTATTATTATGATGCTAGTTTCTATTGCCACAGGCGTTGGACTTCAAAAAAAGATTCGCGAAAAGGTTTCTGCTTTTAATGGCGATATTATCATTTCGAATTTCGACACCAATTTCTCCAACGATTCACAAAACCCGATTTCAAAAAACCAGCCGTTTTATCCAACTTTTAAAAACATTGAAGGAATAAAACACGTACAGGTTACCGCTTCCAAAGGTGGCGTTATTCGCACCGAAACCGATTTTGAAGGTGTAGTAGTCAAAGGCGTTGGCGATGATTACGATTGGTATTATTTCAAGGATTTTTTAATTGAAGGAAATCTGCCCGACTTTAAAGGTGATTTAAACGAAGATATCTTGATTTCAGAATATTTGGCAAATAGACTTCATCTGAAATTGGGCGATAAAGTGACCACTTTTTTTCTGAACGATGAAGTTTCCAAAACCCCGCGCAGTCGTGGTTTTGATATTGTGGGAATTTACAACAGCGGCTTTCAGCAGTTTGACGAACAATTCATAATTACCGACATTCGCCACATCCAGCGATTGAACAAATGGGAGGCCGACCAAGTTGGCGCTTTTGAAGTTTTTGTTAATGATTTTGAGGAAATAATCCCCATTGGAAACGAAGTTTATAACGAAACCGGAAGCACGCTGGACACACAGACCATCCGTCAAAAATATGCTTCCATTTTTGAATGGCTCGATCTTTTCGATTTCAACATTATTATGATTATTGGGATTATGATTTTGGTTGCGGGCATTAATATGATCACAGCTTTGCTAGTTTTAATTTTGGAAAGAACCCAAATGATAGGAATTTTAAAAGCTTTGGGTAGCAACGATTGGAGTGTACGGAAAGTATTTCTTTATAACGCGATGTATTTAATTGGCGTAGGACTTTTTTGGGGAAATGTAATTGGAATTGGACTGCTTTTAATTCAGAAATACGGTAAAGTATTTAAACTGAATCCAGATACCTATTATGTAAACGAAGCTCCTATTTATTTGCATTGGGATTATATTTTAATGTTAAACACAGGCACGTTTCTGCTTTGCCTTTTAATGCTTTTGATTCCTTCTTTTATCATTTCAAAAATTTCTCCTGTGAAGGCGATTCGGTTTGAGTAATTGCGAGCGAAGCGAAGCAATCCCAAACCCCTAGTTTATTCAAAAAAGATATGATTGTCTTAAAAATTAACTAAAAATATTCCTACAATTCGTTTTTTTTTTTTTTCATTTGCTGGGTATTAGGAAAAGTACTGGTGCGCACTCACTTTACGTTACAAAAATTTCACCTACTAATCTTTAAATTTTTATATTATGAAAATCAAGCCTCGAATCTGGCAATATGCTTTCATATTGCTTTTTATCTTTACATTATTATCTTGTCAAAAGGAAGAAGCTTCCGATCAGCTACCCTTGCAATCACAGCAGATTGAAAATTTTATTGACCAATCAACGGCTTCTACCATTGCTTCTGAATTTATTTTTGATATTAAATCCAAAACCTCAAATGAGATTACTTATTTGAAGAAAGAGGTGGAGGAAGTTTCTCCAATACAAGATGAAAAAAAATAACATTGTTTTTTATATAGTTAATTATAAAAATGGCGGCTTTGTAATTCTTGCGGCAGACAATAGATCTATTCCTATTTTGGCATATTCTGAAACAGAAACTTTCAATTTAAACGCTGAATTTTACTCCTCTGGTCTAGTTGAATGGTTATCTGAAACTAAAGAAAGTATTAAATATCTAAGGGAAAATAAAATTGATCAATCCTTGGAAGCCAAGAAAAACTGGGAAGATGTAAATATTTTTCAAAAAGAACCCCCGGGAGGAGGTTGTGAAAACGAATTTGAACAAGTAGATCGTTTGTTAAGTACAAGTTGGAATCAAGGTTCAGGTTTTAATAATTATATGCCATTAAAAAATTGTAATCCTCCATTACCTAATGGTAGAGCTTGGGCAGGTTGTGTTCCAGTAGCTATTGCACAAATGATGCGATACCATCAATATCCCACAAATTATAACTGGTCAAATATGCCAACAAATAATATGGGAAATAACACTATTTCATCATTCATTAAAGATATTCACGATAAAATTAATTATTATGGTTCTGCAGTTCATTATGAATGTGACGCAACTGGTGTGAATACTGATTATAATACAGCAGGTTTATTTAGAAATTTCTTTGGCTATTCTACCGCATCTTCTGCAGATTATAATTCCAATATTATTGTAAATGAATTAAGAGCCAATAGACCTGTAATTTTACAAGGTGGTAGAAATGCAAATTGGTGGATATTTAATAATTACGATGATGGACACATGTGGGTCTGTGATGGTTTTAAGAGAAGCAAAATATGTATTTTTGATGATAATGGCAATCCTATTGGTGCCGTACATTATTTGTACTACAGAATGAACTGGGGATGGGGAGGCGAATATAATGATGCATGGTATGCAAATAATAATTTCAATCCTAGTACCTATACATTTAATTTTCAGAAAAAAATGATTTATAACATAAAACCTTAATAATTATGAAATCAATTCTTATAGCGTTATCTGTATTCTTTTTGATAAGTTGCAGTAGAAATGATGAACCTCAAGGACAAATTGTAATTGATTTAGGTGTAAATTTCTCTATCCAGAGTGCTACTGGAGAGGATTTATTAGATCCTAATAATTCAAATGCATTTAAAAAAGAGAATATTAAAACATATCACTTAATAAATGGTGAAGTTAAGCTCGTAGGTGCAGATGATATGCTTTTTCTAGGGAACAATGGTCTATATGTTTTTGGAACTTTTGTAAATTATGAAGGAAATGATGAGTTCTCCATAACGTACATTGATTGGAGCGAAACGGATAGGGATACGATCAAATCTCAAATTTATAAAACCAAAAATCAAATTAGAGCAATAAAAGTTTGGTATAATGACACTTTAATGTGGGATGTGGAAAACGGTGGTGCACCTTATTTTACAATTGTGAAATAAAAAATTTTTATAAGTTATAATTTATAGACCTCACAGGTTTTCCTCCTTCGCTGAAATAGCTTGTGCCTCTGCTAAAGCTTCAGCGACACGCGGTCGAAGGACAAAGGGAAAACCTGTGAGGTCTTTTCGTTTAAACAATAAATTGTACCTTTGTCCTTCTGTACCGAAGCCTCTTGTAAAACGTAGCTTTAGCGAAGTTGTATGGTGAAGGGGTACTTTTCTTCAAAAAAATCTATGGAATACGCAGAAAATATATTAGGAACCATCGGCAACACGCCAATGGTAAAAATCAACAAAATTATTGGGGATATCCCCGCTTTGGTGCTTGCCAAATACGAAACTTTTAACCCGGGAAATTCAGTTAAAGATAGAATGGCGGTAAAAATGATTGAAGATGCCGAAGCCGACGGAAGATTAAAACCTGGCGGTACAATCATTGAAGGTACTTCTGGTAACACCGGAATGGGCCTCGCCCTTGCAGCTATTGTAAAAGGCTATAAAATGGTGTGCGTAATTAGCGATAAACAGAGCAAAGAAAAAATAGATATTCTTCGCGCTGTTGGAAGCGAAGTAGTTGTATGCCCAACCGATGTGGCGCCCGAAGATCCTCGTAGCTATTATTCCGTTTCAAAAAGATTGTCTGAGGAAACTCCAAATAGTTGGTATGTAAATCAATACGATAATCTCAGCAACACCAAAGCACATTACGAAAGCACAGGCCCAGAAATCTGGAAACAGACCGATGGAAAAGTTACGCATTTTGTAGTGGGCGTGGGAACTGGCGGAACAATTAGTGGAGTAGGGAAATATTTAAAAGAACAGAACCCAAATGTAAAAGTTTGGGGAATTGATACCTACGGAAGTGTTTTCAAAAAATACCATGAAACGGGAATTTTTGACGAAAACGAAATCTATCCCTACATCACCGAAGGAATTGGCGAAGATATTCTTCCAAAGAATGTAGATTTCAGCATTATTGATGGCTTCACGAAAGTAACCGATAAGGACGCCGCAATCTACACCCAAAAACTCGCCAAAATGGAAGGTTTCTTTTTAGGAAATTCTGCCGGTGCAGCAATAAAAGGTTTACTTCAATTAAAAGATAAGTTCACGAAAGATGATGTTGTGGTGGTACTTTTCCACGATCACGGAAGTCGGTATGTTGGTAAAATGTACAATGACGAGTGGATGCGTGAGCAAGGTTTTATTGAGGACGAAGCGTAATAGTTACTTCATCCATTCAATATTTTGCGTGTTTTAATACGGCTGCCGTTTACGGGTTTAATTTATTCGCGTTAAATTTGTATATTAACTACTTCAGTTTATAGCATACTTTAGCCGTTACTATGAAAAACGAAGCCAAAAAATTATTTCGCTTTTTGCGCACAAAACCGGTGCCTGCCAATACCAATGAAATTTTGGCGTTGGAGCGCACCAAATTGGCTAATGAACGCACGTTACTTTCCTACATTCGTTCTTCGTTATACCTGCTTTTGGGCGGAATAGGTATTTTACAATTAAAAGATTTTGAAAGCATTCAGTGGCTGGGTTACGTAGCTTTGGCAGTTTGTATTATTTTTTTAGCAGTGGGTGTTTTTAGATATGTTTTACTTTCGCGAAGACTTTACAAATGGAACCGCATTCTTTTTGTGGATACTATTTCAGAAAATGTTGAAAAACAGTCAAGTGGTAAAGAAAAATTGCAAAAAGAGGAAGTTTAAAACCTACATTATTTTGTATCTTTATAGTACTATTTAAAGCTCCCCGCTAATTTATTTTTAAAATGAAGGAAGATTTTCTGCATTACGTGTGGAAATTTCAGAAGTTTGACGTGGGCAGCTTTTACACTTCAAATAATGAAAGTCTCCACATAAAAAATCCGGGGAGCCATAACTTACATTCGGGTCCTGATTTTTTTAATGCTCAAATTGAGCTGGCCGGCCAACTTTGGGCAGGCAATGTTGAAATACACTTAAAATCTTCAGATTGGTATGCACACGGCCACGAAACAGATGCGGCTTATGACAATGTAATTTTACACGTAGTTTGGGAACACGATGCCGAAATTTTCAGAAAAAACGGCAGTGTTATTCCAACTTTTGTGGTGAAAGAACACATTCCAAAAACGACACTTCAGCGCTATCAAAAATTATTTTCGAAAGAGAAAAAGTGGGTAAATTGTGAAAATGAATTAGGCGCTGTTGATGCTTTTACATTTCAAAATTGGTTGGAAAGACTTTATTTTGAAAGACTTCAGAAAAAGGAAGTGGTACTTCTCGAAGAATTGAAAAACTCTCAAAACCATTGGGAGTGTTTGCTTTTTAGAATGCTTTGCAAAAATTTTGGACTGAAGGTCAACGGCGATTCGTTTTTCAGCATTGCAAAATCTGTAGATTTTTCAATAATAAACAAATGTAGCCAAGAGCAGCAGGATTTAGAAGCGTTGTTAATTGGTCAAGCAGGATTGTTGGAAGGAGAAATTGAAGATTGGTATTTTAAAACTCTAAAAACAAAGTACGCATATTTGAAGCGTAAATTTGGACTGCAGAACCAAACTGTTATTGCTCCGAAGTTTTTTAGACTGCGACCGCCAAACTTTCCCACGGTGCGTTTAGCGCAATTATCGATGCTTTATTTTGAGCGAAGTAACTTGTTTTCGCGCATAATTGAAACCCAAAATTTAAAAGATTTTTACGAGCTATTTAATATTTCTGGTAGCGAATATTGGGATACACATTACAATTTCGGTATTGGATCTTTGGGGCGTAAAAAACGAATTACCAAAAATTTTGTCGATTTGCTGATTATAAACACTGTAATTCCGTTGAAGTTTTGCTACGCGATTCAACAGGGACGAGACGCTTCGGGAGAAGTGCTGCAATTGGCTTCCGAAATTTCTTCGGAAAAAAATACAATTGTGAAGAAATTCAATTCAATCAATAACATTTCAAAAAAAGCATGGCAAAGTCAGGCATTGCTTCAACTAAAAAGTGAATATTGCGATAAAAACAATTGCTTGCAATGTGCTATCGGCAATTCTATTCTCAATTCGCCAAACAATTAAATTACAGATAAAAGTAATTGTAGTATGATGTTTTTCTTTCGGTCAAAATTTCAAATCTAGCGGTAAAAAGTGTATTTTGCACCTATGTTGCGAGCCATTTATTCCTTACGATATTTTCTAGAAAAACGCGGCTTTTATGTGTCGTCGCGATTGGCAGATAGGCTGGGTATGCGCGCTAAAAGTGTTCGGTTATTTTTTATTTATGTTTCTTTTGCCACACTGGGCGCAGGCTTTGCAATCTACCTTACTATGGCTTTTGTTTTAAAGTTGAAAGATTTGGTAAATACCAAACGAACCTCTGTTTTTGATTTATGAAGCAATTCTTCAGTTCTAAAATAACCGTTGCCATTCTGCTTTTAATCGTAGTGTTTATGACCGGGGTTATAGGCTTTCATTTTTTTTCAGACTACAGTTGGATCGATGCTTTTTATATGACGGTTATTACCGTAACCACGGTGGGTTACGGCGAAGTAATGCCATTAAGCCCCAATGAAAAAGTTTTTGTTTCGCTTCTCATCATTTCCAGTATCTTTATCGTTGGTTATGCCATTTCGGTAATAACTGAATATATTTTAAGCAAAAATATTGGTATTTTAAGACAGAAAAAAGTGCAGAAAAAACTGGAGTCCATGCAAAATCATATTATTGTTTGCGGTTATGGAAGAAACGGAAAACAAGCGGCCCAAAAACTGTCGGCTTATAATCGTCCCTTTGTTATTATTGAAAAGGACGAAGAGATAATAGAACGATTTTCTAGCGATGGTTTCCTTTTCGTTTTAGGGAATGCTATTGAAGACGAAACATTGCTAAAAGCTGGTATAGAAAAAGCTTCCACCTTAATTTGTGCTACTCCAAATGACGCCGATAATTTGTTTATTGTACTTTCGGCGCGACAGATGAATAAAGGGCTCAAAATTATTAGTAGGGCCAGTGAAGAGACGAGTTATAAAAAGCTAAAACTAGCCGGTGCCGACAATGTAATTATGCCCGATAAAATAGGCGGCGACCATATGGCATCGCTGGTTGTAGTGCCAGATTTGGTAGAGTTTTTAGACAATCTAACCGTTGCCGGCGAGCAAGACAGCATTAATGTTGAGCAAATACCTTTTGAAAATATGTGTCCGCAAGGGGGAGAACAGGCTATAAAAGATTTGGATGTTCGTAAAAAAACAGGCTGTTCCATCATAGGCTATCGCTCTCCTTCGGGTGAATATATTGTCAATCCTGAACCGTCTTTAATTCTTCAGAAAAACTCAAAATTAATTTTAATAGGACGTCCAGACCAGATAGAAAGTCTTAAGAAAGAATACGGCGTTTAGGGAATTCGTTAACAATTTTTTAGTTGATTTTAGGGTATTGTAAAAAAAAATAAGCATCTTGCTTTTTTCAACATTGAATTACAAAATCTTAAAATTTCACTATGAAGAAATATTTTCCTTCGCTACTAGCTTTAATTCTACCAGCAATCACTTTCGCCCAAGAACAAAAAAGCTTAGGTGAAAAAATTGATGGTCTATTTGCAGAATACACTACGCCCATTGTAGAATTAATTTTTTATCCTGTTGTAATTGCAGGAAAAGAAATGCCCATAGTAATTATTCTTTTATTATTAGGGGCACTTTTTTTTACATTATACTTTAAAGGAGTAAATTTTATATACTTAAAAACCTGTATAAAAACGGCTTCAGGAAAGTACGATAACTTAGACCATCATATACCTGCAGATCAAGAAATTGAGGTGAAGGATGGAGAAATTCACGATACCGTTCATTTAAAAGGCGATGTGCCGGGAGAGGTTACACACTTTCAGGCATTAACAGCTTCATTGTCTGCAACGGTGGGTCTTGGTAATATAGCCGGAGTTGCCGTTGCCATTGCTATTGGCGGTCCTGGTGCAACTATCTGGATGATTGTAGCCGGATTGTTAGGGATGGCTTCAAAATTTGTAGAATGTACCTTGGGGGTAAAATATAGAGAAGTAGATGGCGATGGCAAAACGTACGGAGGACCTATGTATTATCTTTCTAGTGGCTTGCGTGAGATGGGAATTCCTGGCATTGGCAAAATACTGGCTGTCTTTTTTGCGGTAATGTGTATTGGCGGATCTTTTGGCGGCGGTAATATGTTTCAGTCTAATCAAGCTGCTGCACAGTTAACACAATTAATGGATTGGAACGGCCCAAATGCCGGGTTTTATGTAGGGTTGGTACTAGCAGTAATTGTAGGCCTTGTAATTATTGGCGGAATTAAAAGAATTGGTTCCGTAACCGAAAAGGTTGTCCCTTTTATGGCTATTGTTTACGTAGGCGCAGGAATGATAATTATTGGTATAAATTATGACATGATTCCATACGCAGCCAACCAAATTTGGCAGGGAGCAATAAATCCTAATGCTGCTTTTGGCGGGGTAATGGGCGTATTAATAGTAGGATTTCAACGTGCAGCATTTTCTAACGAAGCGGGAGTAGGTTCTGCTGCCATTGCGCATTCTGCGGTAAAAACTCGTTATCCGGCCAGTGAAGGTTTAACTGCCTTACTTGGGCCGTTTGTTGATACAGTTATAATATGTACTATGACCGCTATTGTAATTGTAATTACCAATGCAAAACACAATTTGTTTACCTACGGAAATTTGGATTCTGCTAGTAATGTAATGCTTAATGCTACCAATCAACCTATTAATGGGGTAGATTTAACTTCGGTGGCATTTAATTCGGCAATTCCACATTTTTCTATTGTACTTACTATTGCTGTTATTCTTTTTGCAATCTCTACAATGATTTCGTGGTCGTATTACGGTCTGCAATCTTGGAAATTTCTATTCGGAAAAGGGAAGGCTTCAGATACAACCTACAAGGTTTTATTTTTAATATTTTTAGTTATTGGCGCTTCGTCGAGTTTGGGTGCCGTAATTGGGTTTTCCGATGCTATGATATTTGCAATGGTCTTCCCAAATATTATTGGCTTGGTCCTGCTTTCTCCGAAGGTGAATGTAGAATTGAAAAAATACCTAAATGCTGTAAAAATTAATAGAATGGACGCCAAAATTCACAAAGAAAGTAAGGTTGTAAAAGATGTAGAAGACAATTAAGAATATTTTAATTTGTTGAAATATTTCTTTTTGTGTTGAAGGTAAAAAATAACGGAGTTTAAAATTTACAAAACCGTAACAAATTTCTATGTGTTTTTTTGAAAATGTGATTTTTTTTAAGCATCTTGCTTCGCTTTATTTATGAAAGCGTTTCATTTTAAAAATCCACTATGAAGAAATATCTTCTTTCGCTATTTGTTTTTTTAACTCCTCTTTTCACATTTGCACAACAAACCAGCACCTCCCATAAGGTTGATGAAATCTTTAAAGATTACACAGGATGGTTTGTAGACCTTATTTTTTACGAAATACCATTTTCTGAAACTTTTCAGATTCCTTGGGTATTGATTGTGTTAATTGGTGGAGCTACTTATTTTACTATTTATTTTAAATTAATAAACTTTACAGGGTTTAGCACTGCAGTTAGAGTGGTTCGTGGAAAATACGAAGACATTGAGAAGCACGGAGCCGATACCCTTTACGGCGATGTAACTCCCAACGAACAAGAAAACCTTATTGAAACCATTCGCGACGATAGTGCCGATGGCGAAGTTTCGCATTTCCAAGCATTAACGGCCGCGCTTTCGGCTACCGTAGGTTTAGGAAATATTGCAGGAGTTGCCGTTGCACTTTCTATTGGTGGTCCCGGTGCGACTTTCTGGATGGTTTTAGCGGGTTTATTGGGTATGGCATCTAAATTTGCCGAATGTACATTAGGAGTGAAATTTCGCGATGTGGGGCCTGATGGCACAGTTTACGGTGGCCCAATGTATTACCTTAAAAAAGGTTTGGCTCAAAAAAAGATGGGCGGTTTAGGCAAAGTCTTGGCGGTACTTTTCGCAATATTTGTAATTGGTGGTTCTTTTGGGGGCGGAAATATGTTTCAAGCAAACCAAGCAGCTGCACAATTTGTTCAACTATTTGAACTTCAGGAAACCAGTGCCGAAATTTGGTTTGGGATTTTTATGGCCATAATTGTTGCCGTAGTTATTATTGGTGGTATTAAACGTATTGCCAAAGTTACTGAGAGAATTGTACCATTTATGGCAGGTATTTATGTTTTGGGAGCAATTATTATTTTGGCAGCAAATTATCATCACATTGGCGATGCTTTCGCATTAATTTTTGAAGGTGCTTTTTCAGGTCTCGGAATTGCTGGTGGGTTAGTTGGTGTAATGATTCAAGGAATTCGTCGTGGTGCTTTTTCAAACGAGGCTGGGGTTGGTTCTGCTGCGATTGCACACTCTGCTGTACGTACAAAATATCCTGCTTCCGAAGGAATTGTTGCGCTACTTGAGCCGTTTATTGATACGGTTGTAATTTGTACTATGACGGCTTTGGTAATTGTAATTACCAATTTCGACAATAATATTATTCAATACGGTGTAGAAGTAAAAGAAGGTGTTGAACTTACGGCAACTGCTTTTGACAGTGTTATACCGCACTTTTCAATTGTACTTACAATAGCAGTTATTCTCTTTGCTTTTTCAACTATGATTTCTTGGTCGTACTACGGAATGCAGGGTTGGGTTTATCTTTTTGGAAGAGGTAAAGTTACCGAGCTAGTTTATAAATTGTTATTTTGTATATTTATATGGGTTGGATCGGTAATCAGTCTTGGTTCGGTTATTAACTTCTCCGATGCTATGATTTTTGCAATGGTAGTGCCAAACATTATCGGGGTTGTATTGTTAACGCCAGTGGTTAGAAAGGAACTCAATAGGTATATGAAAGCAATCAAAACCAAACACGATGCATTAGACGATGGTTTAGAAGATTTGCAGAAACATATGTAAAAATTAATTTATATGGAATTAAAATCCCACTTCACGTTCAGCAAACAGCAACGGAGTGGGATTTTGCTTTTGTTGTTACTTATCATAACATTACTGTGTGTTTACTGGTTTGTGGATTTTTCGGAAGAAGATACTTTGGATGTTACCTCGGCTGAAATTGTTTCACTTCAACAGGAATTAGATTCGCTTCGATTGGTTGAAATTGAAGACAAAAAGCCGAAAATATATCCGTTCAATCCAAACTATATTACAGATTTTAAAAGCTACACTTTAGGAATGACAAACGAAGAAATTGATAAACTACATCAATTTCGAAACGAAGGAAAATGGATTAATTCTACGGCCGATTTTAAAGCAGTAACGGGCGTTTCAGATTCATTGCTTAATGAATTAAGTCCGCTATTCAAATTTCCCGAATGGATCACCAATCCGAAACCAAAAACAGATTTCAAAAACTATAAATCTGAAACGGGTTTTTCTGAAAAATCTTTCGCCCAAAAAATCGATCTCAACAAAGCTACCGAAGAACAATTACGGCAAGTGAGCGGCATTGGGGCAACATTGAGTAAGCGAATTATTAAATATCGCGAAAAGTTAGGTGGATTTTCAAGCGATATTCAATTAAATAATGTTTACGGTTTAGAGCCTGCCGTAGTGCACCGAACGCTCAACCTTTTCACTGTAAAAACCCCGAAGAATATTGAAAAAATAAATGTAAATACTGCTTCGGCGTCTGATATTTCAACCATTCCGGGAGTGTCTTTTAAAATGGCTAAAAACATTTGGGAATACCGGCGACTTCGCGAAAAAATAAGCAGCATTCAGGAACTGGAAAAAATTGAAGGAATGACCCAAAGAAAGTTACAGCTAATTCAGTTATATTTGTCCGTTGAATAAATATTGTAATTGGCCAAAAGGCTTGTAAATAATAGATTTAGACCAGTATGAATAACATGTATTTTACGGAGGAGCACGAATTTTTTAGAAAGAGTTTTCAAGATTTTCTTCAAAAAGAAGTAGTGCCACATATTGAAAAGTGGGAAAAAACGGGGCATATTGATCGTTTTATTTGGGAGAAATTTGGTGAAATGGGTTATTTTGGCATTTACCAACCCGAAGCTTACGGTGGAATGGATTTAGATCTTTTTTACACAGTAATTTTCTTAGAAGAACTTCAAAAAATAAATAGCGGCGGATTTGCAGCTGCAATGTGGGCACATGCCTATTTGGCGATGACCCACCTTAAAAAGGAAGCAAATCACGAACAAAAGGAAAAATATTTAGCACCCAGTATTACCGGCGAAAAAATAGGCTGTCTTTGTATTACAGAGCCATTTGGCGGGAGCGATGTTTCTGGTATGCGAACTACTGCTGTAAAAAATGGCGATAGCTATGTTTTAAACGGTTCAAAAACTTTTATTACCAATGGCGTTTATAGCGATTATTTAATAGTTGCAGCAAAGACGGCCCCTGAATTGGGCAATAAAGGCATTAGCATTTTTGTTGTAGATCGCGATACAAAAGGTGTTTCGGCAACGAAACTCGATAAGTTAGGATGGAGAGCAAGCGACACTGCAGAAATAGCTTTCGACAATGTTGAAATCCCGCTTTCAAATTTAATGGGTGAAGAGAATGCTGGCTTTCCTTATATAATGCAGCATTTTGCTTTAGAAAGATTAATTATGGGTATAAACGCCCATGCTCGAAGCGAGTTTGCGTTGGAATATACCATTCAATATATGAAAGAGCGTTTTGCTTTTGGAAAGAGTATTTCAAAATTCCAAGCATTGCGTCATCGTGTTGCGCAACTTGCGAGTGAAATTGAAGTGAGTAAAACCTTTAATTATGTTACCGCCAAACGTTTAAACGACGGTGAATATGTGGTGAAAGAAGCCACGATGAGCAAGCTTATTTCAACCAAAGTAGCCGATGAGGTAATGACCGAATGCCTGCAATTTTTAGGTGGTTACGGTTATATGGAAGAATATCCGTTAGCACGCTTAATGCGCGATAGTAGGCTGGGACCAATTGGTGGGGGAACTTCAGAAATCTTGCGTGAAATCATTTCGAAAATGGTTATTGAAGGGAAGGAATACAAGCCAGCAACATAATTGTTTTAGCTTCTTTAAAAAAATAAATCTAAACTTTAAGAATGAGGAACTTCAGAAAAAGTTATTTTCTCGCGTTAGTCTTTTTTTTAATTACCGCAGCAACTTTTGCCCAAAGTGAGTTGAAAGGAAAAGTAGCCGATTTCTTAACATTTCAACCCATTGAAAGCGCTAGTGTTTATATTAAAAATACAACGATTGGTTCCATTACAAATGCAGATGGAAATTTTTTTTTAAAAGTGCCGCAGCAACATTTGCAGGACACGTTGGTTATTTCGTCTATTGGTTATAAAAGTTTTAATGTTGTAATTTCTGAATTTGAAAATGGCTCCGATATTTATTTGGAAGAAGATGTAGCTTCATTAGATGAGGTTGTAATTGTGGCAGATCCACGCCCTACAACGGGTAATGGGATTGTGCAGAGAGCCATTGAAAAACTGCCGAACAACTTGCCCGAGATGGCCTATTTGCAAAAAGGATTTCTTCGGCACAAAGAGCGCAATAAAAAGGAATACAAGTGGCTTATTGAAAGCGCAATTACGTTATACGATTCCAGTTATGCTGCCGGCGCAAAAGACCATCTAAAAATAAATGTAGACGAAACACGAAAGAGTTACGATTTGCGCGATATTGACAGTCTGTTTACGTTTTCGGCATATCTGAAAAGTATTGGATCGAAAGCGGGAAATATTAGTATAAATTCCGTGAAAACTTCGGCCTTAATTGATGCCATTAAATGGAACGACAGCCGCGTAAATGGATTGGAAAATCTGTTTAAAGGAAAACTTAATTTGGTTCGAAATTCAGACGTAACAGGTGCCTTGCTTGGAAAATACACGTTGGAAAAGCATCAATTTACGCTCGATACTATTTTAGTTGACAACGGAAGGAAACTCTATAAAATTAAAATCTCAAAAGGTGCAGAATTTGTTGGCTTAAACACACCAAATATTTACAACGAAGGTTTTGAACCCAAAGGATGGATTTATATTTATTACGACAATTACGCCATTAAAAGAGTGGAATACGAATTGGTTGCAGCTTCCGAAGTGCAAAAAAGACGCAGTAAAAGTCTCTTTGATACGCAGGTAATTCATAAGTTTATTATAACGTATAAAGACTACGACGGAAAAATGTACCCCAACTATATTTATTACGAAACGCCTAAACTTGTAAACACGGGCGATCGATCTTCAGACCGGGTTAAAACCGAAGCGGTTGCAGGTTTTGACAAAGACGAACAATATTACTACACCATTCAGGAAATACTCTTTACTGATATAATCCAAGACCACGAATTAATAAAGCAGGAATTGCAGCAAAATGATTGGTCTGCAGATATTTTTTCTAGCAAGCCATACAACGAATCTTTTTGGAAAAATTACAACGTATTGCTGGAGAGTAAAGAAGAAGAAAAGCTTATTCAAGACTTGAGTAAACGGGCCTCTTTATATAAAGGGTAATTTTTTTCAAAAAAAACTCGCAACTTATAACCAATAACTCATAACTATTTTCTATTTTTGCCGCCCTAAAGAGAGGAGGTGATGACACTATGTTAATTATACCAGTTAAAGACGGAGAAAATATCGATAGAGCGCTAAAGCGTTTTAAGCGTAAATTTGATCGTACAGGAACAATGCGCCAATTGCGTTCAAGACAAGCTTTTACAAAGCCTTCGGTTAAGAAGAGAGCGCAAATGCAGAAAGCGCAATACATTCAAAACTTAAGAGATCAGGAAGAAATCTAGTTGAATTTCCGCTGAAGCGCAGATCTTAAATATATAAATCCGTTGGAATTTTTTCCAGCGGATTTTTTTATGACTAAAAATCATTGGTTTTTTAAGTAATTGGGTTATTTTGTGATATACGGATTTTTAGATAACAACAAACTTAAAAAAATGTCTTTTCAAGCTTTTACAGATTACCTTCAACTAGAAAAAAAGTATTCGGAACATACGGTGACTGCTTATTTGAAAGATTTAGAAGATTTTCAAAAATTTGCTATTTCTGAATTTCAATATGCAAATATTATTGATGTAAATTACGCTATTGTTAGAAGCTGGATTATCGCGTTGGTAGATTCAGGGATTTCTAACCGCACGGTAAATCGAAAAATTTCTTCACTTAAAACGTATTACAAATTTCTACTTAAAACAAGTCAGATAGAAGTAAACCCATTGGCCAAGCACAAGGCGCTAAAAACTTCAAAAAAAATACAAGTACCTTTTTCTGAAAAAGAAATAGATAGCGTGATGGAGTTACTTGCAGCTGAAACTGATTTTGAAGGGTTGCGCAATAGGTTAATAGTTGAACTTTTTTATTCTACAGGAATACGCCGTGCCGAGTTAATCAACCTGAAGTTGAGTGATGTGTCGTTTGCACAGAAAACAATCAAGGTTTTAGGTAAGCGAAACAAAGAGCGTATAATTCCGCTTTTACCTGTAGTATTAACCACTGTAGATAAATACCTGCATTTACGCAACAAACTTCAAAATATTGAAGATCCAGCTTTTTTGTTTCTCACCCAAAAGGGGGTTAAAATTTACGAAAACCTTGTCTATCGTATTATTAATTCATACTTTAGTAAAACTTCAGAAAAGATGAAAAAGAGTCCGCATATTTTGCGGCATTCTTTTGCAACACATCTTTTAAATGAAGGGGCAGATATAAATGCAGTAAAAGAGTTGTTGGGTCATTCTAGTCTTGCTTCAACACAGGTTTACACACAAAACAGTATCGCAAAATTGAAAGAGGTTTATAAAAGCTCCCATCCACGAAATTGAAACACAACTATAGCTTATGGTATAAAAGTACTTAACGTATTAACTTATAAAACAATATAATATGAAAGTAAACGTACAAACTCCCAACTTTGCAGCAAAAGAAGAACTTTTGGTATTTGTTGAAAAAAAGCTGGCTAAGCTCGAACAGTTTTACGACAAGATAGTTTTTGCAGACGTGTTTTTAAAAGTTCAGAAAACGAGCGAGAAAGAAAATAAAATAGTTGAAGTATTGTTAAGTATTCCAGGCGATGATATCATGGTAAAGAAAGATGCCAAAACCTTTGAAGAAGCTACAGACGAAGTAGTTAAAACCCTGGAGCGCCAACTCAAGAAAAGGAAACAAAAACAAAAAGCATATTTATAGTAATATTTTTTAGAAAAAGTTTTGTAGAAAAAATAATTTCTCTACATTTGCAGTCCGTTAGAAATAGCGGACTTTTTTATGGCTAATAAATAGTCTAAAAAAGTACCAAAAAAGCCGATGTAGCTCAGCTGGCTAGAGCAGCTGATTTGTAATCAGCAGGTCGTGGGTTCGAGTCCCTCTATCGGCTCTGAAATATTGAAAAGTGTATCAGGAATTAAATTAGTTTTAAAATTGAAGCTAAATTTAATTGGGACGAGAAGTTTAT
>NZ_JAIRBA010000023.1 GCF_022008365.1 Aequorivita vitellina
TATTCCTGCGATTGTTACCGTACCCGTTGCATCAAGTACTACTGTGATGTCTTGGCAAGCCACTACTGGCGCCGTAACATCTTCAACAGTTACTATTGCAGTACAGGTATTAGAGTTTCCATTGATATCGGTAACCGTTAAAGTAACAGGGTTATCACCCACATCACTACAATCGAAACTACTCGGGCTAACAGTGGAAGTTGCAATACCACAATTATCGGTACTTCCTCCGTCCACATCGGCTGCAGTGATTGTGGCGTTTCCAGAAGCATCTAATTGAATTGAAATGTTCTGGCAAACCATTGTAGGTAATTCATTGTCGGTAACTGTAATTGTAAAGCTACAGACGGTTGTATTTCCACCACTATCTGTTGCTGTAAATTCAACAGTGTTTACTCCTATTGGGAAATCACTACCACTTGGCAGACCTCCTGTTTGGGTTGCGGTTGCAGTACAATTATCTAAAACTATTGGCATCGCGAAAGTTACATTTGCGGTGCACATTCCTGCATCGGTATTTGCTGTAATGTCTGCAGGACAGGCTATTGTTGGTGGAATGCTATCTTCAACAGTTACAACTGCTACACAAGTACTGGTATTTCCATTAACATCGGTAACAGTAAGTGTTACATTGTTTGGACCAATATCTGCACAAGTGAAATCTGTAATATCAATTGAAGTGCTTGTAATTCCGCAGGCGTCGGTGCTTCCACCGTCAACATCGGCCGCAACTATGGAAACATTTCCTGTGGCATCTAATTGCACTGTAATATCTTGACATACTGCCGTTGGGGCAACATTATCTTCAACAGTTACAGTCGCGGTACAAGTGCTTGTATTTCCATTGACATCGGTTACGGTTAAAGTAACTGTGTTAGGACCTACATCTGCACAAGTAAAGCTACTTGGAGTAACACTCATAGAAGCAATTCCGCAGGCATCAGTACTACCGCCATCAACATCGGCCGCTACTATGGAAACATTTCCTGTTGCATCTAATTGCGCTGTGATATTCTGACAAACTGCCATTGGTGCAATATTATCTTCCACTGTAACTACAGTGGTACAAGTGCTTGTATTTCCGTTTACATCGGTTACCGTTAAGATTACATTATTTGCACCTACATCTGCACAGGTAAAGCTACTTGGGGAAATGCTAAGTGAAGCAATTCCGCAGTTATCAGTACTACCGTTATCAATATCTGCAGCTACAATACTCGCCGCACCGCTAGCATCTAACTGAATAGTAAATGCTCCCACACAACTTGCAACTGGAGGTTCGGTATCATTCACTGTTACATCAAAACTACAAGTACTTGTATTGCCTGCTCCATCGGTTGCTACAAATGTATTTGTTGTAGTTCCTACGGTAAATGTACTACCGCTTGGTAAACCAGCTGTTTGAACCAGGGTTGCACCCAGAGAATAATTCACGGCGCCAACCCAGGTTCGATTTGGAAAAATTGTTGAAAACGGATAACTGACTCCAGCTCCGGCATTAATTGTAACGTATGCATCAGAGTAAGTGTTGTTTCCATTTACATAGCCTAATCTAACACCATTATTTGTGGCAAGATAGACCCCTAATGTTTGACCTGCGGGAATTGCAATATTCACAGAACTAAAGTTTACAGAAGCTGCAGCCACCTGCGTAGGATAAACTTGTGTTTGATGTAAGGTCCAATCTCCAGGGGTAGTTTCAGATCCCGTATAAGATCCTACTTTCGTCCACAATTCAACATTTGCAGGAGTTGTGCCGTCACTTCTAAAGGCAAAATCCAAACTATTAATTAAAATATCGTTAGCTCCAGCAACAATATCGAACATTTCTCCAGACGCGCTATTATTTGGCGGGCTTGCTGAAGGTAATGTCATACTACAATTATCTGCTACAACAGGCATGGGATAATTTACTATAGCGCCACAAGTACTGGGGTCATTATTAACGGTAATGTCTCCAGGACAGGTTACTACGGGGGCTTCGATGTCATTAATAGTAACATCGAAAGAGCAAGTTTGAACTGGGTTCACTCCATCGTCGTATTCAAAAGTATTTGTAGTTGTACCCACTGGGAAGGTGCTTCCGCTAGGTAAACCTGCAGTTTGGGTGATTGTACCCACTGAACTGCAAAATACGTGATCGTTAATTATTGGGGAAAATGAATTTGTTCCAACAATCACAATAGTTTTTATTCCAGTTATAGCAAATGATACCGGAACTGGAGTCGGGTCTGGTACAGATATAGGCCCTATCACACCCAGCGAGCCACCTCCTGTATCAAAGGCTTCTACAGTAACTGTATCTGGCCATCCACTAAAAGCACTTAAATTGAAGTCAACAGAACTAACTGGCGAATCGTAATTTAAATTTAAAGTGGCGTCGGTAGCTATGGATAAGATATTCCGATTCACTTGACCGAAATAGCCTGCATCATTCCATTGAAAAATGTCTGTAGCCGAATAGACACAACCATCTGCTACAAGACCTGGACCTTGACCATTGGCTACAGTAGTCTCATCCAATGCCGTAACACCAATAAGTTGGTCTGCACCACCAGCTGGAGGCGCATAAGTTTCAAAGTCATCAGTAATACAGGCGCTAGCACCACAGGCTGCGGGATTATCCACAACGTAAGTTACAACTGCACCGCAAAGACCTGGATCGGAATCTTGCGTAATATCTCCCGGACATACAAACGGTCCACCAGGGCCGGCAATAACATTTACAATTGCAGAGCAGGTTGAAGTTGCTCCATTATCGTTTGTTACCTCAACGGGTACATTATTAATTCCTACATCTGAACAAGTAAAGCTCACAGTTGCGCCTAAAGGAGTTCCGGCGAGCACTGTAAAGCCTCCGCAATCAACGGTCACACTTTCAAGAAAGTCTGCCGCGTTTACAGTTGCGTTTCCTGAAGCATCTAGCGTAACGTCCAAAATTGGCGATACTGTATTATAATCGTAATCGATGCCCCAGCTATTTAAGGTGCCTGTATCTGCGCCGGCATTGTCGGAAACTATTAATTCCCAAATACCCATCGTGTTTTCACCATCGAAAATGGAGAGTGGATTGTTTGGTATAAATGTTCCATTTATCGTTGGCGTTGTAGTTTGACATTCGGTTTCAACAGGAGTAGCAGCTTCATCGTCTAGCGTAGCATCAATATCATCTCTACTGCAACCGGCGCCGGAGGTTGTTCTTCCTGGTCTGTCAATAATTGTAGCTGTTGTTCCTGCAGGTGATTTTAATGTAACTATTATATCACCTACCCAAGTGTGGCTGATATTTATATCTACATCTAAATCGGTAATAGTTACATTTTCTGTAACATTCATTGTCGCGGTTACGCCCGTTGGGTTATTATCTGGAATCGCCAAGCCAGGACTATCTGAGCTCGATCCAGTCATTGGAATCGCGCCAGAGCCTCTACATATTATTACAGGTGGATCGTTAGTTACATTTATATCATCGGTAAGTGTTGTTGGATTGCCAGTACAAGGGTCGTTTACGGTATAAGTAACCGTTACCAATCCTGGACCTCCAACGGTTGGGTCGAAGGTAAAAGTAGTACCGTTACCATCATCTGTTACACCCGAACCAGTATATTGACCTCCCGTGGGGCTTCCACCGGTTAATCCTGTTTGAATTCCTGCGGACATACATACTTCGTCAATAACATCTAAGTTTGAAAAACCTGGTGGTAAATCGAATGCTTCTGTACCGTCGGTTGTACTGCTAGATGAACCTTGACTCGCACTAAAGCCTAAGCCTCGTCTTGCAAAGGCTTCCCAGATAGCACAAAAATGAGCTCCGCCATACAAAGCTTGATCTGCAGCTAGAATAGCATCGCGACCATCAACGAACCCAGGGCTACAAGGTTGCAGTTTTAAACCTTCGGTTACAATCGCCAATGCCACATTATTACCTCCTGTTCCACTGTAGACGTCTGGGTCAAACCCATCCGTTGCGATAATTCCCCAAGTCATATCCCAAAGCATCGTTGCCCAAACTTCACCAACACCATGAGGTATTGCCATGGTCTTTATATCATCGTAAGTATGATTGTTAACAGCAAAATCGGTACTATAGCGTTGGGTTCTTACACCCGGTCCAGTTGTTGGTTGACCTAATAAATAGGTTCCTACACCACGGGCGTCTGTACCTGTATCTCCTAGTTCGATAGTTAATAACAAACCGTAAAAGTCGCTCCAACCTTCACCCATTTGCTCTGCGTTATTTAAACAACTAACATTGCCACCACCACCGGTTAGTCTGTTAGAAACACCATGGCCATATTCGTGAGTTACCACGCCTGCATCTAACGAGCCATCGTGGGCTGGAGTTGAATTGCTACATAAAAACATATTCATTGTAGGGTTAGAACCATCTACCGGCGTACCAAAATTAGCGTTACAGTTACCCGGCGCTTGAGCGTTGGCATTTACACTGTCTGATCCTAGCCCTCCGCGTAAGTAGTTGTTTTCCTGAAAGTTTCCACTAGCCTCATCAAACCCATATTGATACAGTACATCGTGCATAATGTTGTTCCAATAAAACAAGTTAGTTATATATGGCGCTGTATTTAAAGCTGGGTTTTGTGTTAAATCTATAGGAAAGTCGAAGTTTAATGCTGCTGTTCCGTCGGGGCGATCTATACCTTTATGAGCATCTACATTATTACCTGTGGTAACTGTAAATTCTGGTCCCGCTACCCCATCTGTATCGTGCCATCCATAAGGAGAAGCTAAGGCGTCATCAGGATCAACTTGCATGGTACGTGCACCGTGATTAGGAGACTCAACTGGCATTGCGTAAACTCGGTATCCGCTTGCGAGTGCTTCGGGTACTTCCGAGATTAAGTTTTTAGGTGTTTCATCGTAAATATAACTGGCTTCAATTTCGTTGACTGGACCAATTAGTGTAGAAAAACCTACTGAGTTTTCACTGTGAAAATGTTCATTATGTTCATCCATAATGTTACAGGAAACCGTCAAATTATTTTTATCTATTATCTTTCCTGTGGAAGCATCTACGCGAAAATTCCACCAATCGGTTGAAGTTGTTTCGGCAATTGAAAGTTCCCAAATTAATTGAGTGCCAATTCCTTCCCTATAATAGTACATTAATTTAACAGGAATATCTACCAATGAAATTCCCGCTTTATTAAATACTGCGGCTTTATTTTTACCTCCTATATTTTTAATTTCGTGAAGGTTGGTAACCTGATACCCCATTTGGCCAGCAACCGAAGTAATGGCTTGGCGTGCCGTAATACCTTGTGAGTTGTTTTTAACGGTTGCTTGTACATCATTTAAAAACATATTGTGTTCTACTAAAACCTTACCGGTATTGTCAAGATGTACGTCAGATTCTGTACCGGCGACTTCCAATCCGTTAATTGCTTGCCGTAAATAATAATGTTTAATACCGCTAAGACGGCTCACGTGTTGTTGTGTTATTACATACGTATTGCTTTTTTGCCGAATAAGTGTATTTAGCGAAATGGTTGAACGTTCAACTGCATCTTGTGCAGCTTGCTTTTCCTTTTCAGGATTTTTGTGTTGCGAAGATAGTTGCAATGGCAACATGCATAACACAAACAAAAGAAGTGTTAATTTTTTCATAATTAAGAAATTATTTAGTTAGTTCTATAAATTTATAACAAAATATTGGCAATCAACACCTTAAAAGTCATAAATTTTTTAACAACTAAATTTTCTGAAAAATTAACGCATAAAAAAAGCCTCCCAATTGGGAGACTTTGTCAGAAAAAAATTGTGTGTATTAAAGTACTTTTACGTTAACCGCGTTCAATCCTTTTTTACCTTCTTGAAGATCAAATTCTACTTCGTCACCTTCGCGAACTTCGTCGATTAGGCCTGAAATGTGTACAAAATGTTCTTTGTTGGTTCCTTCTTCAGTGATAAAACCAAAACCTTTGGTGTCGTTGAAGAATTTTACTGTTCCTTTGTTCATTGTATTTAAATAAATAATTAATATAAGCGGCAAAGATAGGGTTTTTATTTACATATATGGTTTTTTGGAATATTTATTTTAAAATTCCAAAAAAACAGAGAAACCTCTATTTTTTAACGTTTATAATGCAAATTATGCAACACCACACCTTAAAGCAGTTTACAATTGGACTGCTATCTGATTTTTTATAATATCTTCAAAAGTTTCTCTTTTTCTAATAAGATGTGCTTTTCCATTGTACCAAAGCACTTCTGCCGGACGATATCGAGAATTGTAATTACTAGCCATTGTAAAACAATAAGCTCCCGCGTTGTGAAACGAAAGTATATCGCCTTCATGAATTTCTGGTATCCTGCGATTGTTTGCAAAGGTGTCTGTTTCACAAATATATCCTGTAACTGTATAAAAACGATCTCTACCACGAGGCCTTGAAACGTTTGCAATTTCGTGCTGCGAGCCATAAAGCATTGGGCGAATTAAGTGATTAAAACCACTGTCAACCTGTGCAAATACTGTTGAAGTAGTTTGCTTGATAACATTTACCTTTACCAAAAACTGTCCTGCTTCGCTTACCAAAAACTTGCCAGGCTCAAACGCAAGGGTTAATTTTTTACCGTAATTTTTACTAAACTCATTAAAACGCTTACTCAATTTAACGCCTAATTCTTCAACGTTTGTTTCAATATCACCTTCTTTATAAGGCACTTTAAAACCACTTCCGAAATCGATAAACTCAAGGTTATCGAAATTTTTGGCAGCGTTAAAAAGTATTTCCGAAGCGTACAAGAAAACGTCAATGTCGAGGATATCGCTTCCTGTGTGCATATGGATCCCGTTGATGTTCATTCGGGTATTTTCAACAATTCGCTTTAGCAATGGTAATTGATGGATTGAAATGCCAAACTTACTATCAATATGTCCCACCGATATATTGGCATTGCCACCTGCCATTACGTGCGGGTTTATTCTAATACACACAGGTGTTGTGGGGTGCTTGGTTCCAAATTGTTCTAAAATTGAAAGATTATCAATATTAATTTGTACACCAAGTTTTGCCGCTTTTTCTATTTCTTCCAAAGAAATTCCGTTGGGTGTGTAGATAATATCTTCAGGTTTTGCCCCAGCTTCTAGGCCCAACATTATTTCTTGAATAGAAACCGTATCTAAACCACTCCCTAAATTTATGAGTAATTTTAGCACCGATATATTTGAAAGCGCCTTAACCGCATAATTTATCTTTAAACGCTCCACCTTATCAAAAGCGCTTGTTAAACGTTTATACTGCTTTTCAATTTTAGCGGCGTCATAAACATAAACAGGGCTTCCGAATTCTTGGGCTATTGCCAAAAGGTCTTGGTTTTTCATGGGTAGTATAAATTTTTTAAAATTAGGGCGTAAAAGTAGTGATGTAGGTATAAATACTTCACAAATAATTACATAATTTATCAGTTTCAACCTAACAATATAAAAGTTGCAATTAATGCCTTAAAAAACATTAGCGCAATCCTATCACATTTGTTATTTTTGCAATCCATAAACAAGTACAAATCCGATACTATGAATTTACACGAATATCAGGGAAAAGAAATTTTAAACAGTTTTGGCGTTGAAATACAGCGCGGTATTGTAGCTACTACTCCGAAAGAAGCTGTAGAAGCCGCAAAGAAACTAACTAAAGATACCGGGACAGGCTGGCACGTTATTAAAGCACAGGTCCACGCTGGAGGTCGCGGAAAAGGTGGCGGCGTAAAACTTGCAAAGAATCTTCAAGAAGTTGAAACTATTGCCGGAAATATTATTGGAATGAACCTTGTTACGCCCCAAACATCTGCTGAAGGTAAAAAGGTGCACCAAGTATTAATTGCTGAAGATGTTTATTACCCTGGCGATAATGAGCCGGAAGAGTACTATATAAGTGTTCTTTTAAACCGTTCTACCGGAAAAAATATGATAATGTATTCTACCGAAGGCGGAATGGATATTGAAACGGTTGCTGAAGAAACACCACATTTAATTTTTACTGAAGAAGTAGATCCTGCTGTTGGTCTTTTGGGCTTTCAAGCAAGAAGAATAGCTTTCAATCTCGGGTTGAGCGGGAAAGCGTTTAAGGAAATGACAAAATTTGTTACCGCACTTTACAAAGCTTACAACGAGTCTGATTCTTCTCTATTCGAAATTAACCCAGTTTTAAAGACTAGTGACGACAAAATTATAGCTGTAGATGCCAAGGTGAGTCTTGATGACAATGCACTTTTCCGTCACAAAGATTATATGGCAATGCGTGACATTCGCGAAGAAAATGCCGTAGAAGTTGAAGCACAAGAAAAAGGTTTAAACTATGTAGATTTAGACGGAAACGTTGGGTGTATGGTAAACGGTGCCGGACTTGCAATGGCAACGATGGACTTAATTAAACAAGCTGGTGGCGAGCCCGCAAACTTTCTTGACGTAGGTGGAACTGCAAACGCCGAACGCGTTGAAGCAGCTTTTAAACTAATTTTAAAAGACCCGAACGTAAAAGCAATTTTGGTGAATATTTTTGGTGGAATTGTGCGTTGCGACCGTGTTGCACAAGGAATTATTGACGCCTATAAAAACATGGGAACCATCAATGTGCCTATTATTGTACGTTTACAAGGAACAAATGCCGATGTTGCAAAGAAAATGATTGATGAAAGTGGCTTAGACGTTCAAAGCGCAATTGAATTTCAAGAAGCGGCTGATAAAGTGAAGGCAGTACTTTCTTAAAAGAAAAACTATTTTACATTCTAAAAGCCCTTCGCATTTGCAAGGGCTTTTTTTGATTTAAAGATTATGAATACTAAAGATCAAGCCCTTTTAAGCGATTTAATACAAATGGTTATGGTTGATGGAAAGATCAAACTTTCTGAAATGGAATTTATTCAGAAGATGGCTTCGCGAATGAATATTTCAGATAAAGAATTAGTAAATCTTTTTGAAAACCCACACCCATCGCAGACAGTTTACAGCGAAGTGGAACGCATTACCCATTTTTATAAATTAATTTTGGTGATGAAGATTGACAACGAAACCCACGAAACCGAATTGGTAGCTTTAAAAAATTTCGGACTTAGAATGGGTATTCGGCCCATGGTGGCAGATCAAATATTAAAAAAAATGGAACAATTTAAAGGTGAAAAACTCCCAGCCGATGAGCTACTGAAAATTTTTAAAATATATTATAATTAAGCTTCGTACATTTTTTCAATGGCGCTCACATCAGTTTCGGTATCAAACGAATTTTTAGCCTGCTCCAACAGTGTTTTTATTTCTTCATTAATAATTAGTTGATAGCTATCTTCAGCAGCTAGTTGGCTTTGCAAATACTTCATCATCCATAATAACTTCGCAACCATAATGGGGTCGTGTTTACAGTAGGTTCTTAGCGACGCCATAACATTAAATAGTAGTTCCTTAAAAGTTACAACGGCCACTCTAAGATTTGCTTTTTCGTCGTGAACAATTATTCCGTTGTCTTGCTTTTGCATGCGCAAGGCAAACAAATCGGTTAAATAATCAACGGCATTAATGGCAGTACCGGGATCGTTAATTCCGGGAGACATTGCTTTTACGGCAATTTCAGTAATTTGCTTAAACGCCAAAGTGTAATTATCTTCAATCAATTCACCGCGTGCAAAACTAATATTCGAAATAATAGACTGCACTACTTTATCATCCAATGGCTTTTCAGATTTTAAAAAAGTAGCATTTTTTAATACAAAAAGTCCTTTTGGAATGGTTAGGTAAATTTTAGTTTTTTCCGCTTCGCAAATCTGTAGAATATTATTTATTGAAAGATTCTGAAAATAGCCACTACGCCCTGCAGGGTATGCATGCCAATTTGAAGTATCGGGAAACGTTTTCGTTTGTCCTTCTTCAGATTTAATTAACCTTTCCAACCTTTTCTTTGCACTTACAAAAATACCATCCAGTATATTATTTATCTGTATGCTCTGCGAAATGTTATGAATAAAATAGATAAAAGCCACCAAACAAATAATGGTTAATACAATTCCCAAAAGCACAGAAAATCCGGGCAACGTATATTTATCTTCGCTGGGTTCAATAGAAAAAAGCGTAAAAATATTATAGAGAATAGTCGCCAAATAAATGCCTAAAATAAATTGGTGACGTTTATCGCTAATTAAGCCCGGCAGCAGGCGTGGCGAATAATTGCTAGAAGCTTGGCTCAGCAGAAGCATTACCATTGAAAAGCTAAATACCATCAATGAAATTAGCCCGCCAAGACAGGCGCTGAGCACCGATAGTGCCGTATCGCCATCCTCTACCATTAGCAGCGGAAATACATCCATTATTTCTCTAGAAATTCCGTGCTGCTCCGCAAACATCATAATTACGGCAATTAGAAAACCAGTAATTGCAAGCAGCGTAGGGTAAAAAGCAATTTTACTTTCTACAGTATTGAAGAAATCAAAAATACGGATAAAGAGTTTTTTCATATTTAAATGGTTAGCTTTAAATAAAAGTAATTAAAACCAAGCACGTTAATTCTTAAAAATGAATTAATGTTGCACTTTCTTTTTAGATAAGCGACATATCGTCAGTGTTTATGTATAAAAACACGCCAAATTGTCTTTAATATAAAACTGGAATTGTTATTGAAATAAAGTTTAAAAAAATAACGAATTATAAACAATATTATAGATATGAAAACAGTTAATAAAGATAGCGTTTGGTTGCCTGGGCTAATAGACAATTTTCTTTTTGACAATAAGCTCGATACGTTTACTAATAATTATGAAACATTTAGCATTCCAGCGGTAAATATCAGCGAAAATTTGACGAATTTTGCAATAGAAATTGCAGTTCCAGGATTTAAAAAAGAAAACTTTACTATTGAAGCTGAGGAAGATACACTAAAAGTCTCTTCAAAAACAATAGAAACCGCAGAGGAAAGCAATAAGGAAACTCGGTACACGAGAAGAGAATTTAATTACAATAAATTTGAACGTTCTTTTACGCTTCCTGAAAATGTAAAAACAGAAGACATTGAAGCCAAATATGAAAATGGCGTTTTAAAAATTACGCTTCCCAAGTTGGAAGAAAAAAAAGTATTGAAGAAAATGGTTGAGATTTCATAATTGAAATTTAATTTGGTTAGTTAGTTGAATTGACCGCGTGCTACTCAATCGGTGCGCGGTTTTTTCATGGCGTTAATTCGGGCCGCGTCTTCTTCTTCCGCCCGTGCTTTTTTGCTCCCGTTTTAACCTGCGTTCTTCACGTCTTTTTATTTCGGGTTTTACTTTTTCTTCAGCTTTTTTCCGATCTTCTTTTGTAAAAACTTTTGGCTGGCCATCGCTATCTTTTACAGCTTCTTTTAATGTTTTAAGTTCGGCTGGTGTAAGGTCGCGCCATTCCCCTACTGGTAAATCACCCAACACTAAATTCATAATCCGTATTCGTTGCAACGCTACAACTTCGTATCCCAAATATTCGCACATTCGCCTAATTTGTCTATTTAAACCCTGTACAAGAATAATTCGAAATTCAAAACGGCTAACTCTTTCAACTTTACATCGTTTTGTCACCGTATCTAAAATAGGAATCCCCGAGCCCATTCGTTTTACAAACTCATCGGTTACATGTCTGTCTACTTTTACAATGTACTCTTTTTCGTGGGCGTTTCCTGCCCGCAAAATTCTATTTACAATATCGCCAACATTGGTTAATAATAGCAAGCCTTCACTGGGTTTATCCAATCTTCCTACGGGAAAAATACGCTCCGGGTGATTTACAAAATCTACTACATTATCGTCAAAGCGGGTATCGGTGGTACAGGTAATTCCCACGGGTTTATTCAGCATTATAAAAACTTCGGTGTCGTTTTTGGTAATGAGTTTTCCGTCCACACGCACCTCATCTCCTGGCATAACGCGATCTCCAAGCCCTGTTTTTTCGCCGTTTATAGTCACTCGGCCTTTTTCAATTAAGGTATCGGCTTCCCGGCGCGAGCAGTAGCCGCTATCGCTAATTGCTTTGTTCAATCGTACAGAATCTGGGTGGTGCATGGCTTCTTTTTTACAAAGATACCATTAATGAAGCGCAATAGGAAAAGGTTAAATTTGATTTAATTGCTTTAGTAAATTTTTTAAAAAATTGTAGTTTCCACAAAAATTAAAATATGGCAATACTCGGTTCAATTATTAAAACGGCAATAGACCTTCGCGGGGCAATTGTTTCGAAAAAATCTCCAGTAGCATCGCAACAAGAAGTTTTAAGAAACCTACTTGAAAAAGCGAAGGACACGGCATTCGGTAAATATTATGGTTTTTCGAAAATTCTTGAATCGGAAGATATTTCAAAGACGTTTGCAGCAAACGTTCCGTATTTTGATTACAATGAAATGGAGTCTAATTGGTGGTGCAAAACCCAAGAAGGTTTGAAAGACATTAGCTGGCCGGGATCTCCAAAATATTTTGCCCGAAGTAGCGGTACTACGGGAAAATCTTCAAAAAAGATTCCCGTCACCGACGAGATGATTGAAGCCATTCGCACCACTGGAATTAAGCAAGTTGGCGCATTGACCAATTTTGAACTTCCATCAGATTTTTACGAAAAGGAAATTATGATGTTGGGCAGTAGTACAGATTTGGAGGAACAGGATCAATTTTTAGAGGGGGAAATTAGCGGAATTAGTGCAAGCAATATTCCTTTTTGGTTTCGCGGATATTACAAACCGGGCGACGAGATTGCACAAATGGAAGACTGGGATCAAAAAGTAGAAACGATAGCCAAAAACGCTCGTAATTGGGATATTGGCGCACTGAGCGGTATTCCTTCGTGGATGGAATTGATGATGAAACAAGTAATTGAATATCACGATGCAAAAAACATACACGAAATATGGCCCAATTTACAAGTTTATACTTCGGGAGGAGTTGCTTTTCAGCCGTACGAAAAGAGTTTTAATCAATTGTTGGCGCATCCAATTACGGTAATTGACACCTATTTGGCTTCGGAAGGATTTTTAGCATTTCAGAACAGACCCGATACTACTTCGATGAAATTGGTAACCGATAATGGAATTTATTTTGAGTTTGTGCCCTTTGAACCTGAATACATAAACGAAGACGGGTCGCTTGCGCAGGATGCTCCTGCCCTTAGCCTTGCAGAAGTTGAAACAGATGTAGATTACGTTTTAATTATCAGCACCGTTTCGGGCGCATGGCGGTATTTAATTGGCGACACGATTGCTTTTACCAATGTTGAAAAGGCTGAAATTAAAATAACGGGACGCACAAAATTCTTTTTAAACGTAGTGGGCTCGCAGCTTTCTGTAAATAAAATGGAAGTCGCTTTGCGTGAAATGGAGGAACAATTTGATATTAAAATTCCAGAATTCACTTTGGCGGCAGTCAAGATTGATGGCGAATTTTACCATCATTGGTATTTGGGCACGGAAACTAAAATTAATACTGAAGAAATAGCCGATGCTTTGGATAAAGCATTAAAAGAAGCCAATAAAAATTACGCCGTGGCTCGTTCAAAGGCGTTGGAAGGGGTAAAAGTAACCACAATAAATCCTAAACTTTTTCACGAATGGAACGCCAAAAATAAAAAGATGGGCGGGCAAGTAAAGATGGAAAAGGTTATGAATGAAGAAAAATTTGCGGAGTGGGAGGAATTTGTGAAGACGCAGAAAGCTTGAGAATAATCAACTATCCTCTTCAATATTTTCAAGTTCTTCAGCCACTTTGTTTTTATTAATAAGCTCCATTACCTCTTCGGGGGAAATGTAAAGGCGGCGGATTCGTTCCTTGTATTTTTCGGAAAGGTTGGCGTTATCTAAGATGAAATTTTTCGTTTTTATGATATAATCGCCCATTCCGTGAATAATTGCATACGTATCTGCTGCGCGTTCAACTTCTTTTATGTGCTTAAAAGAAAACAAATATTTTATTCCAAAAATTAACATCCCCAGATTTGTACGGTCGCGATAATCCATTAAATGCCCCAATTCGTGGCCAATCCAACCAACTTTTACATCAGAGGGAATATCGTCCATTGTAAATTTTTCACCTTCAATTTGAATGCTTCGGCTAATTAAAATAACATATTCTCTGTTTTCCTTACTTTTAAAAAAACTAGTGAATCTGGGTTGGGCTTGCATCGTAGATTTCCGAATGTTGTTTTTAAACTTAAATTCAATTGCGGTATCGTAAAGTTCGGGAAAAAACGTCAAAGCTTCAATTGCTTCCTTTTTGATGCTCTCCGGAATTATTTTGTTCTCCAAATTGATACTTTGTGCTGTAGCCATAGAAATGGAAAAATACAAAATAGGTTTTATCAAGGACGTTAAGAGCATTGTAAAGTTTGGGATTTGGAGTTTGTTGCTTTGTTGCTTTGGGCGTTGTTTTTTAATTATTTCATAAAATAAAACTTAAAGATTGAAGGCGTGCGATGAACTGTACATCTACGTAGTTTCTAATTGTTTTTGAAAGGATTTTATTTTGTCGCGAAGTTTGGCTGCCATCATAAAATCGAGATCTTTTGCGGCATTTTCCATCGCTTTGCGCGTATCGCGAATTTTCTTTTCTATCTGCGCTTTTGTTAAATATTCCACTTCCGATTCGGCTGCGAGACTGTCAGCAGTGTCAAAAGTATAAGCAGCCTGTCTAGATTTTGTCAATGAATTTTCAAACGATTTTTTAATCGCGGTTGGGGTGATGCCGTGTTTTAAATTATATGCAATTTGTTTTTCTCTTTTATAATTGGTGCTATCAATTGTCTGTTGCATGCTCTTGGTTATTTTGTCGGCATACATAATTGCCATCCCGTTTAGGTTTCGCGCTGCACGCCCCACGGTTTGGGTTAACGAACGTCCACTTCTTAAAAAGCCTTCTTTATCGGCATCTAAAATTGCAACTAATGAAACTTCGGGCAAATCTAATCCTTCACGCAAGAGGTTCACTCCTACTAAAACATCAAAAAGTCCGAGACGCAAATCCTGCATAATTTCCACGCGTTCCAAAGTGTCCACATCGCTGTGAATATAACGGGTACGCACTTGTACCCTTTCTAAGTATTTGGTTAATTCTTCTGCCATTCTTTTGGTTAAAGTGGTAACCAAAATACGTTCGTCCTTTTCAATGCGAAGATGAATTTCTTCTAATAAATCGTCAATTTGATTTAAACTCGGGCGCACTTCAATTGGTGGATCCAGCAAACCTGTTGGGCGAATTATTTGCTCCACATACACTCCACCGCTCTTCTCCAATTCGTAATCTGCAGGGGTGGCACTCACATAAATTACTTGGTTTTGCAAAGCTTCAAATTCTTCAAATTTCAATGGGCGATTGTCCATTGCCGCTGGCAGTCGGAAGCCATAATCTACTAAGTTTTCCTTACGGGAACGATCCCCGCCGTACATAGCGCCAACTTGTGGAATGGATACGTGGCTTTCGTCAACTACCATTAAATAATCCTTGGGAAAATAATCTAACAAACAGAATGGCCGCGTGCCCGGAAGTCGCTGGTCTAAATAGCGCGAATAGTTTTCAATGCCGCTGCAATAGCCCAATTCGCGAATCATTTCAAGATCGAAATTGGTGCGTTCCTCCAAGCGTTTTGCCTCCAAATGTTTCCCGATTTCCTTGAAATATTCAATCTGTAAAACCAAATCGTCTTGAATATTTCGGATAGCGCCCTGTAAAACATCGGGCGAAGTAACGAACATATTTGCCGGATAGATATTCAGTCTGTCGTATTTATCTTTTATAGTATTGTTTTGTGGATCGAATACTTCAATTTCTTCAATTTCATCTCCAAAAAAATGAATTCTGAAAGCGTCATCTGCGTACCCCGGATACACATCTACGGTATCTCCCTTGATGCGAAACCGACCGTGATTAAACTCTGCTTCCGTCCGCGAATAAAGACTTTGCACCAATCGATGCAATAGTTTTGTTCTCGAGATGGTCTGTCCTTTTTCTAAACTAATTACGTTTTTCTGAAATTCCACGGGGTTTCCGATACCGTACAAACACGAAACCGAAGACACAACAATTACATCCCTTCTACCCGAAAGCAAAGACGATGTCGTGCTAAGTCGCATTTTTTCAATTTCTTCATTTATGGAAAGATCTTTTTCAATATAAGTTCCGCTGCTAGGTATAAATGCTTCGGGCTGGTAATAATCGTAATACGAAACAAAATACTCCACCGCATTTTCGGGAAATAGGTTTTTAAATTCCGTGTAAAGTTGGGCCGCAAGCGTTTTATTGTGCGCCAAAACCAATGTTGGTTTTTGTACTTTTTGTACAACATTTGCCACCGTAAAAGTCTTTCCGGAGCCGGTAACACCCAAAAGAGTTTGATATTTTTCGCCCGAAGTTAAACCTTCCGCCAAGGATTTTATAGCTGTGGGCTGGTCACCCGTAGGCTGAAATTCTGAGGAAATTTTAAAGTTCATATTTTCTTTTTCAATAGGTTACAAAAGTAGTGAAAATTGACGTGAGTATTGAAACATGTCAATTGACATAGATTGCAGTTATTTCTTTTTTGATAAAAATTATACTATAAAATGAGTTTGTTTTTAGGAAATTCAAAATGCATGCCAATTCACCTATTTATATATTTATTTTTTAAAACGTTAACATTTATTGTCGAAAAATAATTTGTTTTTATTAAGTTTATTCGTTTTTAAAAAAAAACCAGTCGCTTATAAATAACAAACTACCCAAATCAGATTATGAAATCCATCGCTTTCCGAATACTAATTCCCCTACTAATTATTCTTGCATTCAATGCGTGTAAAAGCGATGATGACTCTGGTTATGTTGCTTTAAATATTGACGCCAACGCAGATATTGGAGAGGTTTTTCAAAATTCTTCATTGGAAATTCCTATTTTAGAAAACGACCTCAATGTGCCGGCAGATGGTGAAATTTTAATAACCGCACCGCAAAGTGGCACGGCGATAATAAATACCAACGGCACCCCTACAAACATTCTTGACGATACGTTGCAATACACGCCAAATGAAACCTTTGAAGGCGAAGTCACATTTCAATATACCGTTTGCGACCTAACGGGACAAAGTTGCGCCACTGCAACTGTTACTATTAATGTTTTGCCATTTTCTCCAGTGAATTTTGATATAGAAACGGTGCCATTCGACAAGCTATCCGATTATAATTTCTTTGAAGGAAACTTAGCCGAATTAGCCCCTGTTTACGGGGTTTTACCCTACGAACCCATCAACGCGTTGTTTTCAGATTACGCACACAAAAAGCGTTTTGTTTGGATGCCCTATAATGTAGAAGCAACCTACGTGAGTGATGGAGATGTTTTAAATTTTCCGACGGGGAGTGCTTTAATTAAAACTTTTTATTACGAAAATGTTTTACCAAATAACACCACACAAAATATTGAAACGCGTTTGCTAATTAAAAAAGATGAAGGCTGGATTTTTGCAAATTACATTTGGGATGAAACCCAACAAGAAGCTTTTTTGAATACCACAGGCTACGGCTTTAACGTTCCAGTTGAATGGATTGAAAACGGGGAAACAAAATCGGTTAACTACAGGATTCCTTCAGATTTAGAATGTTTTATTTGTCATAAATTCAACGATGTAATATTTCCTATTGGTCCAAAACCACAAAACTTAAATGCAATTTATGAATATGCGGACGGGATTGAAAATCAGCTTGAAAAGTGGGAAGAAATAGGATATCTTTCAAACACCAATTTACCCACTACAATTGAAACCGTGCCAAGTTGGAAAGACATTTCACAGAGTTTAGAAACGAGAGTACGCTCTTATTTTGATATGAATTGCGCTCACTGCCACATCGTTGGCGGGCACTGTGGAGCGCGGTCGTTGCGATTGGCATTTAGAGAGAGCCACGAGCACGATAACTTGGGCGTTTGCATAGATCCGGATCTTCAAGTTCCGGGATATGATGGTGCTAAACTCATAAGCCCGGGCGATGCCGAAAATTCAATTTTATATTTTAGAGTAGCAACCACCTTAGAAGAATATGCAATGCCTATGATTGGGCGTTCTTTAGCAGATGAAGCGTTTCTTCCTGTTTTAGAAGAATGGATAAACTCATTAACCGAACCTTGCAACTAACCAATTAATATTTTACTCATGAAAAAAACACTAACTATAATTTTAATTCTCGCATGTATTGGTTTCGTAAAAGCACAAGTCTCGTTTACCTCATCCCCTATTTCAACCACAGGTGCAGAGCGTGCCGCAGTTGATATGAATGGTGATTTTTTAGACGATTTAGTTTCAGTCACTGCTACCAATATTCAAATACACTATCAACAGGCAGACGGGAGTTTTGTTGAAACGAATATCACTACTTCACCAACGGCCAACACTCCTTCTTGGAGCCTCGCCGCAGCAGATTTTGATAAAAATGGTTTTGTAGATTTACTTTATGGAGGAACCTCAGGGGTTACTTTTATGAGAGCAAAAAACAATGGCACTGCCTATGAAGAAGTTTCTTTTCCGGAATATGTTTTTTCGCAGCGTTCCAATTTTGTAGATATTAACAACGATGGTCATTTAGACGCTTTTGTTTGTCACGATGTGGCACCAAGTGTTTATTACATTAACAACGGCGACGGAACGTTCACATTTCATCAAGGAGATATTGGCGATTTCCCTACAGGAGGAAACTACGGCTCTGTTTGGATAGATTATGACAATGATGGCGATATGGATGTGTTTATTGCCAAGTGTAATGTAAATGGAGATGTGAATGAAAGAAGTGAAAATCAAATTTATCAAAATGACGGTGCTGGTAATTTCGTGGAAGTTGGGGATGCTACCGGATTAAAAGACGAGATGCAAACTTGGTCTGCAACCTGGGCAGATTTTGACAACGATGGCTTTTTAGATGTATTTATAGGAAGTAGCGACAGCAATTTTACCCATAAATTAAATAGAAATAATGGCGACGGTACGTTCACCGATATTTCTGCTTCTACAGGAATACACGCCTTAACAATTACGGGCATTGAAAATTGCAGCTACGATTTTAATAATGATGGTTTTGTAGATATTGCTTCTAATGGAAATATACTTTTAAACAATGGCGATTTAACCTTTACTTTGGTTTCCCACGCGCTTCCAAATAACAATGGATCTTTGGGCGATTTAAATAACGATGGATTTATCGATTCATTTACTGGCGGAAATATTTATTACAACGACGCCAACGCAAACCATTGGATAACTATTAACACCATTGGCGTGGAAAGCAATATTAATGGTATTGGTGCTCGCGTTTCTATCACTTCAAATTTAGGAACACAAATTCGTGAAGTGCGTAGTGGCGAAGGTTTTAAATACATGAGCACGCTTAACACCCATTTCGGATTGGGGGCAGATACCGAGATTACGACGCTCACAATTTCTTGGCCGTCTGGCATTGTAGATACTTTAGAAAATGTAACTGTTGATCAAGTAATTTCTGTGGTGGAAGGCTCTACAATTCTCGGACTCGAGGAAAATTTGGTGAACAATTTAATTCTTTACCCAAATCCAACGGAAGGCATTTTAAACCTTGGTAATTTAAGCGGTTTTACAAACCCCGCCTTTTCAATTTTTGATGTTCAAGGAAAAAAAGTAAAGGACGCCAAAGTAAGTTTAAATGCTATTGACGTTTCAAGGCTAGCTGCAGGAAACTACATTCTAAAAATCTACGATAATAATGTTATAAAAACGCAGCGATTTATTAAGAAGTAATTTGTAAAAGAAATATTACGAAGCACCGTTACAAGTTTGTGACGGTGTTTTGTGTTTTTAAGTATTTATAAATAAGCCTCTTGACTAAGTACAGTGTGCAATAAGTACAATCATTTTCGGGCCGGCACCAAACCAAAAGTATTCTTCTTTCTTCGTATTCCGTTCACCAAAAAGTTGTGGCAATTTCAAAAATATAAAATTACATTTCCTTATAGAGAAACCGAGCTTTACAGTAGCCTCTTGGGGTAAATATAATCACCGCTCAATCTTAACCTGATATTTATCCAAAAGTCCCACGACCTCAGCCAAAGAAAACTTTGCGCCCTTTACTCGGTTCTGTTCGGGGTTTATGGAATAATTGGTGGCATTTCTTAAATCTGCCATTTCCAAATTTGTATTTTGAAAAGTAGCATCTTGCAAGTTACAGCCTATGAGTTTCGATTTTTTTAAATCTGCTTCACTGAAATCGACCCCTTTTAATTGCGAATTTATAAAGGCACTTCTGTTCAATTTCACTTTATAGAAAATTGAATGATCTAATTGGCAGTCTTCAAAAATTGCGGCAAATCCAAATTGATTACAAGCATCAAAATGCAAGCCGAGCATTTTACAGTTTTTAAATTTTACATTTTGAAAAGAAACGTTTGCCAAAGTAACATTGCTGAAATTACATTCAAAAAACTGGCATTCTGAAAATTTGATTTCGGAAAGCAAGCTGTTTGAAAAACTACAATTGCTGAAAGTGCAGTATTCGTATTCAGCAATTGGTAGTGGCTTTTTTAAAAAATCGCGATTTGTAAACGATTGTTCGTCTATATAGTTAATGTTCATTGTTTGGTTGGATAATTTCAAGACTATCAGCTTTTATAATTGAATCTACTTTTTCAGCTTTTTTAATTTCAATTGCTTCGCCGTAAAATTTGGGTTCAACGTGAAAAATTATATCTAAAAATGCTTTTGTTCGGGCAAAGTACTCTCTTAATTTCACTTTTAAGCCGTATGTTCCTTCAACATCCTTCGCATTAAAACCAATGGCGGCAATATCGTTTTTTTGGGCAATATAAATAGCTCTTTCATTATGAAATTGCTGCGAAATAATTGTAATATTAGTTTGCCCAAAAACTGCTTTCGCCCGTACCACCGAGTCTAATGTTCGGAATCCTGCATAGTCTAAAAAGATTACTTCCTCAGGAATTCCACGCTTTATCAATTCGTTTTTAAAAGTTATGGGTTCGTTATAATTAAGCGCTCGATTGTCGCCACTTACTAAAATAAAATCGATTTTATTGTTGTTATAAAGTGCAACGGCAGCATCTATTCTATATTGAAAATACAGGTTAATTCCGCCGTCTTTATAATATTTTGCGGTACCCAAAAGCAAGCCTACCCTATTTTTTTGAATCGTGGAAACATTTGAGAATGTTTTATTTTTAGTCGCTTTTGTAATTGTATAATTAGAAAAGAAAATTAAAAGCATCATGGCAAATACTGCCAACCCTGCAAATTGTAATATTCTTTTTTTGGTCATTTTTTTAGTTTATAAAAATCAGTTGAAATTGTAATAAGACGGAGACTTTTTGAAAGTGAAAATTTGGTTTTTTGTGCAAGTATAATTTCAGTTCAATTTTATACTTTAACGCTATATCTACTATCTTATTTCAGTTAGTATTTCAGTGAAAACGTTTGTGTTTAAATGTAGGTCGGAAATTGCGCAGTAAAGTTTCAACTATAAAAACAACTCAGTAATTATACCTTCGGGTCTCTTCTAAATACCTCGGCCAGATTAAAGAGTAAAATACAGAAAAACACCCAGATTAAACCAGCAATAAACCCACCTGCAACATCGGAAGGATAGTGTACTCCGAGATAAATTCGGCTAATACCGATACTCAGGATAACAGTAATTAAGAAAATAGTAATTACATATTTTATCCATCGGTTTATTTTAAATCTGTAAAAAAGATAAATTAAAAAGCCGTAAAAGGCCATGGCACTCATGGCGTGCCCGCTGGGATAACTTAATGTTTCTACAACTACCAAATGTTCGGCTCCCGGTCGTGCGCGATCTACCAATCGTTTTAATAAAACGTTTGAAATAGAGGCTAACAATAAAACAAAAATCGTTTGTAAAATGTATTTCCAATTTTTAAAATAAAGAATTGATGCCAGAATAGCAATGGCAAACATGACTAAATAGCCGTAAACATCGCCTATATTTGTTACAAATATAAAAAACTCGGTTAGTGCCGGGGAACGGAATGAAATAACAAAATCTGAAATAAGCTGATCGTACTGAGACAATTCGTCTTCCCTCAATGTTTCGGTCAATTCAATAAAAATATTGGTTCCCGCGATTACAAGAATTAACGCAGCCAACGCGATAAGTATATAAGGAAGTTTGGGATTGTCTTTTCTAAAAGTATGTCTTAGAAAAGACACTAGTTTTTTAATTAAATTGAATAGCGTCTGTCTCATATGAAAATGAAAAGCTTTAAAGATAAGGGCAATCTACCTTGTAGCGTTGGTTTTTAAGTGAAATATTCCAGAAAATATAATTTGAAACAAATTAAATAAACGTTTTTTATTTTAGTAATTTCTGAAATTGACTATCTCTATTTATGATAATGTTTGATCTTTTGATTTCTGCCTATAAGAAAATACAAAATAGCTCCAAAAAAACTACCGAGAAGAACTACGTGAATCCAAACGATTTTATTGTTTCTGGGAAACTCATTTTTCAATATATCTATTAAAGCAAGCAAGGTGGATAAAATGAAAACACCTACAAGTGACAGAATGATTATCTGCCAAACTCCAATCATTCCTAAATAGATCATCGGCAAAAATTTTATACGGTACTTATTAAACCTTATGCTTTGAAGCAACTGAGTCGTTAACTATTTTCCATGCCTTTTACCTAAGAATGTGATAATTGAAAGTATCTAAAAAAAATAAACATATGATAAAAATAGATCAGATAGTTTTTAAAAGTGATTTAGACATTGACAATCTACTGACTAAGACAATAAGCAATATATTCAATCCAAATAAAGGTAGAATAAGTCCAAGGATTGCGATTACTAAGAAAATAATTTTTCCTGGGAAAAAATTGGAGGGTACAATAGGAATCTCCAGCTTTCCCTTTCGTTTTCGCAATAGATATGAAATAATAGCCGAAAGGCTCATAATAAACAATAAGAAAGCAGTGCATGCGATAATTAGAAAGTTCCAAGTGCCAAGTTGACCTTGGTGAAAAGCCATAAACCACATTCTACCGCGCATTAAAACTCCCACATCAGACCAACTATGCTGTAATAATAACTTGCCAGAATATTGATCAAAATGAATAATTTTTTGGGCATTCAGATCCTTGTAATAGGTGTTTGATAGGCTATAAATTCCCTCCTTCCCTTTAGGAAAAGCTAAACTCACTGTTCCTGGTAATGGGTGCTCTTTTGCAATCAGGATCATCTCATCAAGTGACAATGAATTTTCAGTAGGCAGCGATTTCAATCCTTGCCCGTCCCAAGTAGCAGGATAACCCGTGTTAGTAACTTTTTGGAGGCGTTTAAAATTATTTCCGAAAACTTCCGTCCAAGGTAATCCTCCAGCCAAAATCATTAAGAGTAAGATAGAAATCCAAAAACCGGTAATTGCATGAATATCTCTGAAAAATGTACGTCTCCCCTGCTTTATCCTCGGAATAAAAAAACCAAATACACTCCACTTCCTAACTGGCCACCAAATGTAAATTCCCGTTAGTAGCATTACGAATAACCAGCTGCCAACAAACTCGATAATTCTGCCTCCCCAAACACCCAGAAACAATGATCCGTGCATTTTACGAATTTGCCCCATTGGGCTATCATTCTCGAAAAATTTCCCAGTGATGGCTCCATTGTAAGGATTAACAAATAGATGAGAAACATTTGCGAATTTTCCTGAAATAAATTCAGTTGCTTCATCTGTTTTACCAGAAATAATTATGGAATGTGGTTTGGCATCACTATTCCTTCCAGCAATTTCCCATTGCTCCTGAAAGGTGAGTCGCTCATTTTTTACATCTACATACCGAAAATCACTTATCTGTGGGCTTTCATACGTATTCTTGAAAAGATATATAAATCCGGTAACTGATAGCATCAAGACAAAAGGGAGAATAATAATTCCAGAAATAAAATGCCATTTCATCAACCATTGGTGCAACTTAAGGTTCCTTTTCATAAAAAATAATTTCAAAGTAAGTGGTTAAACCTCGCTTTCAATAACCCCAGCTTTATAAATGATACTTAATACCAAAGTGAAAGGCACGCGGACTACCTACGGTAAATGTGTTCTCCTTTCGAAACACATTGTAACTTGAACGGACTGCATAAAGAGTATCAAAAACATTCAATAAATGCCCCCATAATTCAATTTTTTTGGTTCTGTATAGCGCACTCAAATTAAAAACATGATGACCGGGATAGGTTGCTGTAGTTGGCAAATTTTCATTCGTAACAGCCTGACCTTCAAAACTGGTCTTGTAGCCGCCAACAAGTTCGTATTCTAGTCCAATTGTTAATTCATTTAAATATGTTGGGGTGTAATTCAGGCGAGATTGGCCTAAAATTTTTGGTGCGGCAGCCATTTCAGTGTGGGAATAGTCTACGCCACGATCAAAAAAATCAATGTATCGATGGGATGCGAAACTACCGTTATGCGCTATTGAAAACTGCGGGAGAAACTGATATTTAAAACCATATTCAATTCCCATCGATTGTGTTGACCCTATATTGGCATTAAAAAAATTGTCGCTTTCATCACGTAAACTAACCAACGTATTCTCTCCATTTAGTAGATATAACGACAAATCAAATTTAAACTTAAAACTTGGCTGATAGTAGCCTCCAACTTCAAAGTTGTGGTACGTACTCGGTTTAAGTTCAAAAATATTGCCTCCCGTTTCCACAAAATTATTGCGGTATAGATCTGATGCTTGAGGCGGCGTAAACCCGTTTGAGTAACTGGTATAAGTACCGAGAGTACTAGAAAAATTATAGTTTACACCAAGTTTTGGAGAAAAGTGATTGTAAGTTGAATAAGTGTCTTTTGCGCCAGCGCTTGTTTCAATTAGATTGTTATAATTGTATTCAAACTTATCGTAACGCAAGGCAGTTGTTATTTTTAAAGCAGGTATTGGAGAAATTTCGTATTGAAGATAACCCGCGTAATTGCTAATATCAGCGGTATAATTCAATATAAATTTACCTGGGTTTAGTTGATAGTCTAAATTCTGTCCAGTCTCTGTGTCCACAATTATATCTATTGGGTTGGCAATGTATTCTTGTGGCGTATAATCCAAGGACGCTCCAAGAATTAGCGAGGATTTTTTAAAATCGAAATTTAATTTATGTTGTATCAAGCCTACTATACTCCTAAACTTATCGGAATTTATTTCGCCTATTGCCTTTCCGGTTAACTGGCCATCTTTTTTAAACTGGGTTATTCTATAGAAAGGTATTTGGCCAAGTTCATTATTTCTAAAAATAAAATTCAAGTTCGTCTTATTTTTTGAAGACCATGTTTTAGAGAGCGTACTTCTGAAGCGAAAACTTTTAGCTACTCTTTCAGTAAAAGTCTGATCGCTTTCGTAGTTTCCATTTTTATAATCTTCAGTACTCAAGTCGCCATTAGAATCTGAGCGATAATCGATTAAATCAATGACATTGGTCCAAGTTGTCGTGTTGCTTAGGTGATGGACAGTTTTAAACGTGAGCGCAAATTTTTCATAATCGCTGTGCGCCATTGGCCCGTTCTTTCTTTCTACATAATGTCCCCCAAAATAAAACCCAAAATCTTCATTGGTAAATTGTGACATTTCGAGTTCGTAACGTTTAAGACCCATATCATTTATTTCAAATCCCACGCTTGAACGGAAATCTCTACTTGGAGATTTGGTTATAAAATTAAAACTTCCTCCAATGGCATCGCTGCCATATATACTGGATGAAGGTCCTTTTAAAACTTCTATTCTTTGAAAAGATGTTCCGTTCATTTCCAAAAGAGCATTGTGGTTAAATACTGCCGTTGGCCTAATGGGAAGACCATCCTCCAAATAGAGAAAAAGTGCCTTTGTGGTAATTGGAGAACGGACGGCCATCATATGTTCTTCATTGCTCGCCACGGTAGAAGCAGACATAAAGACACCGGGCACCTGATTAACAAGCTGCTCTAGCTCTACAGTTTTAGTGTTTTCAATAGTAGTTGCACTCAGCACACTAATAGCCCCTGGAATATCGCGCCTACTTTGTTGCTCGCGGCTTGCCGAAATAACAACTTCGTTCAAAAGTTCCGAGTCCAATTCAAGTATAATAGTGGTAAATTTTTCGGAAAGTGTTAAGATTAACGTCTTATATCCCAAATGCGTTATTTTTACCTGTGTTTCAGATTCTAAATCAATTTTAAAACGCCCTTGAAAATCGCTCGTCGTACCTATTGAAGGATATTTCTCCAACCTAATTTCCACTCCTGATAGTGGCTGTTTATCCTGATCTACTACAATTCCGGTATAAGTAATCTGTCCATAGCTAACCATGCCAACAAATAGGAAACCCAAATTAAAAATCCGTTTTATTTTACTGAAAAACAAACTCATAGTTTTATATAATAATTTGGCAATCTCTATATATTTTTTTTTATTTTATTTTTAAAATATGCAATACAAAAACCTCTGGTTCCAGACAGATTCCTTTCATTGAAAATATATAGCATTTAATGGTATCCTTTTAATGATACGGATGCATTTTAAAAATATAATCCATTACATTAGCAACAATTGTATCGCATTTTGAATTGCCAAAGTCAAAAATAGTTGAATGGTCTGTAAGGTTTAATATTGAGTCTCGCAACATAATTCTAGCTCTGTGCAAGCGCACTTTAACATTGCTATTTGAAAGGTCTAAGCTGCTAGAAATTTCAGAAATTCCAATGCCTTCCACCTCTTTTAGCATATAGACAATTTTATATTTTTCGGGTAGCGTGTCTATTGCCTTTTCTATAAAATATGACGATTCTTTATACATAGTTTTGCGTTCGGGATCCATTATATTGCGATCTTCAATTTGTAATACTTTATCTTCCTGTTGTATGGCAACAGTTTGATATCTGTTTGCTTTTCGCTTTCGCTGTAAGGCTTCATTTATTCCTATTCGAATGAGCCAAGTTGAAAACCTTGCTTCGTTTTTAAATTGATACAGTTTTTGAAAAGCCTTTATATAGGTGTCTTGCATGGTATCTTCTGCATCGGTTTCAATAGTAATATAGCTTCTTATTGTTCTGTATAATAATTCGTTGTAACGGCGCATTAGTATCTCGAACAATTCCACTTGTCCATCGAGGATTTTCTCTATAATTATCGCTTCGGTTGGTTCTTTTTGTTCAATTGTATTCGTATTCATAAAAGGTCTGTTTTAGTTTAGATGCCTAAAGTCTTTTTCGGTTACATTTTGTAACCACCGTCGTTTCTGGGCATCTAAATAGGAGCGCAAAAGCAAATGCTAAGTCGATAAATAAAAATCAATTCAAAATAATTTATATAAGAAATGAAAATTAACGGTGAAGAAAATCTGGATGCCATGGTATTACCACACAGTTCGGTACACATTAGCAATAAAGCAAAATGTGATACTGAAAAAATGGATGCCATAAAATATCACTTTTCAAAGATTATGGAAACATTGGGTCTAGACCTCGATGATCCAAGTTTGCAAAAAACTCCAGAAAGAGTAGCAAAAATGTATGTGAACGATGTTTTTAAAGGACTGGACCAAAACAATTTTCCAAAGGTTTCTTTTTTTGAAAATACGAGTAATTATAAAGAAATGATTCTTGTAGATAACATCACGGTTTACTCCTATTGCGAACATCATTTTGTGCCTTTCTTCGGAAAAGCTGCCGTGGCATATATTCCTAAAGACAGGGTAATAGGATTGTCAAAAATTAATAGGATTGCGCAATTTGTTGCCAGTAAACCGCAGATACAAGAACGACTTACTATGGAGGTTGGCGAAAAATTTAAAGAGCTTTTACAAACTGACGATATTGCAATTTATATTGAAGCCAATCATTTATGTGTAGCTTCGCGTGGGGTTAAAGACAACAACAGTACAACCTCAACTACTTTTTTCGGCGGAAAATTTGCGAAGAATAAAATGAAGAACAGATTTCTAAATTCAATACATAAATAATTTTTATCCGAAAAGTGCAATCTGCACGTGAATATTTCGGCACCTTTTCACTAAACTAATTTATGTTTCTTATTCGCTTTATTTCTAAAATAAGCTATAAAAGATAAAACGAGCATTCCCGCGACTGTAATATATATCCACGCGGGAATTGGCATAGGGTCGCCAGCGGCATAGGAATGTAATCCGGACAGATAGTAATTCACCCCGAAATAAGTAAATATAATAGACCATATAGCCCAAAGGCTGACGATATTAAAAATCAGTTTCCCTCTAAGTTTCGGTACTAATCGCAGGTGTAAAACCACCGCGTAAAATATAACCGAAATAAATGCCCAGGTTTCTTTGGGGTCCCAGCTCCAATATCTTCCCCAGCTTTCATTGGCCCACATTCCTCCCAAAAAAGTGCCCACGGCAAGCGCAAAAATGCCAACGGTTAAAGCCATTTCGTTGACTATCGTTAATTCCTTGATGGCATTTTTAATTTTTTTAGTGGGTTTAGCACTGAACAGTATTAACGAAATAGCACTCAACACAGCAGACAAACCAAAGAAGCCATAACTAGAGGTAATGATGCCCACGTGAACCATAAGCCAGTACGATTTTAGAACGGGTTCCAAAGGTGTAATCTGCGGGTCCAGCATAGACCCACCGTGTGCAAACCCCATCATAATCATGGCTACTAAAGCTCCGGCTGCTGGAATAAACGCATTTCTATTTTTGTAAAGCAGCAATCCGGAAAGCACCCCAATTCCCGAAATAAATACAATCGCCTCATAACCGTTACTCCAAGGAGCGTGTCCCGAAAGGTACCAGCGAACTCCTAAAGCAGTGACTTGAATGGTCAAGGCTAAAACCATCAATCTCAAGAGTGTTTTGGTTAAGAGGCGAATTATATTATTATATTTTGATCCCGACGAAAATACTTCGGCAAAACCAAGTATGACCATAAACATACCCAACATGCTGTACGCTATCATCAGCCAAAAGAAAACGTTGAGACGATTATAGAGAATTTCCAAATTAACTTTTGAAGCCGACGGCACAATGGCTTTTCCCCAAGTCTGCTGAAATTCACTTATGGCTTTAATACTCTTATCGGCTTTGTTCCAGTTTTCGGTTTTCAAGCCTTCTTTTACGCCATCAAAATAAGGGGTTAACAGTGCATAAGCCGTCTCGTCTATCGCTACCGGGTTTTCTTCAGCGCTATAAATCCAGCTTCTCCAAGTTTGTGCTGGATCATTTTTTACAGGAATGATGTTGGTATAATACCCAAAAGCAATACTGCTAAAAATATTGAAACGTTCGGTTACCTCAATAACGGCTTTGTCATATTTAGACTGGTCTGCTTTTCGTTTGCTGAAAGATTTGTTATCCTGTTCTTCCAATTTAAAAATTCCAGTATTCGGGTCTACTAGATTGGAATATGAAGTATAACCTTCTGCATTGGCACCGGTTTCCTTTAAAAGTTTGTCGCCTCCTTTAAGGCCTACTTTAATTAAAGGTTCATTGGCCCAATACCCAGGATCTACTTGCATAGAAATAAACCATTGTTCGGGTGAAATGGTAACATTTCCTTTTTGATAGTTATCTTTTTTGTGAATTTTTCTGAGCAATTCCAGCGCATGCGTATTTATAGGTTTAATGCGACCTTGAAAATCCTGTGCTAAAAGCCGTCCGAATTTTTCAGCATGATTTAAGTCTATTATCCGGTTCGATCCTAGTTCGTTGAGTTTTGCGAACTGAGCGTTTGGGCCAACCTTTTGTTCCAATACGGTTGTAGTGTCACTTGTTTCCCCAATACTATTCTGGGCAAAACTGGAATTTGTACCAATTCCAAAGAGAAATAGCAAAGGCAGAACCACAAACTTTTTTTTATGCATTTTCTTTAATGAATTATTCAAATTCCAGAAATGAGTTCCTTTCCAAAATAGGGTGAAAAACATTCCTGCAAACAGCAGGAAATACCCAAAATAGGTTACGGTTGTTCCCCACCAGTCAGCATTTACAGAAAGAATAGTTCCACTTTCATCTGGGAAGTAGCTCGCTTGAAAGAACCGATAACCGCGGTAATCCATAACGTTATTCATATAAATATGATGTCGTTTTTCTGAACCTTTATCAATGACCGTTATCTTACTTTCATAAGATGATGGATTATTTGATCCCGGATAGCGTTCCAACAGAAAATCGTCGCAACGCAATTCAAATTCCGTTTTAAGAATCTTCGATCCAAATCCCAAAGAGACATCTAGCCCATTAATTTTTAAAGTTTTGTTTAGTTCGGTAACGCCTTTTCCACCTTTTATCAATAATGTATCAATTTCGTTGCCCGATCTTAATTCTACTTGAATAACCTCCAAAAGATTTTTGTCCATCGGGTTGTTTTTATCGCCTTTGTAATAAACCATTTTTCCGTTGAAAGCACTTTCGGGAATAATAAAATTAGTGTTGCTTACCGTGTAAAGTGTTCTGTGATTCAGCGTATCCGTTTCATTCGCTTTAATATTTCCCGATTGTTGCGCCAACAATGTAGTATCAGTTATTACGCCCTTTTGCTGCCCTTCCATAGACATGTATCGCCCATCTGTTGGGAGGGTAAGCATTAAAACGCTATCCTTTTCCCTTAGTTGAACCGCATCTTGAACTGGGCTGTTATAACTGAAAATGGTACCGTCAATGTTTTTGATTTCACCTTCGGAAATATAATTATTTACCCTACTGCCTTTCCCTATGGTTACGATGTTGAGCATCTTCTTTCCCGATTCGGTTATTTGAAGGGAATCTTTAGCCAGTGGAATATAGTCTAGGGTTTTTAAAGAAATAACCTTGTCGTCAAACCGATAATTTTGTTCGAAAGTTCTTTTGAATGGCCATTTGGTGTCTTTGGCATTAAAGTAAGACATCATATATGGGTTCTTGTCATAGACGCGCGTTTTATTTCCATCGCTGACGTTGAGTTTGAAATAAGTGAGGTCGCTAATAATTTCGTTGGTGGTCTGCCCTTCCTTTATTGGCATTTGCCCTTCAAAACTAACGTAGCGTGTAATTGCGCCTCCAATAAACATAAAAATAAACGCCAAGTGAAATACCAGTATTGGCCACTTTTCTCGTCTTGTAAGGTTGTAAGTTTTAATATTTGCAACAAATAAGAGTATCAGCCAAAGCATCAGAATTTCGAACCAAGTTGCATTGTAAACTAGTGTTTTTGCGGTGGGCGTATCGAAATCATTTTCCACAAAAGTTGCCACAGCCATGGAAATACCATATAGCAGCAAAAGCACTGTCATAGTTCGGGTGGAGAACAATATTTTTTGTAAGCGTGGCAATGCGTTTGAAATCATTTCTAATGTTCAAATTTTTTAATCCTTTAAAAAATAGCTTGCATTTTTAAACAATGCACCTCCTTAGAAGTTAGTTTAACTGGGGATAGATTCTTCTAAAAGAGATGCATGTGAAAAAAATAATTCTAAAAAGGCTAAGTTTATAGTGTACTTAGCATATTTTTATAGTGATTTCAGATATTCAGTAAGATCATCCTTTTCTGACCCCGTTAAGGCGAGATTATTTACTTCATTATATCTATTCACTACATCAGCCAAAGTTGCTGCGGAACCATCGTGGAAATACGGTGGGTGTTGCCAAATACCTTTTAATGGGGTAACTCTCCATTGTTTGGTAGCAGATCGTTTCACATAATCTTTATCTGGTGCTACAGACGCACTTTGAGGGTGTAATTTTCCACCATCAACAACATCGGTAAACAATGGTCCGGAGTGGCAAGTTGCACATTGTGCTTTTCCTGAGAAAAGTTCTTTTCCTCGAGTAGCCGCGGCCACATCAAAAGAACCAACTGGTGGCGTTGGAGCCGAAATTGAGAATTGATACTCCTGTAAAGCCGGAAGTTTATCGGTTACTAAATCATCACCTTCTCTGTGATCTACTTCCAAATTTAGACGCGGATCTGCAAAATATCCATGACCACGCATTTGGGTAACGGCCACATATCTATTCCAATACGCAACTGGTCCTGCAGGTTCGTGTTCAACATCGCCATCACCAGTAAAAATTGCTTTCGGCAAGCCATATAATCCATACGCGGGCGGAATAACCACTGGGTTATTAAGACCATCATTACTGTATCTAGGATCGTATATTCCAGGGCCCCACGAAGCGTAAACGTCTTTCTGAGCTTGGGTTAAAGCTGGAGACAGAGAGATAATTAAACCGGGGTCTAAATCTCTATTCGGCCACCCGTCTAAACGGCTTCCTATTCCAGGAGCAAAAGAGTCATCAACAGTTGAGTGACAAAGCGCGCAAGTAATACCCATTCTATCCAACTTTAAAGTACCATCGGTATTTTGGCTCACTTCGCCCTGTACCCCAACAACGGCATTTAATTGTAATAAAACAAGCGTGGTTTGGGGGTCGTCTAAATCAACTTGTCCATTTTGTATTGCTTCAACAACAGCGGGTGGCAAAGCCTCTGCGTCTACTTTTAAGCCCACAGCCAAGGCGGTATTTGGGCTTACTGCAGCTTCCACAACTTCATTCATTTGTAGCACATCTGTCCAAAATGATTCATCGCCAAAAGTGTCGTATCTAAATATTTCTTTTCCTTCTGCTACCAACTGCGCGTCCAACGGAGGCAAGTTTAAACTGCCTTCACCCGGAGCCAAGCGACCAGTATCGTCGTCATCATTACTACAACTATAAAGGCCAAGCGAAGCAATTACAGCTATTAACAACGTAGAAATCATAAATTGTTTTTTCATAATCTTTAGTTTTTATTTGTGAATTGATAAACTTCCCCTGATGCGGAAATCAATTCGGGGTTGAGATTCTTTAACTTTAGATTAATAAACTACTGTTGGGTTACAAAAAATCACAGATCATTTTGTGATTATGAAAAAATTTCACACGTTGAAGTCATTATAGGAAGCATAAAATGAACTGAACAAAGACTTTACGAAGTAGCGTAATTTCTGATACGAACTACAGTCGTGACAAAAAATTAGATATTGTAGCCTGTTTGAATATTTCGTCGTTTAACGCCAATTGTTACCAGATGCGATTTAACATCTTTTTCAAAGTTTCTTGGTCCACAGATGTAGAAGTATTGCTCTGTATTGCAGATTCTACTGGAAAGGTAATCCTCATCAATTTTCCCGAAAGTAATATTTCTAGATTTTACCCTACTTAAAATTAGCGATAGCTTGTTATTGAACATAGCCTTCAATCTTTTGTAGAACAGCACATCGCTCTTACTTTTGTCTGCATAAATTAAACTGTGCTCCCGTTTCACGTCAACACCGTTATCTGCAATAGTTTCGAAGATGGGAAAAAAAGCTGTAATTCCAGCGCCTGCGGCAATAAAGGTACCACTGCCTTTATATGCATAAGAATTCCACGGAGAAGATATTTGCACTATTTCATTTGGTTGAAGTTTTGAGATTGCCTCCGTAAGTCCTTTTCGAGGATACACTTTTATTATAAACTCCAAATGATCCTCCGCCGGAGTATTGGCAATTGTAAATGAAGCCACGGAAAGTTCAAAACCCGGTTTAAAAATACTTAGATCAACCACTTGTCCAAGTTCAAATTCAAACCTAAAAGGCTTTTCAATTTTTAAAAGAATAACGTTCTCGTTGATAGTTTCAACATTCAAGACTTTAACTCTGTACGGAAATATAAAACCCATATCCAATCGTTTTTTTGTTCACACTTTGGATGTGTTTTTAGCCATTTGGTTACAAATGAGGTTGTACAAGAACGATAGCTCCAATTCTCTGAAATCTGAAAAGCCAGCCATACAAGCACAACATTCAGTATTTGTCAACTCAAAAAATAACCATTCAAAAACCGAAAAAATTATTTCTTGCCAGCACTTCAAAATATAATAATTGTTTTTACGCTCACTTATTGAGATTACCGGAAATCTTATTTATTTTAGCAGGTTGAAGTATACCACTTAAAGTAATTCAAAAAATAAACCGTATAAAAAAGATTCTAAAAAAATAAAATTTTAATCTAGTTTAGTTTGCAGAACACTCGGGAAGGAGTTACAATATAGTCAACTCGTATGCCCAAAACAGAAGACAACCGAGCATAGAAGATTTATACAAGATAGCCGAATTACTCAAAGTTGATGTGAGAGATTTATTAACGGAGAGCCAAAATAAATAATGGAGAAATTGAAATTAAAATTTATTGACCTTTTTGCAGGACTTGGTGGCTTTCATAAAGCCTTACACGAACTTGGACACGAATGTGTGTTTGCAAGTGAACTCGACCCAACTCTGCGAAATGTTTATCAAACAAATTGGGGAATTGAAGCCCAAGGTGACATTAAAAAAATAGTTGATAAAGAAATAGAAACTATTCCTCCACACGATATTTTATGTGCAGGATTTCCGTGTCAACCATTCTCAAAAGCAGGTAAACAATTAGGTCGTGACGATGATAGAGGAACCTTGTTTGACGAAATAGCAAAAATCCTTGAATTTAGAAAACCAAAATTTTTCATACTTGAAAATGTTCCGTTCATCAGACAACACGACAATGAGGAAACTTGGAATTATATGCACGAAAAACTTGCAAGTTTAGGATATGAAGTTAATAACCAAATTTATTCTCCTCAAGATTTTGGAGTTCCCCAACACAGAAAAAGAATTTTTATTGTTGGGTCATTAATTGGACTTGACCATTTTTCATTTGACGAAATAGACAATCAAAAATCAAATTTCATTAACATTCATCAATTTATTGAAGAAAAGCCAAAATTGTTCAAGGAATTGCCGAAGGCAAACCAAGAGTGTCTCAAACTTTGGCAAACATTCATTGACCAAATTCCAAATGAAACCAAACTACCCGGCTTTCCAATTTGGGGAATGGAGTTTGGAGCTACCTACCCTTATGATTCAACTCCGCCAAGTAAGATGCCAAAATATGAATTAGCCAATTACAAAGGGAACTTTGGCAAACAATTGACGCTTGAAATGACCAAAAAAGAGCAACTACACAATTTGCCAAGTTATGCAAGGGTTACGCGAAAATTCCCTGATTGGAAACAACGATACATAAAGCAAAGCAGAGATTTTTACGATGACCATAAAAAGCACATTAGCGATGTTGTCGCTGAAATTGCTAAATATCCTTCTCAAAGTTGGCAAAAATTGGAATGGAACGTTGGCGACGGAGAAAGAAACATAAATAATTATATTATCCAATTTAGAGCTTCGGGAATTAGAGTAAAAAAAGCTGATTTTTTTCCTTCGCTTGTTTGTACTAATACGCAGATTCCAATCATCGGTTGGCAAAAACGATACATAACTAAAGAAGAAGGCTTAAAACTGCAATCTTTGGAAGGAATTTCATTACCTCAAAACGACAATGCTGCTTTTAAGGCTTTGGGAAATGCGGTCAATTCTAAAATAGTCAAATTAATTGCAGAAAAACTCATAAAGACACAACCCAAAGTTTTAAAACTAAATGGTGCTAAAAAAGTAATTAACGGAATACAAATAGATTCCAATGAAACAAGTGAATTAAGCTATGAAAGAATTAAATAATGTAAACATCCGCCCAGGTGTAACAATTCTTTCTGTTTTAAAGCACCTCAATTACAAATCTTATTATGCATTAGCTGAATTTGTTGATAATGCCATTGACAGCTATTTGAAAAATGAAGAAGAATTAAAGAAGATTGAAGGCGATAACTTTAAGCTAAGAGTCGATATTGAATTTGATACCAATAACGGCAGAATCAATATAAAAGACAATGCCGCAGGAATTCATTCAAGTGATTACCAAAGAGCATTCAGAACCGCTGAACTACCACCTGACAATACTCGACTTTCAGAATTTGGTATGGGAATGAAATCTGCAGCTTGTTGGTTTTCCAACAAATGGCAGGTTAAAACAAAAGCAATTAATGAAAATGTTGAACGGACAGTAGTTTTTGATATTTCAAAAATTGTAGAAGATAAAATTCAAGAACTACAAATTGACACAAAGTCCGCCAATCCTGATTCTCACTATACCTTAATCACGCTATATGGGATTGAGGAGAAAATGCCTGTAAGAAGAGGTCTTGGGAAGGTAAAAAGGCATTTGGCAAGTATTTACAGAGATTTTTTCAGGAAGGATATTTTAGACTTATACATTAATGGAGAAAAATTAACTTATAAGTCTCCAAAAATCTTAAATACTGCTTATTATGAAACTCCTGAAGAAGAAAATATTAATTGGAAGCAAGAAGTTGATTTTGACTTTGGTGATGACCATAAAGGAGGGAAATTAAAAGCCAAAGGATTTGTTGCCATTATGGAAACAATGTCCGTGAGCGATAGCGGATTTGCTTTATTTAGAAGAGGGAGAGTAATAGAAGGAAGTGCAGATAATGATGAAGGGTTTAGGCCACCCGCTTTATCAGGCTCTTTGGGTAGTCATAGGTATAAACGGCTTTTTGGAGAATTGCATCTTGAAGGTTTTAAGGTAAGTCATACAAAAGATGGTTTTCAATGGGATGATAATATGGAAGCCTTTTTGGAAATTTTGAAGGAAGAATTAGAAAGTGAAAAATCTCTTCCCATTTTAAAGCAGGCCGATAAATACAGGGTTCGAGAGAGTGCAAAGAATTACCAGAAAGTCTCTAAGAAAGTAGTAGACAATACTACTGAAAAAATTCAAAACAACATCTCTCGGGATGTTCAAAATATTATTACTAAGCCAATTCCAGACAGGTTTGAAGAGCCTTCGCTAAAAGAAGTTTATAAATCATACCACAAAAAATTTCCTTTGAATATTTCCAACATTGATTATATGGTTCATATAGAGTTATCCTATGATGAAACTATTGACGAATTAGTTCAAGTTGGAGACCATTTAATACCTGAAAGAACTCCAAACTTTAAGAATATTGGTGTTAGATTATCTCTCATTCATCCATTTATGGTTGAGTTTGCAGGTGATGACCACAAAGTGATTGAACCACTTTTACGGATGGTTGTAGCATTAGGTTTATCCGAAATAATTGTAAAAAAATCAGGTGCTCCGATAACGGAATTAAGAAATAATATGAACGAACTTTTACTTGGTTCTTTATCAAAATTGTAACGTATGTCCAAAACTGAAAACATAAACATTATGTCTGAATCACCAAATAACAACAATTGGACACCACAATACGGTGAAGAAACAGAAAAATTACTGAACAACGTTTTTGGTAATGATACAGATGCAAAAGAAAAAGTAAAAGAAGAAACATACCACATAATGAAATTGTGTGGAAATCCAAATGAAGCAACCAACAACGATACAGGATTGGTTTTTGGTTATGTTCAAAGTGGTAAAACTCTTTCCTTTACTGCACTTACAGCTTTAGCAAGAGACAACGATTATCAAATTGTAATTGTGCTTGCAGGAATTTCAACAAATTTGGTCAATCAATCATACAACAGACTACGCAAGGATTTAGGAGTAAATCAAGGGTTTCACAAAAAATGGCTAATGCTTAACAATCCAAAAGACCCAAACCGAAATCCGCAAGATAAAAACAACATTCAAAGAGAACTTCAAAATTGGAAAGAGCCCAATACTCCTGATGACTTTAAAAAAACATTACTAATTACGGTAATGAAAAACACAAGCCATTTGAAAAATTTGCTTGCAGTCCTTAAAAAGCTTGATTTATCACACGTTCCGACCTTGATAATTGATGACGAAGGAGACCAAGCGAGTATGAATACAAAAGCCAGTTCCAATGCCAAAAGAGCTAAAGAAACAGGTATTCACACAGAGCAAGAGATGAGTACAATTTATGGTAGAATAAGAGATTTAAAACGCACCTTGCCGCATCATACTTTCATTCAATATACCGCCACGCCTCAAGCTCCATTGTTCATTAATATCTTAGACAATCTATCGCCTAATTTTATTCAATTATTAACACCCGGGGATAAATACACAGGAGGTAGTGCATTTTGTTTAGAAAACCATTTTATTATAAGACAAATCCCTTATTCCGAAATTTATAGTGACGACAATATTTTTGATGAGGCACCAGAATCGTTGAAGGAAGCAATGCGAATTTTCTTTTTAAGTGTAACGTCAGGTCGCTTATTGGGTGCTACAAAAGGAAATCCGAAAAATCGCTCAATGATGGTGCATCCATCCCGTTTAGTAGATGACCACGGAATTTATTATGAATGGGTTACGCACATAAAAAACCTTTGGGGAAAAGTTTTATTGGAAAGACCGGATGATGACGAAACTAAACAACAAATTATTTCAGAGTTCAAAGAGGCTTATAAAGATTTGAAAGCAAATGCTTCTGAAATACAACCGTTTGAAGACCTTTTGAAAACTTTGGGTTATAATATTAGTAGTACCGCAGTTGAACAACTCAATTCAAAGGCAGGAAGTTCAGTTGATTGGAGCAGTAACTATTCCTTTATTCTTGTAGGTGGACAAGCTATGGACAGAGGGTTTACTGTGGAGGGCTTGACCATAACATATATGCCAAGGAATAAAGGAGTTGGAAATGCCGACACCTTACAACAAAGAGCTCGTTTTTTTGGCTACAAAAAAGATTATTTAGGTCATTGCCGTGTTTATCTTGATGCAGAAAACATACACCTGTTTAGCGAATATGTCAATCACGAAGAGGATATACGAAAGAAATTATTAGAGCATAAACTTTCAGGACAACATCTAAACGAGTTGGAAAGAAGGTTTGTACTTGACGAAATGTTTAGATTAACAAGAAAAAATGTTCTATCAGAAGATTTAACAAGAACCACTTTTGGCAACAAATGGGTTAGAATAAGAGCTCCTCACGACAGCGAAATAATCATTGAAAACAATAGAACTGTAGCTGAAAGGTTTACTGAAAAATACAGGGAATTATTCGTAGAAGACGAAGGACATAAAGACAGAACCGAAGAACAAAAACATCTTGTAGCAAAACTTCCTTTAAAAGAATTATTTACAGACTTACTAAAAGAATTAAAGTTTACAAGGCAAACAGACTCAACTACCTATACAAATTTAAAATCAGTTATTGATTTATATACTGACGAGTTTCCTCCAGAAGATAGTTTTGTATATCTAATAGCAAAAGGTAATCCAAGAAAAAGACGTTTAAAAAAGGATGAAATTCAGCAATTATTTCAAGGTAAAAACCCAAGAACAGGAGAGGTAATATATCCAGGAGACGAAAAAATTAAATCCAATGATTCCGTAACTGTTCAAATTCATAATCTTGATTTTCGAGATACAGAGTATGAGAACATCATCACAATTGCAGTATGGATTCCTGCTCGTCTATCACAGTCACTAATTTCCAAAGAGAATGATTGACTTAAAGAAAATATATGACAATCTGCCCTTGCCTCAAAAGCCAAGCCCAAATAGCTATTCAGCAAAAGCTATTGATGGGTTTGAAAATCATAGAATTGCCAAAAACTTTAATGATAATCCAAGTCTTTTAATTTTAATTTCAGAAAACAATCAGGACTTTTTCATTGCAAATCAGAGTCTGTTTAATATTCAAGTATCGCACAATGTAAAATGCAAAATTGAAACAAATAATAAGATAAGTCATAATAATTTTTCCGTTGTTTCATACATCGGTCAGAATGATGAAGTAAAAGATATTTTCTTGAAAACTTGTCAAGTCTTGATAAAGTCACTTGGACAAAATCCAGCAAACAAGAAAATAAAACAGACCGTTGACAAATTTATCGAACTATTCAAAGCAATTAAAGAACCTCCAAGAAAATCCATTCAGGGGCTTTGGAGTGAATTATTTTTAATAGAGCAGTCCAAATTCCCTGAAAAACTCATTTTGGGTTGGCACAGCATTCCCGAAGAAAAATTTGATTTTAGCTTTGGTAAATTACGGATAGAAGTGAAAAGTTCGGCAACAGAATCAAGAGCACATCAATTTAGTTCAGCTCAATTAAATCCTGTAGGCGATATAGAAATATTCATTGGTTCTATCCTTGTAAACACAAATGTTGCAGGAGTAAACATTCTTGATTTAATAAAAAAAATCAGCGATAAGCTTTATGATTTTCCAAAACAAAAAGAGAAACTGCACCTTTTGGTTTATTCAACATTAGGTATTGATGTTGAGCGTATTAATGAAGTTAAATTCAATTACGAATTAGCAAAAGAATCTTTACGATTTTATAAATCAGAAGATATTCCAAAGATTCAAACTGTTAACATTCCTAAGGAAGTTTCCAACGTCAGGTTTACAAGCAATTTGATAAACTCCAATCCTACTCTTTTAAAAATTGACAAACTCTTAAAGCCATACTTAAAAGACAATTCACAGTAAAATCATTGGAGGAAAACAAATCTCAAATAATCATATATCAAACGGAAAACGGGGAAACAAAATTAGATGTTCGTTTTCAGAATGAAACCGTTTGGCTTACCCAAAAATTGATGGCGGAGTTGTTTCAAACCTCGGTTCCGAATATCAATATGCACCTCAAAAACATATTTGAAGAAGGTGAATTGGAAGAAAATCGAACTATTAAGGAATTCTTAATAGTTCAAAAAGAAGGAAATAGAGAGGTAAAACGAAAGCAGGTTTTTTACAATCTTGATGCTACTATATCGATTGGTTACCGTATAAAGTCACATATAGCAACCAAATTCAGGCAGTGGGCGACTATTCACTTGCGTGAGTATATTGTAAAAGGATTCGTTTTGGACGATGAACGTTTGAAAAATCCTGATTTGCCTTTTGACTATTTTGAAGAATTAGAAAAGCGAATACAGGACATCCGAACTTCCGAGAAGCGGTTTTATCGGAAAATTACAGACATCCGCAGATACTCACCAATTATTTCCAAAAAGCTAAAATCGCTAAACCTCCAACGAGAGTTTTGCTTCTTTCAGTAATTCTAAAAATAAATCGATGTCTTTTTTATGAGTTCTGAAAGACAATATCGCAGCGCGTAATGTGAGTTTATTGTTTAAAACGGTGGAAGAGATAAAAATTCTGCCGTCTTTCTGAATAAAGTCCAGCACCTTTTTGTTCTGCTCGTCGTTGCTGTATTGCTTTAACTCTAGTCTAAAAGCGACAACGCTTAATTCTGGTTCACAGATTACTTTATAACCAATTTCAACAAGTTTTTGTGCTAAATAAGTAGTCAGTTGTAATTTTTCATTTAGGTAATCTGTAAATACCTGCTGTCCGTATAACTTCAACGGCAGCCACATTCTCAGTCCACGGAAATGCTTACTCAATTCTGGCGACAAATTTGATGGAGAATATTGACCTTCAATATAGGCATCGCGCATGTAATTAGCGGTATAACTATGGGCGGCGGCTAAATGTTTTACGTTTTTCACCAGTACAATTCCAGAGCCGTACGGTAAAAACATGCCTTTGTGAGGATCTAAAATTATAGAATCTGCCAGTTCAATTCCTTTTAGTTTCTCTCTTCCTTTTTCAGTGAGCATAAAAAATGCGCCATAAGCACCGTCAACGTGAAACCACATTTTATGCGTTTTGGCAATATTTGCTAAAGACACCAAAGGATCTACGGCACCCACATCGGTAGAACCGGCGTTTGCAATTAGTAAAAAGGGAGTAAAACCGTCCTGCTCGTCAACACGCACTTGGTCTTCTAAAGCTTTAACCGAAATTCTAAATTGTGCATCCAAAGCAATGACACGAATAATACAATCTTCAAGCCCTATAATTTTCAAGGCTTTATTAATACTGTGATGTGATTGCGCCGTACAATAAACCACACTTTTGGTTATTGTTGACCCTGTAATGTTTTTGTGATGCTTGGCCGTGTGAAGCGCAATTAAATTGGCAATACTTCCCCCTGAAGTTAAGTTTCCTCCAAAGCCTTCAGTATAACCCATAAGCTTGCCAGCCCAATTAACTAGCGCATCTCCCATCCTAACGGCGCCGGGCGAGGCGTAAAACTCGCCAGCGTATCTATTGGTAATAGCTGCGAGATAATCTGCAATGGCCGAGCTGAAGATTCCTCCGCCGGGAATGTAGCCCAGATGCCCACCGGAAGTAGGATTTAAACCAGTATCAAGTACCCGTTCCTTAAAAAAATCCAAAACGTTTTCAATCGAATTTTTTTCATTATTTATACTGAAGAATGAATCGGAATCCGTGGTTTGATGGGTGTTGTAATGGAAAGCTTTTCGCTCGGGAAGACTTTCTAAAAATTCTTCGGAAAAGCTATTTACTTTATCAAAAAGCGCCTTTCGTTCTAAGGCTGTTTCTTCAAGTTCGAATATAGAATTGTGGAAATTTAAATCATTGTCTTTCATATGAAGGGGGATAATTAAGACAAAATTAAATAAAAATATAGAAAACTACTGTTTGTATTCGTCCCGTACTTCATTGCTATTTGCAAAACAAACCGGCGAAGTATTTTGTTGAATTGTGTTTTTAGACTCAATCCACTTGCTCATATACTTTGTGGCTTGCAGCGTATGATGTTGCAATAACTGCCCAATAAAATTATGCTGCCGATGGGTTTCAACATCTGCTAAAAGCTTACGAACAAGCCTTTTAAATTCTTTAGAAAAAAGTTCTTTTTGAAATCGCTTTTGGATAATTTTGAAACCATCTGCCTGTGCTTGTTGCCAAGAATTTTCATCGGAATAATATTGCAGTGCATTTTTGATAAAATCTTCTTTTGAAAAAGTAATTGCGCCACCAAAAGTAAATTTTCCGCACATGCCCTCTGCGCCAATCGCGGTAGTTATCGTTGGCAACCCAAAGCGCATGGCATCGAACAGTTTGCCTTTAAGTCCCGCGCCAAAGCGAATTGGAGCCAGTTGTACGCGGTAGTTTTTCATTACAGTTTCCAAATTTTCAGCCCAGCCTTTTATTATAAAACCTTCCTTTTTATTGTTTAGCTGAAGAATTTGCTGTGGTGCGTACGCTCCGTAAATATGTAGTTCTACTTCGGGAATTTGCTTTTTAATTTCAGGCCAAAGTTGCTTTAATTGTAAAACCGAATCTACATTCGGCGCGTGCAATAAATTGCCAATTGCAATAAAGTTTTGGCGTTTTTTAAATGAAGGAGTCTGTATTTCTTCGGAAGCCGATTCAATTAAAAAAGGTAAATAGTGAAGAATTCCACCGGAAATTTTAAATGTATTTTGAAGCAGTTCCATTTCATATTCCGAAATGATAAGCGACAAATCGCAACGTAAAATACTCGCCAATTCCCGCTTTGTTATTTCGGAAAATAGGTTTGCTTCAGAAATTGGTTTGTTCTTTTTAATTGCTTCTTCCCTAGCCTTCCGTAGAAAATGCAAATCTTCGGTATCGAGGATTTTTAAAGCGTTCGGACATTGTTCCGAAACACGCCAACCAAATTGCTCTTCGGTAACGTAACGGTCAAAAAGAACGATTTCAGGATTTAGTTCTTTTATAAATTCATCAAAAGACGCATCGTTCAACAGAATGTTTTTCACTGAAATTTTGTTGTTTGCCAAATCTTCTGTCCGTTCAGAAATCGTCGCGGTACTGGCGAATGTAATTTGGTAATTTTCTTCAGTAAATAATTCAATCAATTGCATCATTCTACTTCCCGCTGCGGTAGTGCTGGGCTCGGGAAAAGTATGACCGATGATGAGAAGTTTTTTCAATTGTAGTTTTTTTCAAAGATACAGATTTGCAAAGTGTAATATTTCTTATAAATTTGCAATAGTAATAGCCGCTGTTTTAATAGATTTTTTCTTGCCATCAACCATGGTCCAAGCGGCATAAAGTGTATTGTCGGCAATTTCCAACTGCGGAAAACCGCTGGCGCGTTCAAAACTTGTCTTCGAAATTGTAACGGGAAAGCCTTTGGTTCCATCTGCGGAAACACGCATAAGCTGTATTAAAGTTTCTTCGCCTACATTTTCCATCCAACTTACAATAGCAGTGTTTTCAGAGGTCATTACAACATCAACCCTTCCCAGCGTTTCGTAAGTATTTATTTGAATTGGAGCCGCAAAAGTTTTGCCTTTATCATTTGAAAAAGCAAGCTGAACTTTTGGATTATCATTTACAGCGGTAAACCAAGCAACCGCCGCGTTATTTTTGAAAGAAGCAATTGAAGGACCATTAACAGGGCAGCCCGGAATTTCCCAGTTATCATTAAAAACCGGCTGCGATGCAGAAAATGAATCATCAAAAAGCCCGATGCGGGAAATGTCGCGAACTTCAGTATCTGTCCGGTCTCTGTAAACAAGCAAGGGTGCATTTTCTATGGAAGTCATTGCCGTTTGGCAGCAATCGCAAACGCGGTTGTCCAACGCTACATCGGGCTGCATTGTGCCATCTGCGTGCACCAGTCGTCCGCGAAGCGACATTGCGCCATCACCGTGATTATCGTGGCCACCAGCTTTAGCCGTGGTGTTTCTTCCATCTAACCAAACTGCATAAAACGACGATTTTCCTTGTGGCACAATTGAAACAAAACCGTGTTCACTGGCAGTGCCATCGTTGTGTAAAAGGATGCCTTTTTGCCAAGTTTGTGTTTCAGCCGAAAAAAGATTGATTTTGGCATCATACGTATATTTTCCGTTGGCGGATTTTTGAAGATAGCTAATTATAATGTTTCCATTATTTTCTGCAATGGCGGGAAAATCTGCCCAATTAATAAACCAATCACTGCCAGAATTTACTGCGAAAGGGTTTGCCCATTTGCCGTCTTCAAAAGTTGAAAAATACAACACTGAAATGGAATCTTTTTGTTCAACCCACGACATAAAAAGTTGCTTTTCTGTTCCAAAAAGTCGCGGTAAAGCGCTATTGCCAGCTGTTGGGTTTTCCAATAAGGTAACGGTTTTAGCAATGGCTTCAACTTTGAAAGCGGGGGTCGTTTTCTTTGTCGTGTCGGTTCTACACGAAATGAGTATTGTTGTACAAAATAAAATGGGGATGATTAATTTGAAAAAAGTCATAGTGGTCGCTATTTAAACCAAACTCGGAAAGGTAGGGTTTTTACACACATATTATACATTTAAATCAAAACCCGTAAAATTCACACATAAGTCCCAAGTTAAAAAAAGCGGAAAGCGCCCCCATAAAAAGCATGGCACTAAAGAATAAAGTAGCCAGAATGACTATTTTTTTAGTGGAATGATAATTAATATAATTTAATACAACCTGAAAAACCAGGGCGACGGACTGGGCCACCAACATACGCTGGGCACAAACGATCACCGGTTCTTTATAGTATAAAAAATACGTGGCAAGCATAAGCACAATATACAAGCCCGTAATCCCGAATAATACTGTTTTGGGAAATTTAAATCTTTGGGAATTTTTCATGACGTTGGTCTTATTCCAAAGATAATAAATCGGCTAAGAATGTCCCAATTGCCTTCTCAGGTATTTGAGCACATAAAAAAAAACTTCCAGAGAAGATTTCACGCAGATAGTTTTTGGCTTTTGGTTAAAGAATAAGCTCGTAAAGCGTATTATCAGCACCCGCTGCTAAATCAGGTTCCCCATCAAAATAAATAATAAAGACCGAGATTATGGTTTTTCTATTTAAGAAGCTGAAATAAATCTTTGATAAGATAAAAATTGGATGTCCTTTATTTAAGGTTTCAAATAAATTATTTTACAACCTCCGCATAAAGATCGAAGTCCTCTGCAGCAGTGATTTTTACAGTGAAGAATTCACCAGTTCGCAAATAATCGTCTTCAGCATTTATCAACACTTCGTTGTCTACATCTGGGCTATCAAATTCTGTTCTTCCCACAAAATAACCACCTTCTTTGCGGTCAATCACAACTTTAAATTCCCTTCCAATTTTCTGTTGGTTCAATTCCCAAGAAATCTGAGATTGAATTTCCATAATTTGGTTGGCGCGGTCCATTTTTACATCTTCCGGCACATCGTCTTCAAGATTGTAAGCGTGCGTATTTTCTTCGTGACTGTATGTGAAACAGCCCAAACGCTCAAAGCGCATATCTTTAACCCATTGTTTTAAAGTTTGGAAATCTTCTTCAGTTTCACCCGGATATCCAACAATTAATGTAGTTCTAATTGCCATTTCGGGCACGGCAGCTCTAAAATCTTCCAGTAATTTTGTTGTCTTGGCCTTTGTGGTGCCGCGACGCATAGATTTCAAAATTGAATCTGAAATATGTTGCAACGGAATATCGATATAGTTACAGATTTTAGGTTCGTTGCGCATTACTTCTAAAACATCCATCGGGAAGCCCGTTGGGAAAGCGTAGTGCAAACGAATCCATTCTATACCTTCAACCTTTGCAAGTTTTTGAAGCAATTCTGCTAGGTTTCGTTTTTTGTATAAATCTAAGCCATAATACGTTAAATCCTGAGCAATTAAAATCAATTCTTTTACACCTTTGGCAGCAAGCTTTTCAGCTTCCGTTACCAAATCTTCCATTGGCGTACTTTTGTGTTTTCCGCGCATAATCGGGATTGCACAAAACGAACACGGACGATCGCAACCTTCCGCAATTTTAAAGTAAGCGTAATTTTTTGGAGTGGTTGTAATTCGTTCGCCAATCAATTCGTGTTTGTAATCGGCGCCCAAAGCTTTTAGCAAGCCGGGAAGTTCTGTTGTACCAAAATACTCATCAACATTCGGAATCTCCTTTTGAAGATCTGGCTTATATCTTTCAGAAAGACAACCAGTAACAAAGACTTTATCTACAGCTCCCTCTTCCTTTTTCTGAACGTATTGAAGAATGGTGTTTATACTTTCTTCCTTCGCATTCGCAATAAAACCGCACGTATTTATAACCACGATGTTACCTTCTTCCTCGTGTACAACTTCTTTATCGCTGGCGCGCAATTGGCCCATTAGCACTTCGCTGTCGTATACATTCTTGGAGCAACCAAGGGTTACAACGTTTATCTTGTTCTTTTTTAAGGTTTTGGTACGCATTGTTATGAATTCTGAATTTTTAAGAGCGTGCAAAGATACAACTAAAAAAAGTAAACAAATGCTAAATTTCAATTACTGCAGCTACGACTGAACACTGCAACTTTTTAAGTAACTTTACAACTCCTATAAATTCAATAATTATTTACACATGAAAAAAATACCATTCCTGCTGGCCTTTCTTTGCGCTGGCTTTTTGTTCGCTCAAAACACAATGACACCCGAGCTTTTATGGCAGGTGAAAAAAGTAAGTCCGATTGGAGTTTCTGACAACGGCGAAGTGCTTTTTTACAAGGTTACAACACCAAACATGGAAGAAAACAGTTTCGACTCCAAGTATTACGCAATGCGCGTTGCGGGAGGTAATTTTGCCGAAGTAACAAAAGAAGAAGCCAAAGTTGCCGATAAAAATCTATCGCCAGATGGAAAGTATCTTTTGATGGATAAAGAAGTACACGTGAAAGATGTAATGGCCAAAGACATTTATAGCGATCTTCCAAAAAGCGATGCCTATGTTTACACTTCCTTAGATTATCGCCATTGGGATAAATACAACGATGGCAGCTACAGTCACGTATTTTATAAAGATGTGAAAACTGGCGCCGAAACAGATATTACGCCACAGCAACCGTATTATACGCCACAAGCTCCTTTTGGTGGCGATGAGGATTATATTTGGGGCCCAAAAGGCGAAAACATCTATTACGTAAGTAAAAAAGTAGCTGGAACAGATTATGCCATCAGCACCAATACTGATATTTACAAGTATAACCTGACCAGCAAAAAAACCGAAAATATAACCGAAGAAAACAAGGGGTACGACACCCAGCCAGCATTTTCAAAAGACGGTGCGCTGGCGTGGCTTCAAATGAAAACTGACGGATATGAAGCCGATAAAAACGACATTATTGTACTGCAAAACGGAATTAAGCAAAACTTAACCTCACAGTGGGATGGAACCGTAAATGGTTTTACTTGGGCTAAGAATAGCAAAGACATTTATTTTACCGCGCCAGTTGACGGCACTAAACAAATCTTTAAAGTTGATTATCCTGGAAAAACGAGAAAGATGGCAGTTGTGGAGCAACTTTCCAAAGGACAATTTGATGTAACTGGTATTGTTGCCGAAATAGATGATCAGTTAATTGTTACCCGCACCGATATGAATCATGCCACTGAAATTTTTTCTTTCGATTTAAAAAGCAAAACTTTCAAACAACTAACACAGGTAAATACGGAGTTCTACGGAAAGTTAGATTTACCAACAGTTGAAAAGAGAATGGTTACCACAAAGGACGGGAAGCAAATGTTGGTTTGGGTAATTCTTCCTCCAAACTTCGATAAAAACAAAAAATATCCAACATTGCTTTATGCGCAGGGCGGGCCACAATCTGCTTTATCGCAGTTTTATTCAACGCGATGGAATTTTCAATTAATGGCTTCGGAAGGTTACATAATTGTAGCGCCAAACCGTCGCGGTATGCCAGGTCACGGTGTGGATTGGAACGAAGCTATTAGTGGCGATTGGGGCGGCGGCGCAATGCAAGATTATCTCGACGCTATTGACGATGTTGCAAAAGAACCGTATGTAGATAACGATCGTTTGGGTGCTATTGGGGCGAGTTTCGGTGGTTATTCAGTTTTCTGGTTAGCAGGAAATCACGATGGGCGTTTTAAAACATTTATCGCCCACGACGGAGTTTTTGATACCCGTGCAATGTACGGAACAACGGAAGAATTATTCTTCGTAAATTACGATATGGGCGGCGCGTATTGGGAGAAAGACAATGCAATAGCCCAGAAAGCTTTTAATGAATTCAACCCCATAACTTATGTAGATAAGTGGGACACGCCTATTATGATTATTCAAGGTGGAAAAGACTACCGCGTACCAATTGAACAAGGTTTAGGTGCTTTTCAAGCCGCGCAATTACAGGGTATAAAAAGTAAACTGCTTTACCTTCCGGAAGAAAATCACTGGGTGCTACAGCCGCAGAATGCGCTGGTTTGGCAACGCGAGTTTTTTAGTTGGTTGAAGGAAACATTGTAAAAAGACTTAAGACCACTGCGTAAAAGATGTAAGATCGCTGCGCTATAAGACGTAAGACGTAAGACGTAAGACTAAAAAAGGCCACGAATTCACGAATGATATTAATTCGTGAATTCGTGGCCTTTTTTATCCTCCGTAAGGATTGAAGCTATCAAAAAAAGTTAGCAGACTACTTTGCGAAAGGTGAAAAAGTAGAATTAATATCACATAAAAAATTACGTGTCCTTTTTTGAAATATTTCTTTTTAGCGAAATAGAGTCCTAAGATTAGCAACCCTAAAAGGAAAGGAATAAAGGACAAATAAGGGAAAGCCAAGTATTTGTAAAAATCTAAAGGCATCAACGGGTTTGGTACCGATTTTAAAAAATACTGAATAATTTTAAACGTGTGATACCCTGTAAGAATTCCAATATAACCAACCAAAAAAAGCAGGATATACTCATAAATCTTGCTGGATTTTTTAATTGTCCTTTCTTCCATTTATTTAAAAAATGAATCTACAAACTCAAATTTATTGAAAACTTGAAGATCTTCCACACCTTCACCTACACCAATGTATTTTACAGGAATTTGAAACTGGTCACTAATTCCTATAACTACACCACCTTTTGCGGTGCCGTCAAGTTTTGTTACTGCGAGGGAAGTTACTTCGGTTGCTGCTGTAAATTGTTTGGCCTGCTCAAAAGCATTTTGACCGGTTGAACCATCCAAAACTAAAAGGACATCATGGGGCGCATCTGGAATAACTTTTTGCATTACGCGCTTCACCTTTGTAAGCTCGTTCATTAAGTTTACTTTGTTGTGAAGACGTCCAGCTGTATCAATGATAACAACGTCGGCATTTTGAGTTACCGCGCTTTGCAGGGTATCAAAAGCAACACTGGCAGGGTCGCTACCCATACTTTGCTTAACGATGGTTACATCTGTGCGGTCTGCCCAAATTTGAAGTTGATCAATGGCTGCTGCGCGAAAAGTATCTGCCGCCCCCAACACAACATTCTTCCCAGCTTTTTTAAACTGATGGGCAAGTTTACCAATGGTCGTGGTTTTTCCAACGCCGTTTACACCCACTACCATAATTACGTATGGTTTTTTGTTTTCGGGAATTTCAAACTCGGTGGCGTTTCCGGAATCTATTTCGCTTAAAAGACCTGCAATTTCTTCACGTAGAATTTTATTTAATTCGTCTGTTCCTAAGTATTTATCTTGGGCTACACGTGCTTCAATTCTATCAATAATTTTTAGGGTTGTATTTACGCCAACGTCACTAGATACGAGAACTTCTTCCAGATTATCTAAAACATCATCATCAACCTTACTTTTTCCAGCAACGGCTTTGCTCAGTTTGTCAAAAAAAGAAGTCTTTGTTTTTTCGAGCCCTTTATCGAGGGTTTCTTTTTTCTCTTTGGAAAATATTTTTTTAAATAGACTCATGGTTCGGTTGTCTGTTAACTGTTGTCGGTACTTCAACTTTGCCAAAAGTTTTAAGCTTTGACAAGGTTATTTTTTTGAGATGGTAAAAATACGAAAAGCCACCTTCGCAAAAAAGTGGCCTTTTCAATATATTTTAAGCTGGTTATTTTTTGTTTAACCAGTCGTTTACCATTTCTGGAGCCATTATAGCTTCAGTAAAAGTATATGCTCCTGATTTTGGCGATTTAACCATTTTAATTGCTTTGGTTAAACGCTTTGAACCTGTTTGTAACGATGCTACTGATTTCTTTGCCATGACTTATATTATTTAATCTCTTTATGAACCGTCATTTTTTTAAGAATTGGGTTGAATTTCTTCAGCTCCATTCTGTCCGGTGTATTCTTTTTGTTTTTGGTAGTGATGTAACGAGAAGTTCCTGGTTGTCCAGACTCTTTGTGCTCTGTGCACTCCAAAATTACTTGTACTCTATTTCCTTTTTTAGCCATTGTAACAGACTTTATTAATTAGTGCAATTATTTAGTTAAAAAGCCTTTTTCGCGAGCTTCTTTCATAACCGCTGAAATACCTTTTTTATTGATGTCTTTTATAGCAGAAGCTGAAACACGTAGGGTAACCCACTTGTCTTCTTCTGGAATATAAAAACGCTTTTTTAGCAAGTTTACATCAAACTTACGTTTGGTTTTATTCATTGCGTGCGATACGTTATTTCCAACCATCGCTTTCTTTCCGGTAAGTTCACAAACTCTAGACATTCCTTAACCTTTTTAAGTTATTTTTAAAACAGGGTGCAAATTTAAGTAATTCTTTTGTGATGTACAACAAAAGAAAATTAGTTTTTTGAAATTTCTTTTAAAAGCATTTCCAAGGCCTTGTTTGTCGTCTTTTCAATCACGCGAAAACGGTCGTTTCCAAAACTAAATTTTTCTGACACAACTCCACTGGGAGCAGCAATAGCAATGCATACAGTACCTACTTCATCTACTGCATCACCTTTGGTTGGACCTGCAATTCCGGTTGTTGCAATGGAGTAATCTGTGTTAAAAAGTTTACAGCAATTAGCGGCCATGCTTTCTGCAACTTCAATACTTACTACTGTATGTTCTTTTATTAACGTCGTTGGGACCCCAAGAAGTTTGGTTTTAAGTTCTGTTTTGTACGGAACGATGCTTCCTAAGAAAAAGGAAGATATACCTGCTTCCGAAGTAATTTGTTTCACAATTGCACCGCCCGAACAACTTTCTGCCAAACTCAATGTTTGATTTTTTTGATTTAAAATATGCGCAATTCTATCTACAATACTAGTTTCATCTTCAAAACCAACTGCAATATCTGAAAGCATGTTGCTCAAAACCTCCATCTGAGAATCTATACGCTCTTTTAAAAGCGTTTCATTGTTACCAGTTGAAGAAAGGCGCAATCTAACTTTGCCCAGCGAAGGCAAGTATGCGAGCTTAATGGTATTAGGCAAATTGTCTTCCCAATTGGCAATTCGTTCGGCAATGGCACTTTCACCCAAACCATAGGTTAAAAGTGTTTTATGATAAATATGTGGACGATTAAAGCGCTTTATAACGCGTGGCAATACCTCTTCCTGCATTAAGTGTTTCATTTCGTAGGGCACGCCGGGCAATGAAACAAAAACTACTTTATCTTTTTCCAGCCACATACCGGGGGCTGTGCCGTACTGATTCATTAAAACTGTAGCTTTGGAAGGAACCATTGCTTGTTGAAAATTGGCCGGCAATGGTTTATTGAGCTGATATTTTTTGAAGAGTTGCGCAACGTTTTCAATTACGCTTTTGTCTTCAACTAAAACATCTTCAAAAAAATCGCAGAAGGTTTGTTTGGTTATGTCGTCTTTGGTAGGTCCCAATCCGCCCGTAACTATTACAAGATCGGCATGTTTTTTAGCGTCCTCAAATGCTTGTAGAATATGGTCTCTATCGTCCTGAACAGAAGTTATTTGGTAAACCTTTACTCCTATTTTATTGAGCTCTTTGGAAATATATGCTGAATTAGTGTCAACAATTTGGCCTATGAGAATCTCATCGCCTATGGTAATAATTTCTGCAAGCATATTATAATTGAAAATCTTTCTTCAACTCTTCAAACACATTTTTTAAGGTGGTTAACACATTTTCTAAATGTGGAATTACCGTAGCTTTGTTTTTAGAAGTTTTAGACCAGGCCTCAATACTTGTAATATCTTTTAGTGCATCTATGCCAAACATTTCTATGTTCGGTTTCATTTTATGAGCAAATTGATACGCCAATTCTCTATTATCGTTTTCTATCGCCTCTTTCATTGAGTATAAATCTGGCGGGATTTCATCTAAAAATGTCTGTGCCAGTACTTGTAAAAAATCCTGATCTCCGTCAGCGATTTCATTTAGATTTTCTTTGTTATAATATTTAGTCATATTATTTTACTTTAATGGAAAACATTTCTGTTTCACCTATATACCCTGTTAAAACATCGTTAGTTTCTACTCTTCCAACTCCAGCAGGCGTTCCCGTAAAGATAACGTCTCCAATTTTCAGGGTGAAATATTTTGAAATATATTCGATTAACGCATCAATTTTCCACATCATCAACATAGAATTGCCCTTTTGAACCGTTGATTCATTGCGTTTTAGGCTAAAATGAATGTTATTTATATCTTCAAAATTATCTTTTTTTATAAAATTCCCGATCACTGCTGCCCCGTCAAACGACTTTGCTTTTTCCCACGGCAGGCCTTTTTCTTTCAATTGAAGCTGTAAATCTCTGGCAGTGAAATCTATTCCCAAACCAATTTCATCGTAATATTTATGCGCAAATTTTTTATCAATATGCTTGCCAATTTTATTGATGCGCACCAATAGCTCTACTTCGTGATGTACATCGTTTGAAAATTCTGGAATAAAGAACGGCTGCTTCTTTAATAATATTGCGGTGTCTGGTTTTAAAAAGATAATTGGCTCTATTGGTTTGGCGTTATCCAGTTCTTTAATATGGTCGGCATAGTTGCGACCAATGCAGATTATTTTCATATTGCCGCTAAAATTTTGTGTTTAACTTTTGAAGTCGGATGCGTGTTAGCACCTGTTTGGTGTAAAGTGGGAAGTCTGCATTTAATAACCATCCAAAATAGCCAGAGTCCTTTTCTAAAACATCCATCACCAAACTTCCCTTGTATTTTCCGAAGGAGAAGATTTCAACGCCATCTTCGTTATAACTAATAAAACCAGCAAAATCTGCGTGATCGCGGTGCGAACTAAAATCTGCTAAAAAGTTTACATCGTTTTCCAAATCGCTGTATTTGTCTAATTGCGCCTTTAAAACTTCGTAAGTAGCATGGGTATCTGCTGCTGCGCTGTGGGCGTCTTTTAAATCTTTGTTGCAATAAAATTTATAAGCTGCTTCCAAGGTGCGCTTTTCCATTTTATGAAAAATAGTTTGTACATCTACAGATAGCGCCTTTTTCATATCAAAATCAATTTCGGAGCGCAGTAATTCTTCTGCCAGCAATGGAATATCAAAACGATTGGAATTGAATCCACCCAAATCACTATCCTTAATTAATGCATAAACTTTAGGCGCCAGTTCTTTAAAAGTTGGTTCATCAGCAACCATTTCATCGGTAATTCCGTGGATGGCAGACGCCCCTTCCGGAATTGGCATTTCAGGATTTACGCGCCAGGTATGGCTTTCCTTGTTGCCATTTGGGTAAACTTTTAAGATGGCTATTTCTACAATTCTATCTTTTGCCACGTTAATTCCTGTGGTTTCCAGATCGAAGAAGCAGATTGGTTTTTTTAAGTTCAGTTCCATTGTATAGTTTTAAAAAGGTAAAGATACCTCTTATTCCAGCTTCCAAAAAAGATAAAAACTGCAAAGGGGATTCTGAACCCAAAACCCCCTTCTTTTTAGAATTGTTGTAATTTAAATTTCTCTATTTAGGTCCCAGTCTTCTAAATAATCGGCCACACGTTTTACAAATTGACCTCCCAATGCACCATTTACAACTCGGTGGTCGTAACTGTGCGATAGAAACATTTTGTAACGAATGCCAATAAAATCGCCTTCCGGTGTTTCAATAACCGCAGGCACTTTTCTAATGGCGCCCAAAGCTAAAATACCAACCTGCGGCTGGTTGATAATAGGTGTGCCCATTATACTTCCGAAGGTTCCCACATTTGTAACTGTGTAGGTTCCGCCTTGAATATCGTCTGGTTTCAATTTATTTTCACGCGCGCGGTTTGCGAGATCGTTTACTGCTTTGCTCATTCCAAGTAAATTTAATTGGTCTGCATTTTTAATTACAGGAACAATTAAATTACCATCGGGAAGGGCTGCTGCCATTCCTAAGTTTATATTTTTCCGTTTTATAATATTATTGCCATCAACTGCAATATTCATCATTGGGAAGTCTTTTAGGGCTTTTGCCACGGCTTCCATAAATATTGGAGTGAAGGTTAGGTTTTCACCTTCGCGTTTTGCGAATGGGCCTTTTACTTTGTTTCTCCAGTTCCAAACATTGGTAACATCGCACTCAACAAAAGACTGAACGTGGGCTGAAGTTTGCGTACTTTCAACCATATGATGGGCTATTAATTTACCCATTCTGGTCATTTCTATAACCTCATCGCCCCCATTTACAGAAACTGGAGCCTTAGGTTTTGCCGATTCGGGTTTTTTAGCGGCATCGGCTTTCTGAGTTTGTTGGTCTTGACTAGGTTCAGACGCCTGATCTTGTTTTGCTGAAGAACGATTTTCTACATATTTTAAAATATCGTCTTTGGTAACCCGTCCGTCTTTTCCTGAGCCAGTGATTGCATCGAGCTCAGCTTGCGAAATACCTTCGGCAGCTGCAATATTTTTTACCAATGGAGAATAAAAACGATCGCCCGTATTTTCAATTGGTGCGTTTACGGTTTCTTTAGCAGTTTCAACTTGTTGTTCAACTTGCTTTACTACTTCGGGTGAAGGAGCGGTTTCGGCAGTTTTTTCGGATTCATTACTTTCGCCGTCTGTTTCAATTATTGCTATAGTTTGCCCTACTTGAACCACATCATCTACATTGAATAGTTTTTCAACCAAAACGCCATCTACCTCACTTGGCACTTCGCTATCTACTTTATCGGTAGCTATTTCAAGCACTGCCTCATCAGCTTCTATGGTGTCTCCCACTTCTTTTAGCCAGTTGGTTAAGGTTGCTTCTGCAACACTTTCGCCCATCTTGGGCAATTTCAATTCAAATTTTGCCATAATATTATTTCAATGTCGAATTTTGTAAGCACTTGCGCGCCCGTTTTAAAAACGTTGCAAAATTAGTTAAAATTTGTTCGTTTCGGGTTTCAAATTTCTTAAAAAACAACTACCCCGCCCTTTTCGTCGCTTTGGTCGCTCCCTATAATATAATTACAGCCGAAAGGTCTAATACGAAAAATATTGCCTTTTCCTTTAAGTTGTTTCATAATTCTGAAAATTTCGGTGTACGAAATATATTCAACATCAAAAACTAACAGACTGTTTTCGAGGGTGATCTGTGTGTGCATGTTTTTTGAAACCATTTGAAATACAGTTGCTGTACTCGCCGAAAGTTTTTCGAGGAGCTCAATACTGTCTGTAAAAAAATAATTTCTTTCTAATTTTACAATTGGTTTCGATTTAATTTCGGGTGAAAACTTCCGAAGTGTTTTTGCTAAAGTTACACCTGCGGTAACCGAATTTTCCAATAGGAAGTTTTTATTGAAATGTTTCCGATAAAAAATTCGCATGGCGCCGTAAAAGCGTTCAAAATAGGCATCGTCAATTTTGGTGCTCTCACCCTTGTAATGAAGCACCGTTACATTTCCCAAATAGTGATTTTTATAGCCGGCTTTCGATATTTTATAGCTAAAATCTATGTCTTCGCCGTACATAAAATAATCTTCATCGAAGCCGCCAACTTGGGTATAAATGCTTTTTTTAAGAAGCATAAAAGCGCCCACAAGTACTTCCACTTCGCCGGCTTCGTTTTTGCCAAGTTGATTGGCATAATATTTTTGGGTAAAACCCGTCAGTTTTAGCAGTGATACTTTTGGTGTGGGTAGATTACGCTTGCTTTCGGGTAGATAATTTCCGGTACCGTCCATTAAATAAACCCCCAAAGCTCCTATATTTTCAACACTTTCGGCGTAGTTTAATGCATTTATAAACGTGTTTTCGGCAACTGCCGTATCTGGATTTAGAATACAAACATAGTGTCCGTTGGCCACTGCAACGGCCTGATTGTTAGCTTTGCTGAAACCAACATTTTCTTTATTTTCAATTAAAACCACATTCGGAAAGAGGGTTTTCACCATTAAGCAACTGTCGTCTTTAGAGTCATTATCTATCACAATAATTTCGGCGTCTAAGGTTTCAATTGCTGTTTGAACAGAACGTATGCACTGTTCTAAAAAATAGCGCACATTATAATTGAGAATAACGACGGAAAGTTTCAATCTTAATTATTTTTTAGTGAGGATTCAAAAGGAACTCGATGCAAGATACTTCTTCCCAAGGTAATTTCATCTGCATATTCAAGCTCATCGCCCACTGCAATACCGCGTGCTATAGTTGTAGTAGCAACATTGTAGGGCTCAATCTGTTTATAAATATAGAAATTGGTGGTATCGCCTTCCATTGTTGAGCTGAGCGCAAAAATAAGTTCGCGAATAGTTCTATTTTTCACTCTATTAACAAGTGAGGGAATGGTTAAATCGCCCGGGCCAATACCGTCCATAGGCGAAATCTTTCCACCCAAAACATGGTAGTGCCCGCGATATTGACTGGTATTTTCAATTGCCATAACATCGCGAATGTCTTCAACCACGCATACTAATTGTTCGTCGCGACGCGGGTTGGCGCAAATTTCGCAAAGTTTTGAGTCGCTAATATTGTGGCAGTTTTCACAAAAATTTATTTCCTCCCGAACTGCAACCAAACTACTGGCCAATTTTTGCGATTGTTCTTTGGGTTGTTTCAGTAAATGCAGCACCAAACGCAGCGCAGTTCGCTTACCAATTCCGGGGAGTTGGGACATTTCGTTTACTGCATTTTCAAGAAGTTTTGAAGAAAATTCCATAGCCTAATTCCTGCTGCGAAGTTATAAAAAAAATGCTTCAGAAAAAGATGTTTTTCCCGAAGCATTTTTTAGAAAAATTTCCTCTTAATTTATAAGAAGCTTTTTAGTTACGGTTCCTTCTTCACTGCTAATGCGAACAAAATACGTTCCTTTTGTTAAAGATGAAACATTCACCGAATGTTTGTTTGAAATTAAGGCTTCAGCTTCATAAACGAGTAATTTTCCAGAAATATCAAAAATGCGAATCTCCGCATTTAGTGCTTTTGGTAAGGCGATGGTAAATACAGAAGTAGTTGGATTTGGAAACAAGACAACGGAGTTTGCAGAAATTCTATCTTCAACTCCTGCGGTACCTGCCACTAAAGGAGAAGCCCATAAGCCTCGACCGTAGGTTCCCGCGTATATTTTACCATCTGCTTTATTAATTTCTAATTCGTTTACATATACATTTGGCAAAAGATTGCTGTAAGGCTGCCAATCTGTAAATGTATTATCGATGTAATAAATTCCGTAATCCATTCCTAAATAAAGGCCGTCTTCGCCATTATTGTCCCACACTAGAGCGAACGCGCTAAAATTAGGAAGGTTCTTTTTGTAACTGGTCCACGTATTTCCGCCATCGTCAGAAACCATAACACGATTTGCTGAAGTTACTGCAACTGCAATTTTATCGGGATTAGTTGGGTGAATTGCGATGGCATTTATTGCCCCACCAGGACTGGTAATTTGACTCCAATCTGTTGCGCCTCCATCGGTGGTTTTAAACATAAATGCTGCTCGTGAAGCATACATTACTTGGTTGTTTGATGCGGCTATTTTTAGGTTATTTAAATTGGCACCCAAATTTTGAGAAACTGAGGTCCAGCTATTGCCAAAATTACTAGACTTATACACCACATTATAACCTACATATATTGTGTTTTCTTCAATGGGGTCTTGTTCAAAAGGTGTAACCCAATTTCCTGAACCACTCCCCGGCTCATTTAGGCCGGTATATGTGTTCCCGCTGTTGCTAGTTCTATACAATTGACCACCTTGAGTAGTACCGTAATAGAGGCTGCTATTTGTTTTGTCAATAAACGACTCCATTCCATCTGCACCTAACCAGTCTTTCCAACCCGTTGCAGCGGTATATGCAGAAGTACCATTATCTTGAGAGCCTCCAGAAACAATTACATCTGCCGTTTGGGAAACCCCAATTTTGTAGAATTGGCGAATTCCGAGGCCTTCGGTTAAATCTTCGTAATAATTTGCAGTAACCGTTACTGTATTTGCTGCTTTAAAAACACCTCCATCGGTTACGGCAAAAAGTGAGGTGCCATAAAATTGAAGGTCATCCACATCGGCGTGGCAATACCCTATGTTTTGAGAGGCGGCATTTCCAGGAATCCAATCGGAAGTGCAGGAAAAAGCAACTCCACCATTCGTTGAACGCCAAGTAAGTATTCCTGCAATGTGAACTTCGTTTACATCGGTTGGGTTTACAGCAATTGCCATATCGCGCGGTGCCTGTCCGCTATTATCATTACCCGATGTGCTATATCCAAAGAAGTTTAGACCACCGTGATTTAATTTTGTAAATGCATCTCCACTGTTACTTGAAGTGTAAAAGCCTCCAAATTTACCATTTAAAGCCTCCAATACGTAAACAACATTTGCATCGGCTGCGGAAACGCCAATCATTTTTGCGCCCGAACCAAAACCTCCTATGGTAGTAAAGGTAGCACCGCCATCGGTAGATTTATGAAATCCACTTCCCGAAGCATAAACTACAGAAAGGTCGCCAGGTTTAAACTCTACGTCATACCCTCTGTTATCTGTTACTGGTTTTATCCAAGTAACTCCACCGTTAACAGATCTATAAACACCTGCATTGTCTGCAGTTGCAAACATGATATTAGTATCATTGGGGTTAATTAATATTTTGTTTACAATACTATTGCCTATGGTTCCTAAGAGCGTCCAGGTTGCGCCGGCGTCTGTAGATTTAAAGATATTTCCGTTGGTTGAACCAAAGAAGTAGGTGTTAGAATCTGTTGGGTCAATAGCAACCGAATACACCGAAAGACTTGAAAAATAGTCGCTTAACGGAGTCCACGTTTGGGCACCGTCTGTAGTTTTCCAAACCCCGCCAGTATTAGCACCTACAATCATGTGGTTTGCATCACCCTCGTCAATTGCGAGCCCGGTAATTCTGCCTACCCCTGGATTCCAGCCCGAAGTTGCATTCATATAGTCCGGACCTAATTCTTCCCAGTTATCGCTAAGAACGCTTCTATTTGCAGATGTTTCATTTAAATATGCATTCCATTGTTGAAGTTCGTTTAATCGCTCCTCTGTAGTTGGAAGAAATCCGTTTTCTTTAACCCTACGCAAGGCATTGTATTCCCAACGTTTAAATTGTTTGTAGCCCGAACCTCTTCCCTTGTCTTTCCCAGCAAAGTAGGCTTCAGCACTGTCAATAACGTCTTGCACTTTATAAGTGCCCGCATCTATCATTTTAAGATATTCTTGTGCTTGACTGGTAAAGGAACCAAAAAACAATGCACATAGAAATAGTAATTTAAACCGCATATAATTAATTTTTAAGGAGTTATAAGTCTTTTATGTCAAAGTCTTCAAAAGTATTAAAAATAAAAATTGTGGAGAAGTCAATCTTTGTATTTTTACCGCAAGAAGTAAGCCTTCAAAATTCAAACTTCAATTTTATGCAACCTTTACATATTCTGCTACTTATACTTGGTTACTTTATAGTTTTAATACTTATTTCTTATTTTACAAATAAAGGCGGCAGCAATGCCGATTTTTTTAAAGCCGGAAAACAATCTCCTTGGTATTTGGTTGCCTTCGGAATGATTGGTGCATCGCTCAGCGGCGTTACATTTATATCTGTTCCGGGGTGGGTGGAAGCTTCAAAATTTAGTTATTTTCAGGTGGTTTTGGGTTATGTTGTGGGTTATGCGGTAATTGGTACAATTTTGCTTCCGTTGTATTATCGTTTAAATCTTACTTCAATTTATACATACTTAGAAGGTAGGTTTGGAAATGCTTCGTATAAAACGGGCGCTAGTTTCTTTTTGCTTTCAAGGGTTGTGGGGGCGAGTTTTAGACTCTACTTGGTGGCGGTTGTGCTTCAAAGCTTAATTTTTGATGATATGGACATTCCGTTTTGGGTAACGGTAACCATAACTATTTTACTTATTTGGCTTTATACTTTTAAAAGCGGAATAAAAACCATTGTTTGGACAGATACACTGCAAACCCTGTTTATGTTGGTAGCAGTAGGAGCCGCGGTATATTACGTTTCAACCGATTTAGGACTCTCCGGCAGCGGTCTTTTCACTTTTATTGCAGATAGCGATATGAGTCAGATTTTCTTTTTTGACGATTGGAAATCTGGCGATCATTTTGTGAAACAGTTTATAAGCGGTGCTTTTATAGCCATTGTAATGACTGGTTTAGATCAAGATATGATGCAGAAAAACCTCACTTGCCGGAATTTAAAAGACGCGCAAAAAAACATGTTTTGGTTTACAATTGTACTTACCATTGTAAACTTTGTTTTTTTAACATTGGGGTTGCTATTAACTGTTTACGCACAGCAAAACGGAATAGATGCTCATAAAGATCAACTTTTCCCCACGCTTGCGGCTCAAGAAACCCGATTTGGATTTGGCGTTGCTATATTGTTTATTTTAGGATTGATAGCAGCTGCTTACAGTAGTGCGGACAGTGCGTTAACGGCTTTAACAACTTCTTTCAGTATCGACATTATGGATATTGAAAAAAAATACGACCAAAAGAAACAAGTTATTATGCGAAAACGCATTCATATTTTGTTTTCACTTGTATTAATTTTAGTAATCATCATTTTCAAATATGTAATTGCAAACGATTCTGTAATCTCAAAACTCTTTGTTTACGCGGGTTACACCTATGGGCCACTTTTAGGTTTGTACGCTTACGGACTTTTCACAAAATGGAATGTAAAAGACAAACTTGTACCCATAGTAGCTATTGCAACACCATTTATTGGGTATGCTATTAGTGCTTTAAGTGCTGCATATTTAAATTTTGAATTCGGGTTTTTTATACTAATCTTAAACGGAGCGCTAACCTTTTTCGGTTTAATATTGATCCGTACCCAAAAGAACTAAGGTACAAGCAACTTCGGTCTCAATATTATTTTTACGAAGAATTTCGTAAAACTCAGGATTTTCAGTTCCAGGATTGAAAACAACGCGCTTCGGTTTTAACGAAACAATGTAATCGTAATATTCTACTTGCCGCTTCGGATTTAAATAAAGTGTAACGGTATCAATACCGTCAAAATTTACTTTTTCAGTTGAAATCGTAATACCAGCAACTTCGCCTTTTTTTAAACCGATGGCCGCAACAGGATGCCCGTGATTTACTAAACGATTAATTGCAAGGTTTGAATATCTACTAGGATTAAGGCTCGCGCCAAGAACTAAAGTCTTTTTCATCTTTGAATGTTTTTTATGAAAAATACAATTCTTCTTTCCAAGATTTCATAAATGTTAGTTAAAATGAACATTTCGTGAAACAATTTGCCGTTTTCAACGTCTATATAATAATAACAATTTATTCTTTACTGTGAAATTTTTACGTTGATGGTTAGTGTTAATAATAGCAGTAAAGATTCAAACCCGGGGCAAAATGCTTCGGGTTTGTTTGTTTTTTAAGGTGTGTTATTGTTGTGTTAAATGACGGTTTGCAGTGAAACTATTCTGTGTTTTTAATCGTCTATATAATAGATACCTAAAATTTCATTTTATAATTTATTTGAATTAGCCTTTAACGAATTATACCTTTTTTAGGTAAAATAAAAGCCTTTCGGTTTTGCTGAAAGGCTTTTTTACATTTGTTATTTTGAAGAAATCACCATCTAATTATAGCGCTTCCCCAAGTAAATCCGCTTCCGAAGGCTGCCAACACCACCAAATTTCCTTCCTTTATTTTTCCTTCTTCCCAAGCTTCGGTTAAAGCAATTGGAATAGAAGCAGCGGTAGTGTTTCCATATTTTTGAATGTTGTTAAAAACCTGATCGTCTGTCAATTTCATTTTATGTTGAATAAACTGCGAAATGCGCAAATTGGCTTGATGCGGAATAAGCATATCAATATCATTCACGGCAAGACTATTTGCTTCCAAACCTTCCTTGATAACTTCAGAAAAACGCACAATAGCGTGCTTAAATACAAACTGCCCATTCATTACGGGGTAATAGGGTATATTTTCTTGTGGGTTATCTTCAATTATTTCGGGCACCCAGTATTCGGTACTTGGACCCCGCAATGAAAGCTCGTTTTTATGTTGACCTTCACTGTGAAGGTGGGTTGATAAAATTCCACCTTTTCCAGTTTCATTTCTAGAAACCACTGCTGCACCAGCACCGTCGCCAAAAATTACCGAAACATTTCTTCCGCGCGTTGTAAAATCGAGTCCGCCACTGTGATTTTCGCTACCAATTACCAAAACGTTTTTATACATTCCCGTTTTCACAAACTGATCTGCAACCGAAAGTGCATATACAAATCCGCTGCATTGGTTGCGAACGTCTAAAGCAGGAATGGTCCGCATCCCCATCATTTCCTGCACTTCTACCCCACCGCCCGGAAAATACATATCTGGGCTAAGGGTTGCGAAAACAATCATATCTATATCGTTCGGCTTTAGATTAGCGCGTTCCAACGCAATTGTTGACGCTTTTACAGCCATAACAGATGTAGAATTGCCATCGCCCTTTTTAATATGCCTGCGCTCTTTAATACCCGTGCGTTCTTGAATCCACGCATCATTAGTATCCATTAATTTTGAAAGATCGTCATTGGTAACCACATTTTCAGGCACATAATGACCCAAACCAGTTATTTTTGAAGTGTACATTGAGTTCAGTTTTAAATAGAGTGGAAAGATAAGTATATAGCCCAATTCAAAGAAACAAATTGATGTATTATATGCTATGCGCGCATAGTAATTGAATTCACTTTATTTTGAATATCTTTAGCCTTTTAAAACTTTTGAATATGAAAAACCTCATTGCTACTATTGCATTTCTTTTACTCGCTACGCCTTTTATTGCGCAGGAAAAACTCACCTATCAAAAACCACCCACAGAAATTTTAGAGCTTGTTGACGCGCCGTTGGCACCTGCCGTTTGGATTGACAGTAATGGTGAAAATGTTGTTTTGTTTTATCGCGATGCCTATAAATCTATCGCCGAACTTTCAGAGCCCGAATTGCGTTTGGGCGGACTTAGAATAAACCCCAAGACAAACATTGGTAGCCGGACCAGATTTTACAACAATATAAAGGTGAAAAAAGCCACCGAAAAAGATGCGCGACAAGTAAATGGTATTCCGGCAAATGCTAGGCTTTCAAACTTTACTTTTTCACCCAACCAAAAAATGTTAGCGTTTTTAAATACTACAGATTCCAGCGTTCAGCTTTGGCTTGCAGATATTGAAAAAGGTTCAGCCAAGCAATTTAGCACCCTTAAATTAAACGCCAATATGGGCAATCCTATAAATTGGTTTAAAGACGGCAGCGCCCTTTTGGTGAATGTAATTCCGCAAGACAGAAAAGAATTAATAAATACTGCAGCGGCTGTACCCGAAGGCCCAACAGTAACTGTAAGCGATGGCGAAAAAGCCCAAAACAGAACCTATCAAGATTTGCTGAGCAGCCCAAACGACGAATACAATTTTGAGCAGTTGGCACTTTCAGAAATTAAAAAAATTGCTTTAGATGGAACTGTAACTAATTTTCTTCCCACGGCCATGTACGACGATATCGATTTTTCGCCCGACGGTAATTATGTAATGGTTACTTCACTTAAAAGGCCGTTTTCGTATATCGTGCCTTACCGCCGCTTTCCGTTTGAAAGCAATATTTACAGTAGCGATGGAAAACTAATTCAAAAAGTGAACGACGTGCCGTTAAACGAAGTAGAGCCAAAAGGTTTTATGGCAACCCGAATGGGGAAACGCCGAATGAATTGGCGCGCAGATAAGCCTGCAACAATATATTGGGCAGAGGCTTTAGACAAAGGCGATCCCGAAGTAAAAGTAGATTTCCGCGATGCCGTTTATGAATTGGAAGCTCCATTTAACGGAAAAGAAAAATTGCTTTTAAAAACGATAAACCGTTACTCCAGCATTATTTGGGGGAATGATAATCTGGCTATTGCTTCAGATTATTGGTGGAACGACCGCAATACAAAGAGTTATACTTTCAATCCGTCAAATGCTTCGGAAACGCCGCAGATTATTTTCGATAGAAATTACCAAGACAGATACAACGACCCCGGAAGTTTTGTAACCACTAGAAATGATTTTGACGAACGCGTTCTCGAGTTGGAAAACGGCAATGCATTTTTAATGGGCGATGGTTTTTCAGAGGAAGGACAATTTCCGTTTATTGATGAATTCAATTTAAAATCTCAAAAAACAAAACGCATTTATCAATCTGAATACACCGATAAACTTGAAAACCTTAATTCTGCAATTGATATGAAGAAAGGGAAGATTTTGGTACGCATAGAATCGCAGAATGAATACCCTAATTATTACTTCAGAAATATTAAAAAGAAGAATGATTTAACGCCAGTTACTTCTTTTGAAAATCCGTTTAAAAGCATTCAAAATGTCCATAAAGAAGTTATTACGTACAAACGTGATGATGGCTTGGAATTGGAAGGAACGTTGTATTTACCAGTAGGTTACGATACGAAAAAGAAAGAAAAAATGCCGATGATTCTTTGGGCATATCCACGTGAATTTAAAGACAAAGCCAGTGCTTCGCAAAACACAACAAACCCAAATGAGTTTATTTATCCATATTACGGTTCGCCAATTTATTGGGTAACGCAAGGTTATGTAGTTTTAGACGATGCGGCTTTCCCAATTGTAGGGGAAGGCGATGAACAACCAAACGACACTTTTAGAACGCAATTGGTCGCAAACGCAAAAGCTGCCATTGATGCTGTTGATAAAATGGGTTATATTGATAGAAATCGCGTTGGCGTTGGTGGGCATTCCTACGGCGCTTTTATGGTTGCCAATCTATTGAGTCATTCCAATCTTTTTGCAGCCGGAATTGCACGGAGCGGCGCATACAACAGAACACTTACGCCTTTCGGATTTCAAAGTGAAGAACGAAGCTATTGGGATTCTCCCGAAACATACAACACCATGTCGCCATTTATGCATGCCGATAAAATGAAAACTCCGTTGCTGCTAATTCACGGAGAAGCTGATAATAATTCAGGAACCTACCCACTGCAAAGTGAGCGTTACTTTAATGCTTTAAAAGGTTTAGGTGCAACGGCAAGATTAGTTATGTTACCAAAGGAAAGTCACGGTTACAGCGCCAAAGAGAGCGTTTTACACGTGCTTTGGGAACAAGACGAATGGCTTGATAAATATGTAAAGAATAAAAAAGAAAATACTTTAAAACTTTCTGAAGAAACTAAGAATTAAGTATAAATAAAATAGGTTAAAAATAAAAGAGGTCGTCTAAAAACTAATTAGGCGGCCTTTTATTTCATGCGCTACTTTTTAAGACCTTTCCCGGATTGGGTTATTGAGTTAATTGTTATTGGTTAAAAGTAAAACAAAGCGACTCTTATATGGCCAAAGTC
>NZ_JAIRBA010000024.1 GCF_022008365.1 Aequorivita vitellina
CTACGTCCTACGTCTTACCGTCATACGTCATCTTCATCTTCGTCCTACCTGAACTTCCCTGATTAGAGTTGACCGTTTTTAGTCTAGCCTCTAGCCTCTAGATTCTCCCCTCCAAACTCCTCAACTCAAAACTCAACCCCATTCATATGTCGTCCCTACGGGACAAAAATTCCTATAACAACAATGCTTCTACCAATATCTCGTGCCTACGGCACATATAGCCAAGAGGAATATTTTTTAAAACATTTGTTTTCGTTTGAGTCTAGCCTCTAGACTCTAGACTCTAGTCTCCCCTGTCACGTCTCACGTCTCACGTCTCACATCTCACGTCTCACATCTCAAATCTCACATCTCACATCTCAAATCTAACACCTACCACCGCCCAATCAACAGCCTATCCGTCATCACTTCAACTTTCAAATTATACGTATTCGCTATAAAGGCCATAGTTTTAAAAGTGTAGATAAATACGTGGGTGGGATCATTCCTGTAATACCAACCTTCAAAATCTATTTCTGAATTGTATATATGTGTCATTATATAAAGTCGGCCGCCGGGTTTTAAAATCCCTAACAACTTTTCTATTTCTTCTTTTGGTTTGTGAAAATGTTCAAATACTTCGCAGCTAAAAATATAATCGTAACAATGATTGAGATAGGAAGTGTTGACTCGGAAAAAGGGGTCGTACAAATTCACCTGAAACTTTTTGTCTCTTAACTGCTTCGATATTACAGGACCCGTGCCGCAACCGTAATCTAGTCCCAGCTGTTCTGCATTTTGATTTTTAAGAATAGCCTCGGTAATTGGCGAAGTAAATTTTTTATAACCCGCATCATCTAAATTGTTCTCGTGCGTTAAATACCGCGCTTTTTCCTCTTCAGGGCTTAAGTAATACTTTTTGTCCTTAACATACGCCCCACAACTATCGCAGACGAAGTAATATGCATCGGCCATTGTATGTAAATTTGTTTCACATAAAGTGCATTTCATTCTTGCGAACTAAATCTGTTATCAATACTTTTTATTGAATATTTACCTTTAAAACCAGGAGCCTCCGCCATAATATCCACACTCAAAATATCGGTATTCTTCGTTTTTTCCAGAAATTAATATGTAGAACCTTGAGCTTGCTGCCTTAAGCATATCCAGTTTTGGGAATTACTACTTTTACCTTTGCACCCGTTGGTGTGTTTTCTGTTTCAATATATCCCTTGTGGGCCTCTATTATTTGCTTGCTTAAAAAAAGTGATAAAGCGGGGTTTTGATCTATATGCGATTTGGTGCTAAAGGGAGTAAGCCTAGAAATATCAAAATCGTCGGGAAACAGCTTCCCCTCATCTTCAATTACCACCAGGAAGTTTCCATTGGTTGTTGTTAGTTTTATCGATACCTGCGAATTTTCCTTGGCAAACTTTATGGCATTGTCTATTAAATATGTAAAACAGTTGTTTATATATTTATTGTCGAGCATCGTCCTACAATCTTCACTGTCATTTTCTTGTACTACGGTTATGTTTTTCTTTTCGGCTCGAGCTTTTAAAGCATTTACATTGGTAGTAATTACTTCGTTTAAATTGGTAGGATTTAAAGATAAAAGCTCTTCCGTCTTTGAATTAAACATTGAAATATCGAGGGCTTTATACGAGAATTCTTCTAATCTATTTGCAGAAATAGACATAATATTAATCCATTCCTTTAGTTCATCCGGTACTGGAAATTCGTTAAGTATTTCCAATACCCCAATTATTCCGTTTAAGGGTGTTCGTATTTCGTGACTGATAATTTTTAAGAATTCCGATTTGGCAGCGTCTAATTCTAAAAGTTGGTTGTTTGCGATTTCCAATTCCAAAGTCCGTTCCGCCACTTTTTTTTCCAACCAACTGTTTACCTGTTTTAATATGTCTTTGTTGTGCTTTAACTGTAGGTGGGTGTTTACCCTCGCCAATAATTCACTAGCACCAAAAGGTTTTGTTACGTAATCTTGTCCGCCTACTTCAAACCCCTTTACAATACTGTCTGTATCGGCCATTGCGGTAATAAATATAATAGGAATCTCTTTGAGACTTTGGTGTTCGCGAATGGCTTTGCACGCTTCAAAACCATTCATTACAGGCATGTTTACATCTAATAAAACCAAATCGTAATTGTTAGACTCTAACAGAATTTCAATCGCTCTTTGCCCGTTTGTGGCTACGCCTATTATATATTTTTGCTGTCGTAATAAACTGCCGAGAACTTGGATGTTTTTCTGTTGATCATCGACGATTAGTATTTTGTAATTCTTTTTATCATTCATCGCTTTGATTTTAATTATGAAAATTAAAGCATAAAAAATAGTTGCCTTTTTATTAATTGTGATTAGTTTCTGCTTTTACCCAAGCCACTAATTCTGGAAATTCACGCAATGTATATAACAGGTTTTGAAAGTCGAAATTTTCCGAATAAACTAATAATTCACGACTGTATTCTATTAACGCTTCACATTGCATTTCCTGTGAAATAGCTAGTAAGTCTTTCGCGAACTTTTCAATTTCATTGATTACCTGGTTTTTGTTCACCTTTTGGTATTCCGCCATTAAATCGCCTTCCAGCACTTTTATAAACTGTGGGATTTTCGGCTTTAACTCTTCAGAAAGCTTATATTTTTGTGGTTTCGCACCGTTTATCTTTGTTTCTCCACCTGTGGGAACTTCTTCAAATTTAAGATGTTTTTTTAGCTTGGTGAAAAATTGTGCAATGTTTAAGGGTTTTAAAAGGTATTCGTCAAATTCCCTTTCAATCTTATTTCTTTCTTTTAAGTTTTTAATTGAAGCTGTAATGGCCATTATAGGAATGGATTTGGTACCCTCATGGGTTTTTAAAATTTTAGTGGCTTCATAGCCGTCCATTATGGGCATCCGAAGATCCATTAAAATTAAATCTGGAAGGTGTTTTTTAGCCAAAGCCACAGCTTCTTCTCCATTTTTTGCTTGTAAAATGGTTAATGGTGAATCTTCAAGCAAATCAATAATCAGCTTTTGGTTTTCTTCGTGGTCATCGACGATTAATAAGGTGGCAGGTTTAAAAAGTATGGTTGAAGCATCAAAGGCTTTTTCTTTTACTGCAATCTCAGTATCTGAAATTTGAATATTGGGAAGTGTAACCCTAAAAGTACTCCCTTCGCCAACTTCACTGTTAAGACTAATGCTGCCGTTCATTTTATTGATTAACTTTTTTGTAATAGACAGTCCCAAGCCAGAGCCACCGTACTTGGTAAAGTTTTGACCCAAAGGTTGATTAAACGGATCGAAAATGCTTTCCTGCTCCGCAACGGGAATGCCAATGCCTGTGTCTTTTACTATTATCGTTAAATCTACATGCGTTGCAGCACTGTTTTGTTTGCTGTCAATGCTTAATGAAACAAAACCTTCATCGGTAAATTTAACGGCATTGCCTATAAGGTTAAATAGTATTTGCCTAATGCGGACTTCATCGAGAAGCAGCGTTTTTTCAAATACATTTTCATAATCTATGTCGAGGGTAATTTGTTTAGACTTTACTTTTTCGGCAAATACATCTTCAATATCGTGAAGCAAATTAGACAGCTTTATGGGGGTAGTTACAATATCTATTTTACCAGCTTCTATTTTTGAAAGATCCAAAATGTCGTTGATAATTTTTAATAAATTTTGTCCACTACTGCGAATAGATTCTACTTGCGACCGCTGTTTTTCGTCTTCAACAGATTTTGCCAAAAGCTCCGAAAATCCGATAACCGCATTCATGGGAGTGCGAATTTCGTGACTCATATTCGCAAGAAATTGGGTTTTTGCAAGATTGGCAGCATCTGCGGCTTGTTTGGCTTTTATTAAATCTGCTTCAACCGATTTTTTATTGGTAATATCAATTCTTATACTCACGTATTGATAGGGTTTTCCCGTGATATCTAAAAAAGGAATTATGGTAGTATCTACCCAATAATAACTGCCATCTTTAGCTCTGTTTTTTATTTCTCCACGCCATATTTCACCTTCGGAAATGGTGGTCCAAAGATTCTTAAAAAAGCCTTTGGGATGATATCCAGAGTTGCTAATTTTATGACTTCTACCAATAATTTCGTCCCTGCTGTATTTTGAAATCTCGCAAAAATTAGCGTTTACCTCTCTAATAATTCCATCACTGTCTGAAATAGTTACCGAACTTGAAGCATCTAAAGCCTGTTTGTAATCTGAAATTTTTTGAATGCTCTGTCGTAACTTCTGTTCCGAAATAGTCAACTTCTCGGTTCTCTCGGCTACCATTTTTTCAAGCTGCTCTCGATGTTTTTTAATCTCCTCTTCAGCTTCTTTTCTTTTACTAACATCGTGAAAAGCTGAAATTAACACCGGCCCCTCGTTTAAGGTTAATAGTTTTAAGGATATAGCACACCAAAACAATGTGCCATCCGTCTTCTTTAATTGTAATTCGGCTTTATCGACAAAGCCTTTGGTGGTTACCGTATTCAATAATGCATCTCTATCGGCTATATTGGGGTAGAAGTCAGGTAATTTTTGCCCAATCGTTTGCGATGCCGAAATATTGAACAGTTTCCCAAACGCTTCATTCGCCATAAGAACCTCCCCGTCATTTATCCGATTTAAAATCATGGGCACGGGAGATACCTCCATGATTTTTTGAAGCTTGTTTTTACTTTCTTTTAATTCTTCCGTTAAAGATTCTGCTATTTTTTGGGCTTTATATTTGGTGCTTATCAAGGAGCGCGCGAGTAAAAATGATAATATACTTATAACAATTCCACCACCAAAAACACTCCACGCTCCGGTGTAATTATTAAAAATAGTACCTCTGTTCTGCCTAAAAACTAGGGTCCAATTATGCCCGTTAAAATCAATGGGAAAAGCAAAAGTAAATTGATTTTTACTAGCCTCCTCTTGAGTATCAGCTTGATGCAACTGAAAAAGTAACGCTTCAGGTGAAACGGTTTCGCCATCGTATATTTTTAAATATAGACCGTTTTTCTTATCCATTATTTTCCCCACTGGGAGAATTCCAGACATAAGATCGTCCATCCGGCATGCGCTATAAACCCATCCTTTAAGGGCGGCACGACGTTCTTCCACGGTGTTAATAGACACGCCCTTTTTGTAAACCGCTACAAACATAATATTCCCGGCACGCATTTGGGTGACTTGTTGCGCCTCTAACTGCACTTTTCCCGAAAGGGCAGCAAGCCCCTCGTCTCTTGCGCGATACATGGCTTTTTTGCGTACCGGATCTGTAAGCATGTCAAAACCAAAAATTCGGGAATCTTTTGGAGAAAAGGGTTCTTGATAAATAATAGAAGTGTAAATGTCGCGGTTGTATTCTGGCCAAACTACATAGTCTGTAAATCCCTGCGCTTTAATTTGTTGTATGTGTTCTTGAAGTTCATCACTGGGAATTTTTAAGGAAAATCCCAAACCCATAACGCCAGGCAAATTTTCATCTATATTATACTGCTCAATAAAAACTCTCCAGTCGTTTCGGCTTACATAATCTGAAGCCGTAAAAAAAGCAGCACAACTTCTAAGTAGTAGGGCGTGAGCTTGCAATCGGGTTTCCACTCTTCCAGCTAAGTTTTCACTTTCAAACTTAAAAGCAGCTTCATCCTTTATATCGGTTTCGCGCTTTATATAGGTTGCAGCTATTGTAGTAACTATTAAACCAATTAATAAAACCAACCAAGAAGCTTTAATAGTTACTATTTTCATTCATTTTGCAATTGACAGTTAAAGTTACAAATTTTATCCGTTAGATAGATTCCAATGCACTCAAAATGTATTTTTGGTAATTAACGCCTGTGCTAATAGGCATTGACGCAATAGTTGCAATATGGCAGGTTGTTTGCAACTTCTGTTAATTCGAGGGTTTAAGCTTCAGGTAGTTGCGTTTTTATTTGTTGGCACACCTCCTTAATTACTTCTTGGTTTTTATAGATGTCGTGCTCACCGTTTTTTATAATTTCTAACTTCAACTTTAGCGCTTCTGCCCAATTTCTATCGGGTTTGTATGGGTCATACGCTCCGTAAACAAGATTGATTTTACAATTTGGCTTTGTGGTTTCATATCGCAGTCGGGTTGATGAAATTGCGTAAAGAGTGCTTATATTCAGTCCGTTTAAAGCTGCTTTCCACGCTATCGTTCCACCTATGCTAAACCCAACTACAATTACACGCTCTTTTTCAAGGTGTGATAAATTAGTTGTGGCCGTTGCAATTCCTCCATTTGTAAATTTGGAATGTAATTCTTTTTCGGTCAAGTTGGTTTTGTCAATTTCTGCAAGCTCGCAGGAATCGTAAAAGATTAATTGAAAATCATCACTTAATAATTTCACATAATTATTAACCCAATGTAAATTGTTAAAACCCCATAAATCAGATAAAATAACGAGTCTCAATTTCATTTAAACCTCAATTTATAAAGCAGCGCAACACGTATTTACATGCTGCTTTACATGCTGCATCTTGTGAAATATTCAAACTCCACAAAGTCAACGTCTCACGTCTCACGTCTCACGTCTCACGTCTCACATCTCACATCTCACATCTCACATCTCACATCCCAAATCTCACGTCTCCATTCACTCCTGCGCCGTTAAAAAACTTCTATCCCTGATCACTCTTTTTTTCCAATACCCGGTTTTAAAATAACTAAAGGCCACAATGCCCGCAACTAAGTTAGAAATAGGAAATGACCACCAAATTCCTTCGGGTCCCATCTCAAAAGTATAAGACAGTAGATAAGCCAGCGGAAAGCGTACTATCCAAAGCGTCATTATGGAAATAAACATAGAAGCTTTTGTAAATCCCGCTCCGTTAAAGGTGCCGTTCATCACCTGTTGCAGTCCGAGGAGACCAAAACTAAGCGACATAATTTTTATAAATAAAGCCCCGTCGTGAATTACTTGGGTGTCTTCGGGGATAAAGAAAGCCGTTAAGGGTTCGGCAACCAAAAACATTATTAATCCCAAGCCCGTAAACCCAAAGAAGGCCACCTTGGCACTGAGATTTGCAGCTTTTTCAGCCCTTTTAATCTTTAAAGCCCCAATATTTTGACCCACTAATGAAGTGGTAGCGATGCCCAAACCTAAGGCGGGGATTACAATAAAACTCAGCATCCGTGCACCAATCCCGTAAGCGGCGACAATATCGCTACCAAAGCTGGTAACAATTACCATCATAAATGTCATTCCCAAGGCACGGGTAGATTGCTCAATACTTGCGGGAAGGCCAAGCTTAAAGGTTCGTTTTAAATTCATCATATTGAAATACATAGACGCCAACGAAATTTTAATACCGTGCCTTCCCCTAAAGAGAATAATTAAGCCTATAGCTGCTGCCACTGCCTGCGTAACAACACTCGCTACTGCGGCGCCAGCCACCCCATAACCCTGCACGGGACCATAACCATAAATAAACAGTGGGTCTAATACTGCGTTTAAAATTACCGTAAAGAGAACTATATATGCAGGTAACATTACATTGCCAATGCCACGCATAAGCGATTGGAAAATAAAGAAAAGGAACAGGAAGACGAAGCCCAAAGATGAAACCTTAAAATACAATACCGAATCGTCGATAATATCAGGTCCGGCACCAATAATATTCATTAAGGGTCCTGCGGAAAAATAACTTATAATAGCCAGGATAACCGACGTTAACAGGATTAAAAATACACTTTGCGAGGAGCTGAAATCTACCATTGGCTGGTTTTCTGCACCTTTATAACGCGCCACCATAACCGTACCAGCTAAGGTAAGCCCGGCTCCAAGCGAAAGAACAAGAAATAGTAAGGGAAAACTTAAACTTACAGCCGCAACTGCATCGGCACCAAGCCTTCCCAACCAAAACGTATCTATAAGCTGATAGGCAGATTGAAGAATATTAGCGAAAATAATAGGGAGTGCCAAGCTTAAAAGTGAACTGATAATTCTCCCTTCCGTAAACTTGTTTTTCTTCTTACTAGTCATTTCAGCAAAATTATAACAACCTTTCCGATGTAAAACCTAATTTCCTCTTAATACTCGAAATAATATAACTAGCGTAAAATTTCAAATCCCAAATACCCTATACTCTAAACTCTAAATTCTAATAGCCCAGCAGTCTAGTTTCTAGCAGCGCAGCGATCTAGATTCTAATAGCGCAGCGGTCTAGACTCTATCAGCACAGCGATCTAGATTCTAATAGCGCAGCGGTCTAGACTCTAGCAGCGCAGCGATCTAGATTCTAATAGCGCAGCGGTCTAGTCTCTTCGCTGAACAATACTGACATAACGCCATGCCCCAGCGGGGCAAAATATGGGTAGCCAAGAGCCCACCACGAAGCAAATGTCCCATAGGGACATAATATGTTTTTAATCGACCCATGTTAATTTAAAACCCTAACCCTTCATCAACATCCCAGTCTATACTCTAGACTCTAGCAGCCCAGCGATCTAGATTCTAGCAGCGCAGCGATCTAGATTCTAATAGCGCAGCGGTCTAGACTCTTCGCTGAACAATACTGACCTAACGGCATACTGCCCCAACGGGGCAAAATATGGGTAGCCAAGAGCCCACCACGAAGCAAATGTCCCATAGGGACATAATATGTTTTTAATCGAACAATATTAATTTAAAGCCCTAACCCTTCATCTACATCCCAGTCTATACTCTAGACTCTAGCAGCCCAGCAGTCTAGTTTCTAGCAGCGCAGCGATCTAGATTCTAATAGCGCAGCGGTCTAGACTCTTCGCTGAACAATACTGACCTAACGACAAACTGCCCCAGCGGGGCAAAATATGGGTAGCCAAGAGCCCACCACGAAGCAAATGTTCCATAGGGACATAATATGTTTTTAATCGAACAATGTTAATTTAAAGTCCTAACCCTTCATCAACATCCCAGTCTATACTCTAGTCTCTATCAGCGCAGCGATCTAGTTTCTAGCAGCGCAGCGATCTAGATTCTAATAGCGCAGCGGTCTAGTCTCTTCCCTGAACAATACTGAACTAACGACAAACTGCCCCAGCGGGGCAAAATATTGGTAGCCAAGACATAATATGTTTATAATCTACCAATGTTAATTTAAAACCCTAACCCTTCATCAACATCCCAGTCTATACTCTAGACTCTAGCAGCCCAGCAGTCTAGTTTCTAGCAGCGCAGCGATCTAGATTCTAATAGCGCAGCGGTCTAGTTTCTATCAGCACAGCGGTCTAATCTCATCCCTCGACACAGGACTAGGAATTGACGGGTTTCTATTTTCTACCCAAATTAATACCTAACGACAAACTGCCCCAGCGGGGCAAAATATTGGTAGCCAAGAGTTCACCACAAAGCAAATGTCCCATAGGGACATAATATGTTTTTAATCGACCCATGTTAATTTAAAACCCTAACCCTTCATCTACATCCCAGTCTATACTCTAGACTCTAGCAGCCCAGCAGTCTAGCTTCTAGCAGCGCAGCGATCTAGATTCTAATAGCGCAGCGGTCTAGTCTCTTCGCTGAACAATACTGACCTAACGGCATACTGCCCCAGCGGGGCAAAATATTGGTAGCCAAGAGTCCACCACAAAGCAATTGTCCCGTAGGGACATAATATGTTTTTAATCGACCAATATTAATTTAAAGCCCTAACCCTTCATCAACATCCCAGTCTATACTCTAGTCTCTATCAGCGCAGCGGTCTAGGCTCTAATAGCGCAGCGGTCTAGTCTCTTCCCTGAACAATACTGAACTAACGACAAACTGCCCCAGCGGGGCAAAATATGGGTAGCCAAGAGCCCACCACGAAGCAATTGTCCCGTAGGGACATAATATGTTTTTAATCGAACCAATATTAATTTAAAGCCCTAACCCTTCATCTACATCCCAGTCTATACTCTAGTTTCCAGTAGCGCAGCGGTCTAGGCTCTAGCAGCGAAGCGATCTAGATTCTAATAGCGCAGCGGTCTATTTTCTATCAACACATCGATCTACTTTCCACAAATCCCAATTTAAAACCTTTAACCCTTCATCTACAATTGGTGTTTTTCATTTGTAAAGAAAGCAGTACTTTTGCACCCTCAAAATAAATTATAGAAAAGATCATGAACAAGACATTCGACGTACTGATAGAAATTCCAAAAGGAAGCCGCAATAAATACGAATACGATTTTGAACTAAAGAAAATCCGCTTTGACCGTATGCTTTTTAGCAGCATGATGTATCCTGCCGATTACGGCTTTATTCCTGAAACATACGCATTAGACGGCGACCCGTTAGATGTATTGGTGCTGGGCCACGAGCCTACTTTCCCAATGTGTGTGATGGAGGTAAAGGCCATTGGCGTTTTCCACATGGCTGATGAAAAAGGTCCAGACGAAAAAATTATCTGTGTCCCCATGTCAGACCCAGTTTGGAACCAGTTAAATGACCTTCAAGACCTAAACCCTCATTTAATTAAAGAGATTGAACACTTCTTTAAAGTGTATAAAGATTTAGAAAAGAAACGTGTAGATGTTGGTGGTTGGGGCGATGCCGCTGAAGCCATCGAGATTTTCGAACAGTGCGTAAAACGCTATGCCGCCACTCCCGAAGTACACGGACGCTTTAGTATTTAAAAAGATATAAGACAAACAGACGTAAGACTTATTTTAAGTCTTACGTCTACGTCCTACGTCCTCTAGTCCTACGTTTTACATCCTTTACGTCACTGCACTTCAGCCAAAAGTATTGAATAGCCATAGCGCCTTAGCTCGGGGATAAAAGTGTTATAACCAATCCGGCTTTAGCCAAATATTTCCAAAATATACAAACTACCTATTTAGACCTAACTAGCTTTTAATTAGTTGTTTATTTATAGCATACTTTAAACCTAAAATATTGAATATCCAACCTCAAAGTATCTTTTAAAGCAAATCAGATTATAGACTAATATTGGTTGAAAGCCTAGTCATCTGTCTCAATATCAAGCCCTCTCAAGTCTCACATCTTACATCTCATATCTCCCATTTATCCTCTAGCGTCTAACGTCTAAAAAAACGTTTCGTATCCCAATCCATTTTCCTATTTTTGCAATCGCATTTTTAACAACCAACCTTAATTTATAAAATATATGGAATCAATGATGATTTATGCCCCTATAGCGATGGCGATAGTAGGCTTGCTTTTTATGGCCGTTAAACGTTCTTGGGTAATGAAACAAAACCCAGGGGATGGGAAAATGAAAGAAATTAGCGACCACATTTATGAAGGTGCCTTAGCTTTCTTAAACGCTGAATACAGACTGTTGGCAGTTTTTGTTGTAATAGTGAGTATAGCGCTAGCCGTTGTTTCGTACGTAGTACCAACAACCCACGTGTTAATAGTTATTGCCTTTATATTTGGTGCTATATTTTCTGCCCTTGCCGGAAATATGGGTATGAAAATAGCAACCAAAACAAACGTTCGTACCACACAAGCTGCCCGTACAAGCTTGCCAGAAGCTCTTAAAATTTCTTTTGGCGGCGGTACCGTAATGGGACTCGGAGTTGCAGGTCTTGCTGTACTCGGACTTACCTTGTTTTTTATTATTTTCTTTCACGTATTTATGAACGGGGTTTGGGAACCTACCACCATTGATGGTGTTACTATGTCGCCACAGGAACTTATGACCATCGTTCTGGAAACCTTGGCGGGCTTCTCTTTGGGCGCAGAGTCTATTGCCTTATTTGCTAGAGTAGGAGGAGGTATTTACACCAAAGCTGCTGATGTAGGAGCAGATTTAGTTGGAAAAGTTGAAGCAGGAATCCCAGAAGACGATCCGCGTAACCCAGCAACTATAGCCGATAACGTTGGCGATAATGTGGGTGACGTTGCCGGAATGGGAGCCGATTTATTTGGTAGCTATGTTGCAACCGTACTCGCAGCCATGGTTTTAGGAAACTACGTTATAAAAGACATGGGCGGCGCAATTGCTGATGCGTTTGGCGGGATAGGTCCTATCTTGCTGCCAATGGCTATTGCAGGAGTAGGTATTATTATCTCGGTAATAGGAACTATGCTTGTGAAAATAAAAAGTAACGACGCAAAAGAAGCACAAGTTATGGGTGCTTTAAATATTGGTAACTGGGTTTCAATAATTCTTGTGGCTATTTCTTGTTTTGCTCTTGTAAAATGGATGCTTCCTGAAACTATGAATATGAGCTTCTTCGGCGAAGGACTTCAAGAAATTTCTTCGATGCGCGTGTTTTATGCCACCTTAGTAGGTTTGGTTGTTGGCGCTGGTATTTCCTCAGTTACTGAATTCTACACAGGACTTGGTAAAAAACCAATTCTTAAAATAGTGCAACAATCATCTACCGGTGCCGGAACCAATATTATCGCTGGTTTGGCAACAGGAATGATTTCTACATTTCCATCTGTTTTGCTTTTTGCAGGTGCTATTTGGGCATCGTATGCTTTTGCTGGCTTTTACGGAGTAGCCCTTGCTGCTTCTGCTATGATGGCCACAACCGCAATGCAACTCGCTATTGATGCCTTTGGCCCTATCAGCGATAACGCTGGTGGTATAGCCGAAATGAGTGAACAAGATCCTATTGTTCGCGAACGTACCGATATTTTAGATTCAGTGGGTAATACCACCGCCGCTACTGGTAAAGGATTTGCAATCGCTTCGGCTGCTTTAACTTCATTAGCACTCTTTGCAGCCTATGTTACATTTACAGGTATTGACGGTATTAACATTTTTAAAGCCCCAGTTCTCGCAATGCTCTTCGTGGGAGGGATGATTCCCGTTGTATTTTCTGCTTTGGCTATGAATGCCGTTGGAAAAGCTGCAATGGAAATGGTAAACGAAGTGAGAAGACAGTTCCGCGATATTCCAGGAATTATGGAAGGTACCGGAACTCCCGAATATGCCAAATGTGTTGATATTTCTACCAAAGCAGCGCTAAGGGAAATGTTAATTCCGGGTGTGTTAACCATCGGATTTCCTATTGCTATTGCATTTATTCCAATGCTATTTGGTATGGGCAATATGGCTATCGCCGAAATGCTTGGAGGCTATATGGCAGGTGTAACCGTAAGTGGTGTGCTTTGGGCTATCTTCCAAAACAACGCTGGTGGCGCTTGGGATAACGCTAAAAAATCTTTTGAAGCAGGGGTAATGATCGATGGCGAAATGACCTATAAAGGTAGCGAAGCTCACAAAGCAGCTGTAACAGGTGATACCGTTGGCGATCCGTTTAAAGATACTTCAGGCCCTTCAATGAATATTTTAATTAAACTTACATGCTTAATCGGACTTGTTATTGCGCCTATTCTTGGAGGTCACGGAAATGAAGTAGTCGCTTCAGAAACCTCTTCTGAAGAAGTTTACTTTATAGATGCTGAAGGTAACAAAACCATTTTAACCGAAAAACAAGTTCAGTATATCGAAACTGGAAGTACGATGGTTGAAGGTGATAACCTAAAAGATAAAACCGAAACTGTAGTTGAAATGTTGAAAAACGATAACAACAATCAAGTAACTGCCAATGTAACGATTACGAAAACTGTTGATGGCGTTGAAACTACCGAAACCAAAACCTTCACCGGCACCGAAGAAGAAGTGCGCGCCCAATTAAAGGACGTTGAAGGAATGAAGATTAAAATTAAAGATAAAGAATAACGGAGAAATCCTAATTATATATTTCAGACCCCAAAGGTTAAAACTTGTCCGCTGAAGCTTTTTCAGCCAAGGAGGAAAACCTTTGGGGTCTTGTCTTTTATCAGCTTATCAAAAACAATAAGCTCCTAGATAAACCAGTAAAGCATAAATTCTAATCCCATCCCTCAACGGTCTTGTTCTATGTCAAGAAGTAAGTGCTCCCCACCCGTGAAGGATGGCCCGCTCCAACGGGTCGAGGTGGGTTTATGTGAAATAGTCCCAAAGCCCAACCCCCCAACTATAAGAAACTCATTTTCTCCGTAAGCTACAAACTGAATTAAAGTCGTTTATCCAACCCGTCAAAAATCCCAAGTCAAACCATCCTACGTCTGCCAAGTCCTCTTTCCTCTTTTTTCCCTATCTCTTCCCGCTTTCCTCTTTTTTCAAATTCACTTTAAAACTATTCCCATTTTTCACTATCTTGGCACAGCTATGAATTATCACGACATTGTTACCTTAGCAATCGCCTTTGGTTTGGGGATGCTTGTAGGACTTCAAAGACAAAAAAGCGACCACGAAATGGCTGGGGTTCGCACATTTACCCTCATCTCAATTATGGGAGTGGTTTCCGCTTTTTTGGCGCGCGATTTCAATAACCCCTTTATCCTTCCCGTACTCGGCATTTGCCTTACCGCTTTGCTGGTAACCGCCAATATTATAAAACTCAAAAAACTAAACGATACCGATATAGGCCAAACTACCGAAGTTGCCGCACTGCTAATGTTTGCCGTAGGCGCCTATTTGGTGATGGGCGATCGGGTTATCGCCGTAATTGTAGGAGGAGCTATGGCTATTCTTTTATATGTGAAAGAACACCTCCATAGCTTTATCGAAAAACTCAGCGAAAAAGACCTCGCTGCCATAATGACTTTCGCAGGAATTTCATTAATAATTCTCCCCCTGTTACCCGATAAAACCTATGGCCCGCTCGATGTTTTAAATCCCCGAAATATCTGGCTAATGGTCACCTTAATTGTTGGTATTAGCGTTGTGGGTTATTTCATATATAAATTTGTTGGCAAGAAAGTAGGGGTAATTTCTAACGGAATTCTTGGCGGACTTATCAGCAGTACCGCTACCACCGTAAGCTATGCTAGAAAAACAAAAGATAGCGATGCAATTAATAAAATGGCCGCTTTTGTAATTACTACGGCTTCGGCAGTTGCCTTGGTGCGGGTTTTAATTGAAGTGAGCGTAGTTGTTCCCGAAAAACTACCCGAGCTACTATTACCACTGCTTACAGTCTTAGTGCTAATGGCTATTTTATGCGGCGGCTTATTTTATATCATTAGTAAAAATGGGGGAGATGAAGCAATGCCCGAACCCAAAAACCCAGCCCAATTTAAAGCTGCGCTAATCTTCGGCTTACTTTATGGAGCAATTTTACTGGCCGTTGCCTTTACCAAACAGGAATTCGGTAGTGAAGCGCTCTATGTGGTTGCCATTATAAGCGGATTAACCGATGTTGATGCAATTACATTGTCACTATCACAAATGATGAAAACTGAAGGCTTAAGCACTGCCACCGGCTGGCGACTTATTTTACTAGCATCCCTTTCTAATTTGTTGTTTAAAGGAATTATGGCGGCCGTTCTCGGTACACGACAGTTGGCAAAATGGGTGGGTATCTCCTTCGGAGTTACAATTGTTTTCGGTCTCTTGCTTATGCTAATATGGCCCGAAAATTGGCACTTTTAATGTGAATATTTATCCTATGAGGTTTCCAAAACCTTGATGGTCTAATTAAAACCCAATCTTCCGCAAATGCTTAAAAAAGACCCTATACAAATCATCACCTTCCGAAGTTATGGAACAACAAACCATTTGTATGTGAAAGGGCGTGCCATTGAAGATGAAAATATCAACCATTCAAAAACAGGCTTTTTTAATTTGCTGTGGAATAGTTGGAAGCGTTTTGAAACCGATAAAGTAAAAAATGCAACACTATTACTAAGCCTCCCCGATGGAAGAACCATTGAGACAATCACCGATGCGCAAGGTTATTTTTTAATAGATACTATTTTTGAAAACCTGCGCCCCTTAACCGATGAAGAGAGTTGGCTTCATTACACCATTTCCTTTGCCAATAAAAATATAGGTCGAAATATTCAACTTGGAAATCGTTTTAAAGGCGAAATTTTAATCCCTCACTTAATTGCAAATACTACTTCCGATGGCGCCAAATTTGGAATAATTAGCGATATAGACGATACCATTTTGCACACTGGCCTAACCTCTCGGTTAAAATGGCAGGTAGTGAAAAACACAATTTTTAAAAGAGCTGAAAAACGAATTCCGTTGGAAGGGGCTGCAGCGTTTTATAAGAAATTGCACGACGGAAAATCGGGAAATGAATGCAACCCTATTTTTTACGTAAGCCACAGTCCGTGGAACCTTTACAGTTATTTGGAAATATTTCTGGAAAAGAATAGTTTTTTAAAAGGCCCAATTCTGCTTCGCGATTTTGTAAACCCATTGGCCAAAATTTTCACCCCAAAAACTTCCGACAATGAAAAGCCGCAAAAACAAAAAGAAATTATAAATATTTTGAAAACCTACCCCAAGCTACCCTTTATATTAATTGGCGACAGCGGCGAACACGACCCCGATATCTATACCGAAATCGCCGAAGCCCACCCCGAACGCATCCTCGCAATCTACCTGCGAAACGTAAACCACAAACGCAAAATGCTGCGCGTAAAAGGACTTTTTAAAGATTATGAAACTGTCCCAGTGCTTTTAGTTGAAGATAGCGAAGCCGCAATTACCCACGCAAAACAAAACGGGTTTATTTAAGATATCTCAGAGACAACTCGACAACCGACAACCGACAACCGACAACCAACAACCGACAACTGACAACCGACAACCGACAACCGACAACCGACACCCGACAACCGACACCCCATCACCCTTGCATTCTAAAATACTCATAAGTAGCCAACTGCGACTGTACTTTCTTTGCTGAATTCTTCACATATTCATTCTTTTGCTCGGCATCAACAATTCTGGCTTTAACGTTGTCTTCCAATTCAATATTTATAAGATCGCGAATGGTTTGTTTGTGTTCGTTGTCAAAGATTGGGGTTACTACTTCAATTCTGTGGGTGAGGTTTCGCGTCATCCAATCTGCGGAGCCCACGTATATTTTTTCATCTCCATTATTTCCGAAGAGATAAACCCTTCCGTGTTCAAGAAAACGATCTACAATACTGGTTATAACAATATTTTCGCTCTGCCCTTCTATTCCTGGAACTAATGAACACATTCCTCTAATTAATAAACGCACCTCAACCCCCGCATTGCTGGCTTTGTACAGCTCTTTTATCATTCCTTTGTCTTGCAGACTGTTCATTTTTAAAATAATCAATCCTTTTTTACCGGCGTTGGCAAGGGCTATTTCTTCCTCTACCAAAGCAGTAAAACGCTCCCGAGCCGTAAATGGTGAAACCAGTAAATGTTTTGTTTTGGGGACAATTACATCGCGCTCCAAAACCATAAAAACCCGTTTTAAGTCCTTGGTTATTTTTTTATGGGCCGTCATTAAACCAAAATCGGTGTATAGTTTGGCTGTGTTTTCATTAAAATTCCCTGTGGCAATGTAGGCGTAACGCTTTAATTTACCGGCTACTTCTCTTTCAATATAAAGTATTTTAGAGTGTACTTTAATATCCGGATAACTGTAAATTACCTTCGCCCCATTTTCTCTGAAAATAGCACCCCATTTTAAGTTATTTTGTTCGTCAAAACGCGCTTTAACTTCAATAAAAATGGTGACATCTTTTCCGTTTTTTGCAGCTAAGGCAATAGCATCGTTTAAATCGGAATCGTCTGCTGCCCGATAAATGGTCATTTTTATGGTCTTAACCGAAGGATCGGTGGCCGCTTCTTGCATTAGTTTAATAACAGGTCTAAAACTCTGATATGGATAATGTAGCAACTGGTCTTTTTTATCGATTGCCTTAAAGATAGAATCGCAATTTTCCAAAATAGGGTGGGGCAGTGGCGGTAGTTTTTTGTTACTTAATTGTTTCTTCGTTGGATTTGGAAACTGCATAAAATCCTTAAAATTGTGGTAGCGTCCTCCCAGCACTACATCGGTATGATTTACGTCTAATGCTTTTTTAAGTATTTCGCGAAATTCCTTCGGCATGGCGGGGTCCAGTAAAGCTCGCGTAGCTTGACCCGTATCGCGGTTGGGCAGTGCCGCCTTTATTTTTTCCATCAAATTACCAGAAAATTCATCTTCAATATACAATTCGGCATCGCGCGAAATCTTGATGGAATAAAAGTCCAACTCGTTCCCTTTGGCAAACTCTTTTTGTAGGTTGTACTTTAAAATATCGTCAATAAAAGTGATGTAAAATTCCTTTTCATCTTTGGAGGGAAATACAAAAAATCGCGGTTCGGACTCGGGAATTTCCACCAGTAAAAATTCTTCTTTTGCAGTCTGTGCTGCCAAGTAGAGCCTTTCATTCTTCACAAAAATCGCCTGTGTTGCTTTACACGGATTGCAACTTATTTCGGTGATTTGCTTTAAGCTTTCTTTATAATACGTGCTCGCTATTTCTTTTTGTGCTTCCGAAAAATCTTCGTGACCAATTAAGTGAATTCCTTCCGATGCCAATTGCGGCATAATTTCAGTATTAAAAATTTCTCCGAACTCGTTTTGCTGAATATCAACTTGCGTTTTTATTTCCTTTAAAACCTTGTTGGGTTTGGTGATTAGCTTTTTTCGAAGCGATTTGTTTAAAGTTTTTATCTGTCGAATATCGGAGACCCGAACCCGAAAGAATTCATCTAAATTAGAAGAAAAAATAGCCAGAAATTTAATGCGCTCGTAAAGCGGATTGCGTTGATCTGCTGCTTCCTGTAAAACCCGATGGTTAAACCGCAACCACGAAAGGTCCCGGTGATAGAATTTGTTGTTGTAGAGTGATGCCATAGTATATGCGGCAAATTACTGGTTTTACAAATAGAATACTGTAAGGGAAACGTTAAAAGCTAATAGCATTTGACCATAAAAAAAGCCCCGTACAATTTTACGGAGCTTTAAAATAAATTAACTTGGGTTTACATTTTTGTAAAACTCAAAGTAACGTCTGTAGTAGAAACTATTGTAATACCTTGAAACCTCAACTTATACTTAAAAGACTACACATGCAGTTCTTTACATTTTTAGTCTTGCTTCTTGAATCTTATAGCGTAGCGGTCTTAATTCTTTTTTTAATACAGAATTTGAAAGAAACAGAAGATTTATAAACCTATAGGTTATTTTGAAGTGAAAAATATCAGCAGCACACAACTCAAATCGAACAACCCAAGTCTTAAATCGAACATCTCAATACTCAAATCTCATATCTAATCTTAAAACAATCCGTGAAGCTCTGCATCAATCTTATTAATTACCTCCCCCAAATGCTCCGGATCATCCACAAAATTTATATTGTCCACATCAAAAATAATAAGGTTGCCTTTGTCGTACCCGTGAATCCAAGCTTCGTAGCGCTCGTTCAACCTACTTAAGTAATCAATGCTGATAGAATTTTCGTAATCACGACCGCGTTTGTGAATTTGGTTTACAAGATTGGGAATACTGCTTCGCAAGTAAATAAGTAAATCTGGGCCTTCGGTAACGCTTTCCATAAGTTCAAAAAGCGAGCGGTAGTTTTCAAAATCGCGGTTGGTCATAAGCCCCATGGCGTGCAGGTTGGGTGCAAAAATATAGGCGTCTTCATAGATTGTTCTATCTTGAATAACACTTTTGCCTTTTTCGCGAATATCGAGAATTTGCCGAAAGCGACTGTTTAAAAAGTAAATTTGAAGATTAAAAGACCAACGCTCCATTTGGTTGTAAAAATCGTCTAAATACGGGTTGTCTTCCACATCTTCATAATGTGCTTGCCATTTGTAATGTTTTGCCAATAAGCCGGTAAGAGTGGTTTTTCCAGAGCCTATATTTCCTGCAATTGCAATATGCATATTCGTTATTTCTTTGGGATGGTTAGTTTAAAAGTGTGCAATAATTTGCCGTCATAAATATACAGGAAATCATTGCTAAGCTGCAAATCTTTAATGGTAATTTCAGCCAATTTCAACTTTACCGTCTCGTGTGCAATTTCGTTGTTACGCCTTGCAAAATCGGGGATGTAATACAGTTGGTTTTCCTTTAATGCTACCAAGTTTTCATGCTGCTGAATTATAAGTTCATACTCTTCTGAAGGTGTTTCATTTAAAATACTTCCGTAAATATTGAACGCGCGTAGTTTCTTTTCGGTTAAAGTGAAACAATAATTAAAATTGCTGGCTTGCGATAGTAATTTCCCCGGAAAAGGCTGCGATACCACCGTCTGCAATTTTGAACCGTAATTGTAAAGTTCCAGCTGTTGCGTATCTACATTAAACAGCCAAAGACTGTTGTTGCCAGCATTTGTGGCGGTACTCACATTTAAAAATTGCGGCAAATTGTTGAAGTTGATACGCTGTATTTCACTTAATTTATTGTCCAATAAAACCACCGTATTTGTATCCTGAAAAAACACAACCACCTTCAACGGATTTATAATATCTACCGAAGTAATCCGCCCCAATTGCAAATCGTTGTACAGAAAATTACCGTCAGGGCCTTGTTTATTTATTACGCGGTTTTTTATAAAATAGGTGTTTTTGTAATTGTCAATTCCTATAAACCTATCAGCCACAAGCGGCACTGTGCCTTCGGGAGCGAGACTTTGCGCAACGCCAATTTGAGCGATAAGTAAAAAAAGAAGAAAAAGCTGTTTCATAAGGTTGGCAAGTTACGAAATGAATAAATAATTATGATAACGAAGCGAAAAACAAACTTTAAAATGAAGACATCAAACGCTACCTCACGATGTATAGCATCAAATTGGTTGTTGCGAGATATGATTTGTGGAAATTAAATTTCAGTTAAACTAAATACGCTTACTGTTCAATTTTTATATCTTACCCATAAAAATACTTTAATGCGAAATATCTTCCTCGGAATTATAATTGCCTTCGTTATCGTTTTTGGTTTGCGTTATTGTGAAGACAAAAAGGAGAATCGCGAAATACTTGAAGCTAACACAGCACTCATCCAAAGAGAATTAAAAAATGTGGGCAAACTAATTGTTACCGAAGGCAGCTATGCGCAGGTGTATAGTTATAACGACAGCAAGAATTTAATGTATGGCCTTTTCGACGCTCGAAAAAAAGCGCTGATTGTAGTAAATGCGAAAGCGACAATTGCCTACGATTTAAGTAAAATAAGCACCGATGTAGATGAAGCCTCAAAAACGGTAACCATTACAAAAATCCCCGAGCCGGAGCTTTCCATCAACCCAAATATTCAATATTACGACGTTACGCAGGATTATTTAAATCAGTTTACAGCCAGCGATTACAACAAGATAAAAATCCGGATAGAAAAATCACTGCGAAAGAAAATTGAAGCTTCAGAGTTGCGAACAAATGCTGAAAATAGATTGATCTCGGAGCTTCAGAAAATTTATATTCTAACCCATTCTATGGGTTGGACGCTAAAATACAACACTACCGTAGTAGAAACAGAAGAAGCTTTAAGAAAATTAAAGCTATAGCATATACTCTCTGGCGTACCCATTATCAACAAGCCATACATTTAAGTCTATATCGCCAATGATGATATTAGCCAAATAACGCCCGTATTTTTCCTGTTTGTCTTTGTAACTATTAATGATAACTTCTTTGTTTAAAATCATTTCGCGCACAATGTCGCGCACCTCTAAACCTTTCCCTCTTTCATCCCCGCGCAATTCTGGGGTGTCTATTCCGTAAAGGCGAAATTTCATTTGTTGAAAGTGATAAAACCCCAAATCTACCATTGCCGTTACGGTATCGCCGTCGTAAACTTTAATAATCTTTGCTTTGTACTGATACATAATTTCAATTTTTTATGATTAGTACCTATAAAATTACAAAAAATTGGAAATCAGTACTTTGTAAATGATAAAAATGTATATTTCTGTAAGTAGAAAGTTCTGGAAAGGGATTAAAGTTTTTTGCTCAAATTAAACCAGCCACCGCCATTCATCGCTTCCACACCGTTGCTTTTTAAAATTCCGGCGGCACTGGCACTACGCATTCCACTTGCGCAGCAGCAAATTACGGGCTTGTTCCATTTTTTAATTTCATTCATTTTTGAACCAATGCTGGGCAACGGAATGTTTTTAGAACCGGGTATTGCGCCTCCTTCATATTCTCCCTTGCTGCGTACATCGAGAATAATAGCACCGCGGCTTTTAAAATCTTCAATTTTTCTTGACTTGTTTCCGAATAAAAAATCTAGTAGTCCCATATAATAATAATTACAATATCACCCTGAGCGCAATCGAAGGGCTGCCGAAGCACGATCAGTAGTTTTAGTTAATAATTTCGTTTGTCTGTGTTTCTAAAAGCGCCAGTCCACCTTCAATTAAATGTGCCACTTTTGGTTTTTGTTGTTTCAAATTTAAGAGATATTGCAATATTTCTTCAGAAAAACCGAAGTCTGTTTTTGAAACTATCTCATAAATTTCCAAAGGAAGCAACCAATCGGTTGTATGATTATCTTTCAAAACCCGAAAGATTTTTTTTAATCTGTCCCCCTCCTTCGAAGAAGAGGTTAAGGGTGGATTTTTTTCTCTCGTTTCGCGAACCTCTTTGTATAGCAAATTCAGTTCTTTCTCTTTTTCAGAAAGCTGCGGTCTAATGGTTTTGCTTGTCGCCACATGATTTACCAAATTAAACGAATTGTAATCTGCCGCCCCAGCAAAAGCCGAAACAATTTCCTTGCCCACCGCCATATCAAAATCGCCCATTTCGGGAGTGAACAGCACTTCGTCTTTATATTTTACCGTACAATCTGTAAACTGAATTAGCATCAATTCGCCCCTTAAATTTCGCATTCCGGTAACATTCAATCCTTTTACGGTTATACCACTTTCAAATTCAAATTCAATAGGCTTTCCATCGTAAAAATTATACGCTTGTAAATCGCGAGGTCCCATGTTTTCAATGGCGAGATTAATGCCTTTTAATTTTCCCAAAGGTGAACGGAATCCATTTTTATGACGGCTTACCCCGTGACCAATCACCTCTTTTTCACGGTAGCTAAGTGCCGTTTCACCATCGGTTTCAAAATAAACCACTTCGTTGTCTTCGTTTTTAATCATTCTGCTAAAACGACCGCTAATTTGAAGCCCAGTGCTAATTTCTATTGTTCCCAGCTGCTTCGATTTTATTAGTTTTTTCAAGCCGCGCCAGCCGCCTTTACGAACGGCCATGGTGTTTGCAAATTCTTCTAAAACTTCCTGTAAATACGCAAAATCTGGAGTTACATAAAGTTGCGGTTGTGGTTTTGTAATGTCGAAATCTTGGTAAGCGGCTTCGATAGAATACGGGATTTTCTTCACTTCATCCTGCATACACCAAACACTTTCGCCAATAGAGGAAAGTAATCCGGCGCCATAAATTCTGGGTTTTTCTACTGTACCAACCAATCCGTATTCCACCGTCCACCAATGCAAATTCCTAATCAATGAAATTTCAGAAGGCTTCACTTTTTTATTTTGAAGTTCTTCCACCTTGGCTTCGGCAGCATTTATTAATTCTTGCGAAATTCCTTCAGCCTCTTTTAAAATTGAAAGCTCGCGAACAGCTTCATACATATCCATATCGTGCGCACTGGAAATTGCTTTAGCTCCCACTTCGCCAAAACGACGTAAATATTCAGCGTAATCCGGACTCGCAATAATTGGAGCGTGACCCGCGCCTTCGTGGATAATATCGGGAGCTGGCGTGTATTCAATATTTTCTAGCTGCCGAATATCGCTAGCAATTACAAGCACTTTGTACGCCTGAAATTCCATAAAAGCATTCGGTGGAATAAAACCATCTACGGCAACTGCGGCCCATCCAATTTCCTTCAAAATACGGTTCATCCCGTACATTGACGGAATATCATTTATTGAAATTCCCGTTTTTTTCAGTCCGCTTAAATAACTTTCATGCGCCACCTTTGTAAGATAAGCTACATTTTTTCGCATTACATAACGCCATACCGCTTGATTTATAGGCGTGTATTGTTCATAATTTTGTGGCTTTATATACTGTTTTAAATGCGGCGGTAACCGATCTAACAATACGTTGGTTTCAATCTTGCTTTCCATAGTTCAAAAGTAGTTTAGTCGAGAATGCTTTCCAAAGCTTTAAAGTGTAATTTTTGTATCTTGCAGGCTAAAGCAAAAAGCTTAGTTTTGTTTACCATTTTTTAAACCCCATCCGTGGCAAAATTTCATAAATTAAAAGTAAAAGACATCTATAAAGAAACTGGCGATTGTTCAGTAATTTCTTTTGAAGTCCCCAATAATTTGGCAGACGCATTTCACTTTCGCCAAGGGCAGCATTTAACTTTAAAAGCCGAAATAAACGGCGAAGATACACGTCGTTCTTACAGCTTGTGCTCAAGCCCAATTGATAAGCAATGGCAAGTTGCTGTAAAAACCATTCCTGAAGGGAAGTTTTCAAACTTTGTAAATTCAGAATTGAGCGCAGGAGATTATCTCGATGTAATGATTCCTAGTGGAACATTCGGTGTAGATACCAACCCCAATGAATCTAAAAACTATTTGTTTTTTGCAGCCGGAAGTGGAATAACGCCTGTCCTGTCTATGATAAAAACACACTTGGCTTTGGAGCCTAATTCAACTTGCAAGTTGTTTTATGTGAATAGAACTGCAAAATCCATTATCTTTAAAGAAACATTGGAGCAGCTTCGAAATCAGTACTTTGGGAGGTTGGAAATTTATTATTTCCTCACCAAAGAACGTCGCGACATCGAGCTGTTTAATGGCCGTTTTGACGATGAAAAGATGAAGATTTTAACGCAAACTTTTATCGATATTCCAGATACTAGCGAAGTGTTTTTATGCGGTCCCGAAGAAATGGTGAATTATGTAAGTGATTATTTAGTTAAAGCAGGTTTACCGAAGGAATTGATTCATTTTGAATTATTTGTAACGGGATTAACCGAGGAAGACAAAAAACGTGCTGAGCGCCTTGCGCAACAAAATGTTGAAGGAACCGAAGTTACCATTGTAGATGCTGGAAAAGAATTTCAGTTTACAATGACCAAAGATTTCGATAATATACTCGATGCAGCATTGGCTGCGGGAGCCGATTTACCTTTTGCGTGTAAAGGTGGAGTTTGCAGTACGTGCAAATGCCAAATAGTTGAAGGTGAAGTTGAAATGAAAATTAATTATGCTTTGGAAGAAAAAGAGGTTGCACAAAATTTTGTTTTGAGCTGTCAAGCAGTACCAACATCTGAAAAGGTGAAGGTAGATTTTGATGTATAAGGTATTTAGCGTACTTTATTGAAAATAAATATTCTGTGTTTTCAAACCTTTGAAAATTTAAATAAAATTGCAGTTATGAGCGAAAAGGAAATAAAAAATTCGGGGGCTGAGCGCAGTCGAAGCCTAGAAGAAATTTTTGAAGCCCGCATTGCGCGCGACGAAAAGATAGAGCCAAAAGATTGGATGCCGGAAAAATACCGACAAACGCATATACGGCAAATGAGCCAGCACGCACATTCTGAAATTATCGGGATGCTTCCCGAAGGAAATTGGATTACCCGTGCCCCATCGTTGCGAAGAAAAGCAGCATTGTTGGCAAAAGTTCAAGATGAAGCCGGCCACGGATTGTATTTGTATTCGGCCTGCGAAACTTTAGGTATTTCTCGCGACGAGTTATACGAACAATTGCATAGCGGAAAAGCAAAATATTCTTCAATTTTTAATTACCCAACTATCACTTGGGCCGATATAGGCGCGATTGGCTGGTTGGTTGATGGCGCTGCAATTATAAACCAAGTGCCGTTGTGTAACACATCATTTGGGCCATATGCCCGTGCCATGGTACGCGTTTGTAAGGAAGAGAGCTTTCACCAGCGGCAAGGATATGAAATTATGCTTACCCTTTGCCGCGGAACCGAAGAGCAAAAGGCAATGGCGCAAGATGCGCTAAACCGATGGTGGTGGCCAAGTTTGATGATGTTGGGTCCAACCGACGCCGAATCAATTCATACCGAGCAATCCATGAAATGGAAGCTAAAGCGAAAAAGTAACGATGAATTACGTCAGCAATTTATAGATCAAACCGTACCGCAAGCCGATATTTTAGGGCTTACAATTCCCGATCCAGATTTAAAATGGAATGAAGAAACTGGGCATTACGACTTTGGTGAAATTGATTGGGACGAGTTTTGGCAAGTAGTAAAAGGTCACGGCCCGTGCAACAAAGAACGTTTAGGCGCAAGAGTTGATGCTTGGAATAATGGTAAATGGGTTCGCGATGCCGCTATGGCTTACGCCGAAAAAAATGAAAAAAGAAAAGTAGCTAAAGCAAGTTAAAATACATGTGAGACGTGAGATATGAGACGTGAGAAAAAGCGTCTAAATCTTAAGTCTAGCATCTCAAATCTAAAATTTCATGTCTAATAATAAAAAAAATTGGCCCCTTTGGGAAATATTTGTTCGCAGTAAAAATGGGCTCGAACACCGTCATTTTGGGAGTCTTCATGCTGCCGATGCCGAAATGGCCTTAGAAAACGCACGTGATGTTTACACGCGCCGAAATGAAGGTGTAAGCATTTGGGTGGTTGAAAGTAAAAACATCACTGCCTCCAATCCCGAACAAAATGGCGAACTGTTTGAGCCGGCTCAAGATAAAGTTTACCGCCACCCTACATTTTACGATTTGCCCGATGAGGTGAAGCATATGTAACAAATTCCCGCGAAGGCGGGAATCTTATCAATTGGAATCTGAAATTCAATGTTAACGGAGAATGAAAAATTGGTATGTATATATTATGTCTAATAAACCGAAAGGTGTAATTTACATTGGCGTAACAGATAATATTGATGCCCGGATTGAAGAACATAAAACAAAGGTTTTTCGTAATTCCTTCACGGCAAAATACAATTGTGATAAACTGGTTTATTTTGAAGAATTCAAAGAAGGTTCTATTGCTTCCCAACGGGAAAAACAAATGAAAAAGTGGAATCGGGAATGGAAAGTGAAATTAATAGAAGAAGTGAACCCTGGCTGGTTTGATTTAAGTCTAAACTGGAATAACGAAAATTTGATTTATAAAACAAACAGATTCCCCACTCGGGAATAAACATAAAAATATGAGTTTAACATCAGAAGATTCCCACCTTCGCGGGAATTACATCTTAACAATCGCAGACAACTCCCTAATTCTTGCACAACGCTTAGGGGAACTTTGCGGGCACGGCCCAATTCTGGAAACAGATATTGCATTAACAAATATTTCATTGGATTTACTAGGGCAAACCCGAAGTTACTATCAATATGCAGCGAAACTTGCGGGCGAAGGTAAAACCGAAGACGATATCGCTTTTTTAAGAATTGAAAGAGAATATAAAAACTGTTTGTTGGTGGAGCAACCCAATACACATTTTGGATATGTAATTGCTCGTCAGTTTCTGTTTGATGTGTATCATTTTATGCTGTTAGAAAAACTTCAAAATAGTGCCGATGAAACTTTGGTTGCTATAGCTAATAAAGGTATTAAGGAAGTAAGCTACCACAAACGATTTTCGGGAGATTGGGTTAAGCGTTTAGGCGATGGAACCGAAGAGAGTAACCAAAAAATGCAAGAAGCGATAAACGATCTATGGCGCTTTACAGACGAGCTTTTTTATATGACCGATGCCGAAAAAGCAATGGCAAAAGATGGAGCTGGGGTGGATGTTTCAACCTTTAAAGAAAAGTATTATGAAGAAGTTTCCGAAGTTCTAAAAGAAGCCACCTTAACTGTCCCTGAAAATAAATATTTCACAAAAGGTGGGAAAGAAGGGGTGCATACAGAGCATATGGGTTATATATTGGCAGAACTTCAATATATGCAACGCACCTTTCCTAATATGCAATGGTAGGAAACAACATGTCACCCTGAGCGCAGTCGAAGGGTCTTAAATTTAGATGAATTTGTTGACTGAAAATTTACATATCGAAAGTCATTTAATTCCAACTTTGGAAACGGTTTCAGATCCCGAAATTCCTGTTTTAACAGTTTTGGATTTAGGCGTAATTCGTGAAGCCATAGAGGAGAATAATGTTGTAAAAATAAAACTCACTCCTACCTATTCTGGTTGCCCTGCAATGGATGTGATTGCAGACGATTTAAAAGCTGCCTTTGCCAAGATTAACAAAGAGGTAGAGGTAGAATTGGTGCTTTCTCCTGCCTGGTCCACAGATTGGATTAGCGAAGAAGGTCTTCAAAAAATGGAAGAATACGGTATTGCGCGTCCGCTTTCAGAAACGCATGATAAAGATGTACTGTTAGGTGAGAAAAAACTTGTAAAATGCCCGCAATGTGGTAGTACAAATACTCATTTGGTGAGTCAGTTTGGTTCAACGGCTTGCAAAGCACTTTTTAAATGTGATGATTGTCACGAACCGTTTGATTATTTTAAATGTTTAAAATAGCTCGACTATAAAACTCAAACTTACGAATTATGCGAGTTGAAAATTATTAAAATTGAAGTGTTATTGCACTCATGATGTGCAATAAATTACAAACAGAAATTATTATAAAATGCAAAAGTCAATTACTACTCTTATAAAAAACAATGTAGCTACTTTAACGCTTAATCGCCCCGAAGTATTTAATAGTTTTAATCGCGAAATGGCACTTTTACTGCAAAGTGAATTGGACGCTTGCGAAAAAAATCCAGACGTTCGGGCTATTGTAATTACTGGAAACGGAAAAGCATTTTGTGCGGGACAGGATTTAAAGGAGGTCACTTCCCCAGAATTAAACCCGGGGTTTAAAAAAATTCTCGAAGAACATTATAACCCCATAATTTCGCGCATTCGAAAAATTGAAAAACCAATTGTTGCAGCCGTCAATGGCGTTGCTGCCGGGGCGGGCGCAAATATTGCATTGGCTTGTGATATTATAATTGCTACAGAAAACGCTAGTTTTATTCAGGCTTTTAGTAAAATTGGATTGGTGCCCGATAGTGCAGGTACTTTCTTTTTACCACGGTTAATCGGTTTTCAAAAAGCTTCGGCATTAATGATGTTGGGCGATAAAGTTTCGGCCCAAGATGCTGAAAAACTGGGGATGGTTTATAAAGTTGTTTCTTCAGAAAATTTTCTGGACGAGGTAATTTCCACGGCAAATACACTGGCCAATATGCCAACAAAAGCATTAGGTTTGACCAAGCGTTTGTTAAATAATTCAATGCAAAATAACTTGGAAGAACAATTAAATTTGGAAAGCAAGCTACAAATTGAAGCTGCTCAAAGTGACGATTATGCCGAAGGAGTAGATGCCTTTGTAAGTAAAAGAAAGCCTGAATTTAAAGGGAAATAAACATTCAAAATACAGTCAAAAAGTTTTTTAACGGAAGAGTTTATATTTATGATTAAAAAAGTTGGGATAATAGGAGCAGGAACGATGGGCGCAGGAATTGCGCAAGTAGCAGCGACGGCAGGTTGTTCCGTAAAATTATACGATACCAAAACAGAAGCCCTCGCAAAGTCTGAAAAAGATTTAAATAAAATTTTAAATCGTTTGGTTGAAAAAGAAAGAATCGATTCTGAAGAAAAACAACGAATCCAAGATAATATTCAATATGTAAATACCTTAAAAGAATTAAAAGATTCACAACTTACAATTGAAGCCATAGTTGAGAATTTAGAAATTAAAAAGAATGTGTTTTCTACGCTCGAAAAATTTGTAAGCGATGAATGTATCATTGCTTCAAACACTTCGTCTTTGTCTATTGCTTCAATTGCTTCAGCGCTCGAAAAACCTGAAAGATGTATCGGGATTCACTTTTTTAACCCTGCGCCATTGATGAAATTGGTTGAGGTTATTCCCGCAATTCAAACTGCAGATGAAACTTTAAATATTTCAGTTAAAACCATAAAAGATTGGGGTAAAACCGTTGCCGTTGCAAAAGACACACCTGGCTTTATCGTAAATAGAGTGGCCCGTCCATTTTATGGGGAAGCGCTTAGAATTTACGAAGAGGGTATCGCGTCCTTTTCTGAAATTGATAAAGCAATGAAAGAAATTGGCGGGTTTAGAATGGGCCCGTTTGAATTGATGGATTTTATAGGAAACGATGTGAACTACACCGTAACCGAAACTGTTTTTAACGCTTTCTATTTCGATCCTCGTTATAAACCCTCTTTTACTCAAAAACGATTTGCCGAAGCAGGGTATTTGGGAAGAAAATCTGGAAAGGGGTATTATGATTATTCAGAAGAGGGAAAAATGTCAGTTCGAGGACAGTCGAGTTCCTCTTCGAATGAAAATGAAGAGGCATCAGCTATTTTCGAGAGAATCCTCGTAATGTTAATCAACGAAGCTGCCGACGCACTCTTTTGGAATATCGCTTCGGCAGAAGATATTGACAATGCAATGACCAAAGGCGTTAATTACCCAAAAGGATTGCTAGCATGGGTAGACGAAAAAGGGATAGATTGGTGTGTTGAAAAAATGGATAAATTGTACGACGAATACCGCGAGGACCGCTACAGATGCTCGCCTTTGTTGAGACGAATGAACCGTGAAAACGTGACTTTCTTCAATTAAACCCAATGTCTCCTCGAGCGCAGTCGTGAGGTTAAAATAAAAGATAAATTACAAATGGAAGGAAACAAAATTCCGCATAAAATGCTATCTCTCGATGCCTTCAGTCAATGGCTTGGGATTGAGGTTATAAGCGCAGAATTGGGAAAAGTTAAGGTTGGATTGACAATTCGCAAAGAAATGCTAAACAGTATGAACAAAGCACACGGGGGAATAAGTTATAGTCTCGCCGATACCGCTTTTGGTTTTGCCGCCAATACCCACGGAAAGTATGCAGTATCAATTGAAACTTCAATTAACCACATTGTAGCTTTAAACGAAGGCGATTGTTTAACAGCCGAGTCGGTTATAGAAAAAGTTGGTAATAAATTAGGTTTTAATATTGTTGAAGTTAAGCGGGGCGATGAATTGGTAGCATTATTTAAAGGAGTGGTTTATAGAACTAGCAAAGATTGGAAGTAAAATTTTAAAACAGCACAATTATGAAATGGAAAGGTAGAAGAAAAAGCGGAAATCTAGAGGACCGTCGCGGCATGAGCGGGAAAGGAAAACTAGTCGCTGGCGGTGGAATAGTAGCATTAATTGTAATTGCGCTTCAGTTTTTTGGCGGTGAAACGGGCCAACAATTAGCACCTTTAGTTGAGCAAATTGGTAACAGCCAATCTATCCAACAAACAGAACAAAGAGAACTTACCGCCCAAGAAAAAGAGATGGGTGATTTTATGGCTACCGTTTTGGCCGATACTGAAGATGTGTGGAATCAAATTTTCACTCAAAACAACCTCGGCAATTATAAAGAACCAACAATGGTGCTATTTACCGATGCAGTAAGCACTGCTTGCGGAAATGCAAGTTCAGCTTCGGGACCTTTTTATTGTCCGGCAGACCAACAAGTTTATATGGATTTAGCATTTTTTGACGAATTAAAAACCCGCTTTGGTGCCAAAGGTGGTGACTTTGCCATAGCATATGTTACTGCCCACGAAATAGGACACCACGTACAAACACTATTGGGCACCTCTGGTAAAGTGAGACAATTACAGCAACAAAATAGAAGTGAAGCTAACAAGCTTTCGGTGGCACTTGAGCTTCAGGCCGATTTCTACGCAGGTCTTTGGGCACATTACAATCAAGAGTATTTGGAAGAAGGAGATATCGAAGAAGCTTTAAGCGCTGCAAATGCTGTTGGCGACGATGCTATTCAAAAAAGAACACGTGGCGATGTAGTTCCCGATAGCTTTACGCACGGCACCTCAGAACAAAGAATGAAGTGGTTTATGAAAGGTTATAAAACTGGCGATATACGCTTGGGCGATACTTTTTCAGAAATTTTAAATTAAAAACATCCTCAGAGTAGGTTTAAGTACATTAAAAATAAAATAATTAAAATCTGAAATTTGTTATTCAATTTCAGTTTCAACTTCAATTTATGGAAGCATATATTATTGACGGAATTAGAACTCCAATAGGAAATTACCACGGTGCCCTTAGCACAGTAAGAACAGATGATTTAGCAGCTTTGGTAATAGCTGAAATAGTAAAAAGAAATCCAAATATCCCGAAAGAAGCATATGACGATGTTATTTTGGGTTGTGCAAACCAAGCGGGCGAAGACAACCGAAATGTAGCGCGTATGGCAGCCCTCTTGGCGGGACTGCCGGTAACAGTTCCGGGCGAGACGGTAAACCGTCTTTGCAGTAGCGGACTCTCGGCGATTATACACGCCAATCGTGCTATTAAAGCAGGGGATGGAGATTTATTTATTTCAGGGGGAGTTGAAAATATGACGCGCGGCCCCTACGTGGTTGCAAAACCTTCGAAAGCTTTTGGTAACGATGCTAAAATGTACGATTCAAGTTTCGGGTGGCGTTTTGTAAACCCCAAAATGGACCAAATGTACGGTACCGATGGCATGGGAAATACTGCCGAAAATCTCGTTGAAAAATATAATATTTCGCGAGAAGATCAAGATAAGTTTGCACTTTGGAGTCAGCAAAAAGCTTCAAAAGCTCAGGAAAATGGAAGGTTGGCAAAAGAAATTGTAACTGTAGAAATTCCGCAGCGAAAAAAAGATCCTATTCTATTTTCAAAAGATGAATTTATAAAACCTTCAACCACTTTAGAAGTTTTAGGAAAGCTTAGACCTGCTTTTAAACGCGAAGGTGGAAGTGTAACCGCAGGAAATTCTTCGGGGTTGAATGATGGTGCTGCTGCTACAATTATTGCTTCAGAAGAGGCGGTGAATAAATATAATTTAAAGCCATTGGCAAGAATTGTAAGTTCGGCAGTGGTAGGGGTAGAACCAAGAATTATGGGTATTGGCCCTGTAGAAGCTTCGAATAAAGCATTGCAAAAAGCAGGTTTAACAATGGATGATATGGATATTATTGAACTTAATGAAGCTTTTGCGGCACAGGCTTTGGCTTGTACGCGCGCTTGGGGATTAAAAGATGACGATCCAAGATTAAACCCTAACGGGGGCGCAATTGCTATTGGTCATCCATTAGGGGTTACGGGTACACGAACGGCGCTTTCGGCAGCAATTGAATTACACGAGCAAAATAAACGCTATGCCTTAGTAACAATGTGTATTGGTGTGGGGCAAGGTTATGCCGCAATAATTGAACGAATTCCTGCGTAGGTAGGAATCTTTCGATTTTATAATTACTTTCAGTTTCGTATGCTGAAAATTTGAATAGCTTTTTAGCAGATGTGGATTGAACTTAGCCTGCAGAAGTATTATTTTTTTGCTAGTGAAAATGAAAACCACCTCGTAGGTTTTCTCGGCAATATGATTTATATTTACAAAAAATAAATATAAAATGGCAACATTCACTTCTTCATTACCAGACGACCTTCTCGAAGATCTTTCGAAAAAGGCTAAAGAGCTTAAAATGCCTAAAAACAAAATTTTAGAAAAAGCTCTTAAAATTTATTTAGAACAATTGGACAAGGCAGCATATTTAAAAAGCTATAGGAAAATGGCCAATGACCCAGATATGCTTGCTATGGCCGAAGAAGGGATGGCAGACTATTTCAAACAGTTAGAAGATTTGGAAGCAGAATGAAACAAGGTGAAATTTGGGAAGTATTCTTTGACCCAGTTTTGGGAAGTGAACAAGCCGGAAGACGTCCAGCATTAATCGTTTCTGGAAATTTGGCAAATAATAATTTGAAAACGATTATTGCATGCCCTCTAACTTCGAAACTAAAAAACTACCATGGCAATTTAATTCTGAAACCATCTGTTACTAATGGATTATCAAAAACATCGGAAGTTATGATTATCCATATTCGTTCCTTATCACAAGAACGATTTTTGAAAAAGATGGGTTCTATTTCAAAGTCTGACTTTAATATTGTAAAAGATGGACTTAATAAAATTATAAAATATTGATTATCAATGAAAAAACTACATAATTACGTAACAGGACAATGGATAACCGGTAAAGGTGAAGGCGTGCCTATGCACGACGCCATTACTGGAGAAGTTGTTGCTCTTTCAGATACGGAAGGACTCGATTTTGCCGAAATTCTTCAATACGGAAGAACAAAAGGAGGCGAGGTACTTCGGAAAATGACCTTCCAAGAACGTGGCAACATGCTTAAATCTTTAGCACTTCATTTAGTAAAAAAGAAAGCTGATTTTTACGAAATCAGTTACCGAACCGGAGCCACAAAAGTTGATAGTTGGATTGATATTGAAGGCGGATTTGGAAATTTATTCGCCAATGCATCTCTCAGAAAATTATTTCCAAACCAATCTTATCACGTCGAAGGCGACCCAATAGATTTGTCACGAGGTGGCCGGTTTATGGCCCATCATATTATGGTGCCAAAACGCGGGGTAGCGGTTCATATTAACGCGTTTAACTTCCCTGTTTGGGGAATGCTGGAGAAATGTGCCGTAAACTGGATGGCAGGGGTTCCCGCTGTTGTAAAACCAGCTACAAATACTTCGTTTTTAACCGAAGCCGTTGTGCGCGAAATTATCGCTTCGGGAATTTTACCCGAAGGTGCTCTGCAACTTATAACAGGTTCGGCAAGAAATATTTTAGACACTGTAGAATCTCAAGACGTTGTAACTTTTACAGGTTCGGCAACCACCGGAAGAATGCTAAAAGCACATAGCAGGATTATTGAAGAAGCCGTGCCTTTTACGATGGAAGCCGATAGTTTAAATGCTTCTGTTTTAGGTGAAGATGCTGTGCCCGGCACCCCAGAATTTGATCTTTTTATAAAAGAAGTTCGAAATGAAATGACGGTTAAATGCGGACAAAAATGTACTGCGATTCGTCGTGTTATTGTACCCGAAAAATTAGTTGAAGACGTACAAATAGCCCTCGGCAATGCCTTGTCTAAAATTACCATTGGCGACCCCCGTTTAAAGGAGGTGCGAATGGGCTCCCTAGTGAGTAAAGACCAAGTGAAGGAAGTAAAAGAACGAGTGCAGGAAATGACCAAAACAGCTAGTATTGTTTACGGAGATTTAGATGAAATAGAAGTGATAGGTGCTGACGCTAAAAAAGGTGCTTTTCTTGCGCCAATTCTTCTTCGTGAAGATAACCCGTTTAAAAATTTGGCAGTTCACGAAACCGAAGCTTTTGGTCCGGTTAGTACAATTATGCCCTATAAAAATTTAGACGAAGCCATTACTCTGGCTCAAATGGGTAAAGGCTCTCTTGTTTCGTCTATTGCTACCAATGACGATAAGATTGCAAAAGAATATGTTATCAATGCAGCTTCGCACCACGGAAGAATTTTAGTAATTAACCGCGAAAGTGCTAAAGAAAGTACCGGCCACGGTTCGCCATTACCAAATTTAGTTCACGGAGGTCCCGGACGTGCTGGTGGGGGTGAAGAAATGGGCGGAATGCGAGGTATTAAACATTACTTACAGCGTACGGCAATTCAAGGTTCGCCAACTACTTTAACCGAAATTACCGGTATTTATCAAGCGAATGCAAAATATAAAGAGGCAGATCAACATCCTTTTAAATATCACTGGGAGGATATTGAGCCGGGAATGTCTCTTAAAACACATAAACGTACCCTCACCTATGCCGATATTACAAATTTTGCAAACCTAACTTGGGATCACTTTTATGCACATACCGATATTACTTCGCTCGACGGAAGTATTTTTGAAAAACGCACTGCGCACGGCTATTTTATAATTGCGGCGGCGGCTGGACTTTTTGTGTATCCAAACAAAGGACCCGTAGCAGCAAATTACGGTTTGGAAGATTGCCGCTTTTTACGTCCGCTATATCACAACGATACAATTTATGTACGTTTAACGTGTAAACAAAAAGTAGATCGCGATGTTGCTTCGGCAGAACACCCAAGCGGAATTGTAAAATGGTTTGTTGAGGTTTTTGATGCCGAAGATGAATTGGTTGCTGTTGCCACAATTTTAACAATGGTTCAGAAAAAACAAGAAACCTTTGTTGAAATGACCGATGAAAAAATCGAGGAATTATTAAATAAATTAACCGAAGATTCAAAACCGAAGTGGGGAATTATGACCCCCCAACATATGTTGGAGCATTTAGAATATACTTATAAAATTGCTTCGGGAAAAATTCAAGATTTTGAGGTTATAACTCCCGAAAAGATTTTGGAGAAAGTTCACGCTAGTCTTTATAACTACGAAAAATTTCCGCGAAATTCCCAATTTCCGCTGTTGGAAAAAGATACTTTACCCGAATTGAAGCACCCTGATTTAGCAACGGCAAAGGAAAAGTTTTTAGAAGAAAGAGAAGCTTTTAAAAACTATTTTAAAAATAATCCAGATGCAAAATTGAAAAATATGGTTTTTGGTGAAATGAATAAATACGAATGGTATTTGTTGGAAAGGAAGCACCTTAACCATCATTTTGAGCAATTCGGACTCCTCTAAATTGTAATTCAAATAAATTCGAAAACAGCCCTCGTTATTGGGCTGTTTTTGTTTAAGATGATATTCTTCTTCGCTTTAATTCAATTTAATTCCTTTTGTTGTTCCTTCCCTTTTTTCGCAGCAATCACACTAATAATTAAAATTTGAATGGCGTGATAAAACATAAGCGGTAAAAGGATGATTCCAATGATGCTAGTTTGTCCAAATAATGCTTCGGAAAAAACAGTTCCGTGAACCAAGGATTTTTTAGTTCCGCAAAATCGATTGGTAATTCTATCAGCATGATTGAAGTTGAGAAGTTTCCCAAACCACCCCGTAAGCGAGTAAACAATAAAAAATAATAGAAGCACTAACGCAACCATAGCACCCATTTCCAGAAGACTTACACTGCTAAAAATTTCATCTTCAAAAGAATGCACAAAGCTTTTGTAAATTATTAAAAGGATGACAAATTTATCAAATAGACTCAACTGTCGCTTGTGTCTTTGTGCCCAAGACCCTAAAAATTTCCGCAGGAAAAGACCCAATATTAACGGAATTACAATCTCTGAAATCAATTGAAAATAGATTGATGAAAAATCGAAGGCTACATCCGTTTGTGTTATAAACGGCATCATCCATAGCGGCGTTAAAATTATACCGATAATCCCCGAAATACTAGCATTAAAAATAGCTGCCGGTAAATTTCCTTTCGCCATTGAAACCATAACTACGGAGGATGAAACGGTTGAAGGCAATGCGGCCATAAATAAAAAAGCCAGCCAAAGAAGTTCGTAGGAAGTATCTTTAAACAGCGGAAAAAACGGCAAAATCAGAAGTGGAAATAATATAAAAGTAGAGCTTTGTACTGTAAGATGAAGCTTCCAATTTTTAAGTCCGTTTTTTATCACTTCGGAATTTAGACTCAAACCGTAGAAAAAAAATATAAGTGAAATTCCAAAACTGCTGATTAATTCCAAGGGCACAGGGCTATTTGATGCCCCCAGCTGCGGAAAAAAGTATGCAAGAACGATACTTATTACAATCGCGATTACAAATGAATCTACTTTAAATCTCTTCAGCATAGAAATTTTTTTGGCAAAGATAGAAGTGTAAAAACATTTTAGTGTCTAATATAAAAATAAAGTGGATTGACTTATTGAGGCTGCATTTTTCGTTTTGAAGAATCGTGAAAAAACCAGTTTATAAAACCTGAAATTGATTGCCATAATTACAAAAAGTTGGTTTATTTTGTAGCAGTAGAGAAAACCCTTCAAAATAAGTAGAGATTTGAAGATTTGATTGGTTAAAATAGCCCATTCAAAAGGAAAAGTCTTTAATAATGAATAAATTGTAACCGATTGAAAATTTAGTCTAACGGACGAGAAAATATGAACGAAGCATACGTAAAACAAGATATTAAAAACGGAATTGCAACAATAGAATTCTTCCATCCGGCACATAATAGTTTGCCGGGCGATTTATTGGCCAAACTTGCAAATACTATCACAAAGGCAGGAAATAACGAAGAAGCTAAAGTTATAATTCTTAAAAGTGGTGGCGACAGAACATTCTGCGCCGGCGCTAGTTTTAACGAATTGATAAATATAAACGATGCCGAAACCGGAAAGAGGTTTTTTAGTGGCTTTGCCAACGTAATTAATGCAATGCGCAAATGCCCAAAATTTATTATTGGCAGAATTCAAGGTAAAACAGTTGGGGGTGGAGTAGGCCTTGCTTCAGCGACAGATTACTGTATGGCTTCTAAATTTGCAGCTATTAAGTTAAGTGAATTAAACGTTGGTATTGGCCCATTTGTGGTGGGTCCCGCGGTAGAGAGAAAGTTAGGTATAAGTGGTTTTAGCCAAATAGCCATCGATGCCAATTCGTTTTATGAAGCCGAATGGGCAAAACAAAAAGGTTTGTATAACCAAGTTTACAATACGGTTGAAGAATTGGATGAAGCGGTTCAAAAATTCGCTGAAAACCTTTGCAAATACAATCCCGAAGCAATGAAGGAGATGAAAAAGGTATTTTGGAATGGCACTGAAGATTGGGATGATCTGCTAGCAGAAAGAGCAATTATTTCGGGTAGATTGGTTTTAAGTGATTTTACAAAAAAGACATTGAAAAGATTTGAATAGTAGGGGTGAGAGGTGAGTAGCGAAATTAAATATTATTCAAGTTGAAAAACTATAAATAAAAATTTTATTGTGAATTAGATTGCATACAGTATTGACTCAATACTTAATACTCAATTCTCAATACCAAAGTTTATGATATATTCTTTTAAAGGCCATATACCAGTAATCCACGAATCTAGTTTTGTTCACCCGTTGGCGGCCGTAACTGGTAATGTGATAATTGGAAAAAATTGTTACATCGGCCCGGGGGCTGCAATTCGTGGCGATTGGGGTGAAATCATTTTGGAAGATGGCGTAAATGTGCAAGAAAATTGTACGGTGCATATGTTTCCGGGTAAAAGTATTGTACTAAATGAAAGTGCTCACGTGGGCCACGGAGCTATTATTCACGGAGCGAATTTGGGTAAAAACTGCCTAATTGGAATGAACAGTGTGATTATGGACGATGCCGAAATTGGAGATGAATGTATTGTAGGTGCCATGAGTTTTGTAAAAGCGGAAACGAAATTTCCAAAACGGAAATTAATAGTTGGTAATCCTGCAAAGGCAATTAAAGATATTTCAGATGAAATGATTGCTTGGAAAACTGCGGGAACGCAACTTTATCAACAATTGCCTACAGATTGTCACGAAAGTTTAAGGGAGGTTGAGCCTTTGCGAGAAATTCCAAAGAACCGACCGGTACAAGAAGATTTTTATAAAACGTTGGAAGAGTTTAGAAAAAAATAAATACTAAAGACCAAACAGGTTTTTAGAACCTGATAGGTCTAATTCAGGATAGATTAATGAATACACAGGAATTTAAAATGCCCAAGATGGGTGAAATATTCCTGCGTAGGCAGGAATCTCAGAGCCGAAATAGAATTCTAAAAAGTCGAGAGTTGTAAATTGGAAGATTATAAGTATTTGGTATTTCTTTTTTATGATAAATTATCCCTACGAGGATTCGTATGATTGGAAAAGAGAGAAAAAAATTAATTTAACAGAATATATGAGCTCTAGTTAGTCTGATTTAAGCTCAAACTGGAATCAATATTTTAATAAACATATAAACTTAGCGATGAGTGATGACAAAAGATTCCTGCCTTCGCAGGAATTTAAAATGCCCAAGATGGGTGAGAGTATTACCGAAGGAACCATCATTGAATGGCACGTAAAGGTGGGAGATACTTTTGAAGAAGGCGATGTGCTTTTAGAAGTGGCCACAGATAAAGTTGATAACGAAGTGCCAGCACCTGCATCGGGAAAAATGGTGGCGCAAAAATTCAATAATGGCGATGTAGTGCCCGTTGGCGAAGTGATTGCAATTCTAGATATTTCAGAAAGTGGCAGTTCCATAAAAACTGCTTCAAAAACTAAGGAAACGAAGGAAAAATCGAAGATTTCAACCTCATCTTCAACTTTATCTTCAACTTCGACTTCATCTTCAACTTTGTCTTCAGTTCAAAAATCATTTAAGGTAAATGAAAACCTTTTTATTTCGCCATTGGTTGATAGTATGGCGCGAAAAAATCATATTAGTTATGAAGAATTGGCTCGAATTCCGGGCACTGGCAAGGATGGGCGTTTACGCAAAAGTGATGTTTCCGATTATTTAAAAAAGGGTCGCCCCTTTCAGTTTGCTCAAGCTGTACCCGAAGTTTCCGGATTTCAAGTTCCCGATTTAAAATTCGACAAAGGCAAGGGGAAAATTGTAGAAATGGATCGTATGCGTCAAATGATTTCAGACCATATGGTTTTTTCAAAACACAACTCGCCCCACGTTACTGCTTATGTTGAAGCAGACCTTACCGATATGGTGAATTGGCGAAATAATAACAAAGCCGAATTTCAGAAAAGATATAATGAAAAACTCACTTTCACACCTCTTTTTATTGAATGTGTGGCAAAGGCTATCGAGGATTTTCCGATGATTAATTCTTCTCTTGATGGTAAAAACATTATTGTAAAAGATGAAATTAATATTGGAATGGCTACGGCACTTCCTTCGGGAAATTTGATCGTGCCCGTGGTTAAAAACGCCGATAAAAAGAATTTAAATGAATTGGCTTCTGCTACTAATATTCTGGTTGAAAAAGCTCGAAATAATAAATTAAAAGCAGATGATACCAAAGACAGTACTTTTACCATAAGCAATGTTGGTACCTTTGGAAGTTTAATGGGTACGCCCATAATAAATCAGCCGGAAGCCGCGATTTTAGCCACCGGAATTATTAAAAAACGCGCCGAAGTTATGGAGCGGGAGGATGGCGACACCATTGAAATACGCCAAATGATGTATCTTTCTCTTTCTTTCGACCATCGAATTGTTGATGGCTATTTGGCTGGATCTTTTTTAAGAAGAATTGCCGATTATATGGAACAGTTTGATACCAAAAGAAAAGTCTAAATAGAAAAAAAATCGTGATTTCGCAGTGAAAAAAATAGATAAATCCATACTGAAAAAAGCCTTTAAAAACCTCGTTACCGCAAAGTCGATGACAGAGATTTATGAGGAAAATTTTAAAACAGTTTCAAAATATGTACACGCAACTTCGCGTGGGCACGAAGTAATTCAGATAGCGGCTGGGATGCAACTTTTGCCGCAAGATTATGTTTTTCCATATTATCGAGACGACTCTATTTTACTGTCCATTGGAATGACACCTTATGAATTAATGCTGCAAGTTTTAGCAAAAAAAGACGATCCATTTTCGGGTGGGCGTACCTATTATTCGCACGCCAGTTTAAACGATGTCGATAAGCCAAAAATTCCGCATCAAAGTTCGGCTACGGGTATGCAAGCCATTCCAGCTACAGGAGTTGCAATGGGATTCCATTACCGCGAAGGCGGTAATCTCTTTGACGAAGAGCAACTCCGAAAGGAATCAAAAACCAAAAATTCAAAGAATACGTTACTTTATGATTCGTCGGTTCACTCGAAAGATTCCCGCCTTCGCGGGAATGCGCCAATTGTAATCTGTAGTCTGGGCGATGCATCGGTGACCGAAGGAGAAGTAGCCGAAGCCTTTCAGATGGCCGTTTTAAAAAAATTGCCAATCCTTTATTTAGTTCAAGATAATGGTTGGGATATTTCGGCAAATGCTGAAGAAACCAGAGCTCAAGACGCATATGAGTATACCAAAGGTTTTAAGGGTTTGGAGGCAATTTCTATTGACGGAACCAATTTTGAGGAAAGTTATAACACGCTTCAAGATGTAATTTCAAAAATTAGAACCGAAAGAAGACCTTTTTTGGTGCACGCAAAAGTGCCACTTTTAAATCATCATACTTCGGGGGTTCGAATGGAGTTTTATCGCGACGATTTAGATGAGGCGCGTAGTCGAGACCCGTATCCTAAGCTTAAAAAACTTTTAGCTGAAAATGGTTTTTCTGAAAGCGATATTTCAGAAATTGAAAATAGTGCTAAAAAAGAGGTTTCTGAAAGTTTAGAAAAAGCACTAAAAGCCGAAGATCCCAAACCCGAAGATTTATTCACCCACGATTTTGCACCCACTGAAATTACCGAAGAAGTTGGGGAACGAAGTCCTGCTGGAGCAGAAAAAGTTGTGATGGTAGATTGTGCACTTTTTGCTATTGAAGAGTTGATGGCAAAACATAAAGAATGTCTGTTATACGGGCAAGATGTAGGAAGAAGGTTAGGCGGTGTATTTAGAGAAGCTGCGACTTTAGCCGAAAAATTTGGTGATAATCGCGTTTTTAATACGCCAATTCAAGAAGCATTTATTGTTGGAAGCACTGTAGGGATGAGTGCTGTTGGGCTAAAACCAATTGTTGAGGTGCAATTTGCAGATTATATTTGGCCAGGCCTAAACCAGCTTTTTACTGAAGTTAGCCGAAGCTGTTATCTTTCTGAAGGAAAATGGCCGGTTTCCATGGTCTTACGCGTGCCTATTGGCGCTTATGGTAGCGGTGGGCCGTATCATTCTTCTTCGGTAGAAAGTGTAGTTACAAACATTCGCGGGTTAAAGATTGCTTACCCAAGTAATGGCGCCGATTTAAAAGGCTTGATGAAAGCTGCTTATTACGACCCCAATCCGGTGGTGATTTTTGAACATAAAGGTCTGTATTGGAGCAAAGTGAAAGGAACAAAAGGCGCAACCTCTGTAATGCCTTCGGAGGATTATATTTTACCTTTCGGAAAAGCTTGGGTTTTACAGGAAATCTGGAAACAGGAAAATGAAGAAACCCTTTCAATAATCACGTACGGAATGGGTGTACATTGGGCGATGAATGCTTCCGAAGAACTTGGAATGCAAGATAGAATTGAAGTTGTAGATTTAAGAACCTTACATCCTTTAGATTATGAAACGGTATTTAAATCGGTTAAAAAATGTGGTAAATGTTTGGTGGTAACTGAAGAACCTTCAGAAAATGGTTTTTCAAGAGGTTTGCAGGGAAGAATTCAAGAGGAGTGTTTTCAGCAATTAGATGCCCCAGTGATGTTAATTGGTTCTGAAAATATGCCAGCTATTCCATTGAACTCAATTTTAGAAGAAACAATGATTCCTTCAACCGAAAAAGTGAAAAAGAAAATTCTTGAAATGCTAAATTATTAATTTCTATTAATTAATTTCACAATATGACTGCTTAATTGAGAGATTCATATTTTTATTATGAATATAAAATTAACCAAAAACACATAATTATGAAATCGATTATTACGCTTTTCGCATTATTTGGGGTAACATTATTGCACGCCCAATGGACCACCGATACCGATGCAAATACTCTCGTTGCTGAATCTGGAGAACTAGATGTTATGGCGCGTGGCACTTCTGATGGACAAACTTATGTAGTATTCTGGAAAAATGTTGGACCGCCAACAAATATTGAACTTCGTTTGCAAATTATGGATGCAGATGGTAACCAAACACTTGGTAGTGATGGTATGTTGGTAAGCGACCAAATACCTATGAGCTCTTCTACGGTAATTATGACTTCAACAGTAGACGATAATGATAATCTTTACATAGGCGCCACGGGAACAGCTGGCGGCGACCCCGCTTTTGTATTTAAATTAGATACTGATGGTAACCATTTGTGGGGTACAAATGGTGTTCAAGTGGGGAGTGGAAATGTGGTAACCGTTTTACCTCTTTCTGCTGGTGGCGCAATTGTTAGCTGGCTCTCCGGAAGTGGTGCAGTAATGCAAAAATATGATGACAATGGTGTTGTTGTGTGGCCTGCAACAAAACCCTTAACAACTGGTTCTGGTGCGGCGGCACCTGGAAATTTCTTTGAAGTTTCAGGTGGCGAATATATAGCTGTTTTTCACAAATTGCTGACGGGAATAAATTCCTTTCTATATGCGCAGCGGTATGATGCAGACGGTAATCCTGTTTGGGGAAATGCTGTTCAAATTTCAGATAGAGCTACCGCTTTTATTCGTTCCTACAAAGGTGTACAAGATGGCGATGTAGTTTATATGGGGTATTTTGCTTCGGCAGGAACACGTTTTGACTCCTATTTACAACGAATAAATCCTGATGGAACGTTGCCTTGGGGAGTAAATGGTTCAGATTTTGACACGCGCGAAACTGATTATGAAATGGAAACCGAAATTGCTTTTGAAGCCGGTTCACAATTTATTTGGTCTGTTGCTACTTATTCGAATACAAGTCAGAGTGAAAAAGGCGAGTATGTTCAAAAATTCGATAAAGATTCGGGAGCGCGACAATTAACCGATAATGCTAAAGTTGTATTTCCTATTGCTTCTGAAAAAATTCATGCTGGAAGTCTTCAGTTAATCAACAACACGCCGTTGTTTATTATAAAAGAAGGAATAGATAATGGCGTATCACCCGTAACATTACATTCAGTTTATTTAGATGAAAACGGCGATTTTGCTTGGTCCGAAGAAACAAGACCGGTAGCTACGTTTATGGCTTCAAAAGGAAGAATAAATTTTACTGAAAATGCCGCATCGCAAAGTGTTGCTGTTTTTACAGAAGACAAGGGTGATGGTCAAAAAATATACGCGCAAAATGTAGCGGACGATACTGCGGGAGTTGAAGATTTTTCAGACGTTTCAATATCTTTTGCGAATCCAGTTAAAGCTGAAATGATTATTAAAAGCAATTCGCCAATTGAAGCAATTTCAATATATAATGTTTTAGGACAACAACTGTACAGTGCTAAATATAACGGCGATACTTCTATCAGCGTTAACACTCAAAACTTGACAACGGGGATATATTTTATGAATGTTTCTTCAAAAGAAGGAACGCAAAAAGGAATAAAACTGGTGAAGCAGTAAGCAAATACTAATCCTCAATTTGCTAAAAAAAGCCTTTCTAAATTTATTGGGAAGGCTTTTTTTATCTTTTTTATATTACTTCTTTGCAGCTCCGGGAGGGTATTCTGCTAAAATTTCTGAAACTATTTCTCGAATGCGTTCTTCCTTTTTTTCCATACTGCTGGTCACTAAATCTGCGCTTCCCATTCCTTGCCAAACCAAATTATTAGTTTTAGCATCAATTAAATCGATATAAAGAGTGCCTTCAGCAGTGCGCGAAACATTACTTCCGCCGTAATAGCTTCCGTAGTACCACGGGCTCCAGCCCCAACCATATCCAAAATTATTGTTGTAAACATCAACGCGTTCGCGTTCTTTAGTAAAAATACTCACGAGTAAATCTGGAGTTTCAGATTTAGACATGCCCTTCATTGTAAGGCTTTCGTCGATAGCCCGAAGGATGCGTTTTTTATCAAGATCGCTTATTTCAGCTTTGTCTATTCCCGGCTTAAAAAAGGCGAATGAATTGTACTGATTAAAATTTACTTTTTTGTCGAAATCTGTAGCAACCCGAACGGTGGAGCAGGATGCCAAAACAAAAAGAAATAATAGCGGTAAAAATTTGAGTGCTTTCATAGCTTTAATTTTTTATTCGAATAATTTATCATCAACAAAATTTGGAAGCGTAACCTTTAAATGCGGATTATTTGCCATCGCCCGTTTTATTGCGAAAACTGCCTCGTCATTTCGTGCCCAACTACGTCTTGCAATTCCATTATTTACATCCCAGAAAAGCATGTTTTCTAAGCGTCGTTGTGCATCTATACTACCATCAAGAACCATTCCGAAACCGCCGTTTATTACTTCTCCCCAACCAACGCCACCACCGTTATGGATACTTACCCACGTAGCGCCACGGAAGCTATCGCCAATTACGTTTTGTATTGCCATATCGGCCGTAAATCTGCTGCCATCGTAAATATTTGAAGTTTCACGGTACGGTGAATCGGTGCCCGAAACATCGTGATGATCGCGACCTAAAACAACGGGACCAATTTTTCCTTCGGCAATAGCCTTATTAAAAGCCGAAGCTATCTGCACGCGGCCATCAGCATCGGCATAAAGAATGCGCGCTTGCGAACCAACAACCAATTTGTTTTCCTGCGCTCCTTTAATCCAAGTGATGTTATCTTGCATTTGTTGCTGAATTTCTGCAGGCGAATTCTTCATCAATTCTTCTAAAACCTCACAAGCAATTTCATCGGTTTTTTGAAGATCTTCAGCTTTTCCCGAGGCACAAACCCAACGGAAAGGTCCGAAACCATAATCAAAACACATAGGGCCCATAATATCTTGCACGTACGATGGATATTTAAATTCCTTGGTTTTATCTTCTGAAAGCACATCTGCGCCTGCGCGCGAAGCTTCCAAAAGAAAAGCGTTTCCGTAGTCAAAAAAATAAGTGCCTTTTGCCGTGTGTTTATTGATTGCCTCAACTTGCCGACGCAAACTGCTTTGAACCTCGTTTTTAAATTTTTCGGGATTATTGGCCATCATTTCATTAGCTTCTTCATAAGATAATCCTATCGGATAATAGCCGCCAGCCCACGGATTATGCAGCGAAGTTTGATCGCTTCCCAAGTCAATTTTAATATTTTCTTTTGCAAATTTTTCCCATACCTCCACAACATTGCCATCATAAGCAATTGAAACAGTTTCTTTGTTTGAAGTTGCTTCTTTTACACGTTTTGCGAGCTTGTCTAAGTCTGAAATAACTTCGTCTACCCAGCCTTGGCTGTGCCGCGTTTCGGTAGCTTTTTTATTTACTTCGGCGCAAACGGTTACACAGCCTGCAATATTTCCTGCTTTTGGCTGGGCGCCGCTCATGCCACCGAGACCGGAGGTTACAAACAATCCGCCGATGGGTTCTTTTTTAATTTTTCTGAAACCGTTTAAAACCGTAATCGTGGTTCCGTGAACAATGCCTTGCGGACCAATGTACATATAGCTTCCTGCGGTCATTTGTCCGTATTGCGTTACGCCAAGTGCGTTGAATTTTTCCCAATCATTAGGTTTTGAATAATTTGGAATCATCATTCCGTTGGTTACCACAACTCGCGGCGCGTCTTTATGTGATGGAAATAAACCCATTGGATGCCCAGAATATACTGCCAGTGTTTGTTCATCGGTCATTTCCGAAAGATATTTCATAACTAAAAGATACTGTGCCCAGTTTTGGAAAACCGCCCCATTGCCGCCGTAAGTTATTAGTTCGTGTGGGTGTTGCGCCACGGCATAATCCAAGTTGTTTTGAATCATTAGCATAATAGCTTTCGCCTGCTGAGATTTGCCAGGGTATTCGTCTATTGGACGTGCATATATTTTATAATTTGGACGCAAACGATACATATAAATACGTCCATAGGTTTCCAGCTCTTCTCGAAATTCGGGTAACAATGTGGCGTGATGTTCTGGTTCAAAATAGCGAAGCGCATTGCGCAAGGCTAAATCTTTTTCTTCTTTTGAGAGAATTTCTTTTCGCTTTGGCGCGTGATTTATATTTGAATCGTACCGTTTCTTTTCTGGTAAAACTGATGGAATACCTTGTTGTATTTGTTCTTTAAAAGTCATGTTCATATTTTTTCTCGCAAAGCCGCCAAGTCGCAGTGCTTTATATTTAAATACTAAATTATTTTTTCTAATCCCTACAATCTACCACCAGTCTTCTTATCAAATCCATACGGACAATGGCGACAACCACTCTCACAACAATACCCACGTTTTAAGTGATACTGCTCCGTAAAGCATTTGTAGCCTTCGGGCGTAAGGTAATAATCGCCTTCTTCGATTTCTATTTTTTTCTTTGGGAATAACATTTTACAAAAGTACTGATTTCAGTGTTGAAAGTTTAAAAATTGACTCAAATCCCAAGTTTCGAAATTTAAGCTTTAAATTTGTAAAACCAATATAAAAGAAATGACAAAACACAAAGCAGGATTTGTAAATATAATCGGAAACCCAAATGTGGGGAAAAGCACCTTAATGAATGCTTTTGTTGGCGAGCGACTTTCCATAATTACTTCAAAAGCGCAAACCACACGGCATCGTATTTTGGGAATTGTGAATGGCGATGATTTTCAAGTGTTATTAAGTGATACGCCTGGCATCATCAAACCAGCATATCAATTGCAGGAAAGTATGATGGATTTTGTAAAATCTGCTTTTGAAGATGCCGATATTCTGCTGTATCTTGTTGAATTGGGTGAAAAAGATTTAAAAGATGAAGCCTTCTTTAATAAAATTAAAAATTCAAAAATTCCTGTCCTGCTTCTTATAAATAAAATTGATAAAGGGAATGAAGAACTGCTTAATGAGGCGCTAAAACTGTGGCAAGAAAAGGTGCCAAATGCCGAAATATTTGCTATCTCAGCACTTCAAAATTTTGGTGTTCCCCAAGTTTTTAACCGAATAATTGAATTACTGCCAGAGTCACCTCCATTTTATCCAAAAGATCAATTAACAGATAAACCCGAGCGGTTTTTTGTAAACGAAGCTATTCGTGAAAAAATTCTAATTCACTATAAAAAAGAAATTCCTTATTCAGTTGAAATTGATACTGAGGAGTTTTTTGAAGACGAAAACATCATTCGCATTCGCAGTGTAATTATGGTGGAACGCGAAACCCAAAAAGGAATTGTTATTGGCCATAAAGGTTCGGCTTTAAAAAGAGTAGGAACGGAGGCTAGAAAAGATTTAGAAAAATTTTTCGGGAAACAAATTCACCTAGAATTATACGTAAAAGTGAATAAAAACTGGCGAAGCGACGAGCGGCAGTTACGTAGATTCGGGTATAATCAGAAATAAATTACCAAATCGCAAGTACCAAATTCCGAATAAACCCTGAATTCACAAATAGTCAGCATCCTTTTCTTTTTGAAAACTGGAACAGCGCTTTTTTAAACTTCAAATTTATAAATCTGCGTTTTATAATTTGTTATTTAGTACTCATTTTCACTTAATCGTTTCCATCATAAACCCATAAAGCTCCTGCATTCCAGGTTTCCCTTTTTTCTTTCCAATTCTACCTGCAATGTATAGGAGAATCCATGTTAAAATTAAGACAATGGCGATTGTAATTTGAAGTACAATTGAGTTTCCCAGATTGAAATTAGAATACAACCACGTTGCATTTACCATAAATAATATTCCAACTGCGACGTGAAAAAATATAAACATAGTCCATGCCGTGGGGTTTGGTCCAAAAAACCCATAAATAGTACAGGAGTTTTCAGAATTTTCAGATATTTCTAAATGTAGTTGTGGCGACCAAAAATGCTGTTCTTCTTTTGGTAGTTTTATAAAAATATGATCGTCTAGGCAGGAAATATGAAATTTGCTTTCAGATTTTTTCACCGTTTTAAATCGTTCCATTAGCTGAGAAGACGGCACTTTCAAATCTATTTGAAAACGAGGACGCAAAACTATTTCAGTTGAAAGCATTTTTTTATATTTATTTTTAAGCGGTTAAAATAATATTTTTTCTGCCAACTAAAAGCTATTTTTGCACTCTAAAATTAAGATTATGAGCATTGTTGCCGTTGTAGGAAGACCAAACGTAGGGAAATCCACTTTTTTTAATAGGTTAATTCAGCGTAGAGAGGCCATTGTTGATGCAGTGAGCGGTGTTACGCGCGATCGTCATTACGGGAAAAGTGATTGGAATGGAAAGGAATTTTCACTGATAGATACGGGTGGGTATGTAAAAGGAAGTGACGATATTTTTGAAGCTGAAATAGATAAACAAGTAGAACTTGCCATTGATGAAGCCGATGCTATAATTTTTATGGTTGATGTAGAAAGTGGCGTAACTGGAATGGATCAAGAGGTAGCAAAACTACTGAGGCGTTCAAAAAAACCTATATTCTTAGCAATCAATAAAGTAGATTCAGCTTCTCGTATGAATGATGCTTTAGAGTTTTATTCACTTGGTTTTGAAAATCAATATACGCTTTCAAGCATCAACGGTAGTGGAACAGGCGATTTATTAGACGATCTAGTGAAAGCCTTGCCCGAGAGAGAAGAACAAGACGATAGCGAACTGCCACGTTTCGCGGTAGTTGGACGCCCCAATGCAGGGAAATCTTCGTTTATAAATGCTTTGATTGGTAAAGATAGATACATTGTTACCGATATTGCGGGAACTACAAGAGACAGCATTGATACTAAGTACAACCGTTTTGGGTTTGAATTTAATCTTGTTGATACGGCTGGAATTCGTAAAAAAAGCAAAGTGAAAGAAGACCTTGAATTTTATTCGGTAATGCGAAGCGTTCGCGCCATTGAACATTGCGATGTAATTATTCTAGTTTTTGACGCTACCCGTGGTTTCGATGGCCAAGTTGAAAATATATTCTGGCTGGCACAGCGAAACAATAAAGGTATTGTAATTCTTGCCAACAAGTGGGATTTGGTTGAAGACAAAGAAAGCAGCAGCGTTAAAGATTATGAAAAATACATACGTCAGCAAATTGAACCTTTTGTAGATGTGCCAATTGTTTTCGTTTCAGTACTTACAAAGCAACGAATTTACAAAGCAATAGAAACTGCTGTTGAGGTTTACCAAAACCGAAGTAAAAAGGTTAAAACAAGCGAACTTAATGATGTAATGCTTCCAATTATTCAAAATTATCCGCCGCCAGCCTATAAAGCCAAATATGTGAAAATTAAGTTTTGTACCCAATTGCCAACGCCATACCCAAGCTTTGCATTTTTCTGTAATTTGCCGCAATATGTAAAAGATCCATATAAGCGGTTTATTGAAAATAAGCTGCGTGAAAACTTCGATTTTACGGGGGTGCCAATAACCGTATATTTCAGAAAAAAATAAGTAGCTTTAAATTTCAATCTTAAATTTTGAGGATTTTTTATATATTGTGATAATTGAATTCCTCAGGAAATATGCGTCGGGCTAGATTTAACTCTTTTATCAAAAATTTAAAATACGTTTTGTGTATAAACATGTGCTTGTACACAACTTTTATCTGGGCTCAAAAAGGAGATAATTTTTCGAGATTAGTAGATTCTGCAGAGGTTTACGTACACGATAATCCACAACTTTCCTGGAATTTTTTAGACTCCATTCCTAATCCTGTAACTCAATCTTTAAAGGGGCATTTAGCAGATTATTATCTGCTTAAAGGAATGCTCTATTATAAATCTGACGAACACGCCAATATTTATAATAGCTTAAAACTTGCAATAAAATATGGCAAAATAGAAGAAAATTATGAAGTTGTTGGACAAGCCAGTTTAGATTTGTTCTCTCATGTTTTCGTTGTAAAAAAAGATTCTACAGCAAACAAATACCTGAAACAAGCAAAAAAATATTTCACTTTAGCCCGCGATAAAAACGGTTTAATTGAAGTGACGCAAATGCCAGCATATATTGCTTTTCAGAATCACGAATACGCAAAGAGTAATTCGTTGCTTTTGGAAAATCTAGAAACCTATAAAAATGCTGAAAATGATGCATACTACTATTTATTTGCACTTTTTATGCTCACAGATAATTATGCGCATCTAAACGATTTGGAAAACGCGAATAAGTATCGCAAAATCTTTAAATCGCTTAAAAACGATCCCACGATAGACAATTATAATTTTAGCTCGTACAATGCTAATTTAAACGTTTGCATGGCGTCTTTACATTTGGCAAAAGAACAGATAGACTCTGCAATGGTATATTTATCTTACGCAAATAAGTCGCAAGATTTTTTAGATTATGTTGCCAGAAGAACATTTTATTTACGCTATTCTGAGGCATACGATTTAATAGGAAATCGTGAAATGAGCAAGTTGTATTTAGATTCTTTAAATTATTTTGAAGAAGAAATGCTGAATAAAAATATAACGGCCAGCTATAACATTACTGAAAATTTAATGCAATCTGAAGAAGCGCTTAAAACTGAAAGTAATTTAAAAATATTGAACAGAAATTGGCTTATTGCACTTTTTATTATTTTACTTTTTTTAATAGGAGCATTTATTGTTTATTTCAAAAATATTAATCGAAGAATTAATCACTTTATAAATCAGCGAAAAAGCTATTCGCAATTAAGTTCTAATTACGAAAAACTAAAAGTAAAAACCCTTGGTTTAGAAGAATATATTAGTGAATTAAAAAAGGAAATTAAAAGTATTGCCGCCAGAACGGACACCAAAGAGCAACGCGGTAAAATAAAAGATTTATATAAAAATATTCATTTACAATCATCTTCTGTAATTAGCAATGGTGAAGACCACCTTAAATTAATTAACGAATTGAATATTGATTTCTTTTCAAATTTAAAAGCTCGCTTTCCAAAATTAAGCGAATCTGATATGATTGTTTGCTATTATCTGGCCATGGATTTTAAAAATAAGGACATTGCGTTATTTTTAAATAGATCCATTCGCGCCGTTGAAAGCAAACGTTATCGAATAAGCAAAAAAATTGGCTTAGATGAAAATACCGAATCGCTTGCCACATTTTTGGCCACCTCCCTTAAACAATCTGAACAGGAGCGTATTTCGGCTATTTAATCAAAACAGGAAGTTAAAAAAATTAGTTCAGTAAGCAGATTCTTCTAAAATAACTATATTAATAAAAGAGCATTTGTTTTATTAAAAGGATGCTTTTTTATTAACTTAGCTGCTAAAAATCAATTATTATGACAGCTTTCTTAAAAATTTTCATCCTCACATTTGTATTTGTAAGTTTTTCATGCTGCAATACTACAAAGGCCAATACAATCACTAATACGGAACAAATTCAAAATTCAACCGAGAATTATAAAAGGTATAAAGGCATAATTATACACTCAACTGCCGAAGGCGATTGCGAATATGTTATAGCTTTAGCAGATGATAGATCTGTTATGTTCGACCCTGTTAATTTAAAAGGAAATTTTAAAACCCATGGAACCCGAGTTTGGTTCACGTTTAGGTCTTTAAAAATGCCAAATCGTTGCGAAAAAGCCAATCCCATTAGTATTATCAGTATTGAAGAACGCGCCCTTGAAAAAACCGAAAAACCTTCTAAAGAATAAACTGAGGAATTGATTTATAATTTATAAGCTGCTAACACATTATTTAGCAGCTTTTTATTTGCTCTTTTAATATCAAAAATTTAAAAGGAATGGCGTGTTTTTAGTACTTTATCAATTGTTTTTTATAACCTTCCAGAGTAATTTTCTTATAAATTTAATCACCAGAAATAGCTAGGTACTTTAATTCAATATTAGTTGTCGAATTAAAAATATAATAATACATTCGGATTATTAAATTAAAGTAGCCTACTTTTCTATGCGCCGTTCATTTTCCGTTTTAATCTTCCTGTTTGTTTCTTTTGGCTATTCACAAAATGTTGAGGTTTCGGGCACTCTAATTGATAATGAAACGCGTGACCCACTTGAAGCTGCCACAGTTTTTATGGAAACCGTGAAAGACAGTACGTTGATTACTTATACCATAACCGATAAAAACGGCAAATTTGCTTTGGAAGGGAAAACGTCTGAAAAAAACGTACGTGTGAATATCAGTTTTGTTGGTTACGAAAATTTTCAGAAGAGAATAAATTTAGATAAACCAAGTCACGATTTGGGGATAATTCCTTTATCGGTTTCCGTAGCTAGTTTAGATGAAGTAGTTGTAAAATCGCGCGCTCCCATAACAATTAAAAAAGATACTTTAGAATTTAATGTGGCCTCTTTTAAAACAAAAAAGAATGCCAGTGTTGAAGATTTACTGAAAGAACTTCCCGGTGTTGAAGTGGACGCACAGGGCCATATTACCGTTAACGGAAAGCCTGTTAACAAAATTTTGGTCAATGGGAAGCCTTTTTTTGGCGATGATCCTACAATCGCAACCCGAAATCTCACCAAAGAAATCGTTGAAAAAATACAAGTTACCGATACCAAAACAGATTCCCAAGCCTTTACGGGCGAAAAAGGTGATGACACTAACAAAACCATTAATATTAAAATTGATGAAGAAAAAAACAAAGGTGTTTTTGGTAGGGTTGCAGCGGGGGGAGGAACAGATAAACGTTTTGAATACGCCGGACTCATAAATTATTTTGACAACGACCTGCGAGTTAGCGCCCTGGCGAGTGGAAACAATATAAATTCCCCAGGGTTTAGTTTTGGTGAAATAGAGAAAATGTTTGGCGGTGGGCGAAGGGTTAGTTTTAATAGTAATGGCTCCTTTAGTTACAACGGAATGTCCTTTGGCGGAGGGGATGGCATTACTAATTCACGAACGGCGGGCACCAGTATCGCCAATGACTTTGGAAAGGAAACAGACCTAAGCGCAGATTATTTTTATTCTTCGGCAAATACTTTTAATGAAGAATTGCGAAACCGCGAAAACATTTTGCCTGAGAACAGATATTTTTCAAAGGTTCGCTCTAAATCTGAAACTGACAACGATAATCATGCGGCAAATTTGAAGTTTAAAACACAAATAGATTCTACTTTTTTAATTGAAATTCGCCCGCAGCTAACATTTAATAAAGCTATTTCAGGTTTCAAAAAAAATGAAGAAAGCCGTAATTTAAATCAGGAACTCATAAACCAATCTAATAACGATAATCACAGCGAACGGCAAGGAAGTAATTTCAATAATAGACTTACAATCACCAAAAAATACGGAAACAAAGGCGCTTTTTTTAGGCTTATTACCAACAACAAAATTAATGCTGTCGACAATCAAGATTACACCAATAGCGAAACTGAAATTTTTGGCGACAACCCAAATATAATTTCTAGAAATCAACTTGCCAATGGTAAAAATACCGCTGCAGATTTTACCGTAACCCCATCGTGGCGACTGCCAATTATTGCCGATACACTTTTTCTGAATTTGGAATATACTTTTGAAAAAGATAAACGAAAAGACAAAAAGGATGTTTTCGATTTTGATGAATTTTCACAGGAATATACAAATTTCAATACGGCACAAAGTACCGATTTTACAAATACAAATCAACACTCAAGACCTGAAGTGGGCGTGACTTATACTTCTGAAAAAATCTATGCTCGGATAAATGCAGCTTATGTTTTTAGAACTTTGGAAAGCGATGATGCATTGCGAAACATAAACTTTAAAAACAACTTTAACGCCTTGGAAATGGGTGTTAATTTTCGATATAAATTCAGTAAATCATTCAGTGTATTTTCGGGATATTATTTAGAAAATAGTGCACCTCAAATAGACCAACTTTCACCATTTATAGATATTTCAGATCCGCTGAATATTACGCAGGGAAACCCAAATTTAAAACCTTCAAATTCACATAGATTGTATTTGGGTGGAAATAATTACGATTTTAAAAATCAAACAGGGTTTTATTCATATTTAAATTTTGAGATTACGGATAATAGCGTAGTTCCAAAAACCACTATTGACGAAAATCTTGTTAAAACAACCACCTACGCAAATGTAAATGGTACTTATAATTTTTCGGGAAATATTGGTTTTAACAAGAGCTTTAAAATTGACAGTTTACGCACTCTAAAATACGGAGCATTTATTTATACAACGGGAAATAAAAATGTAAACTTTAACAATGAAATGCAGTACAGCAGTACTACTATTAGTTATTATCCATCGTTAAACGCAAGTTTTACTTGGAAGGATTTATTTGAATTTAGTCCCAGATATAGTATTGGTTATAGCACAAATAGTTTTGATATTGACGCATTTGAAGACAGCAATTACACGCGTCACGAATTGGGTCTGCGAGCTACTACTTTTGTTCCAAAATTTTTAGAATGGAGCAATGATATTAAATACATTTATAATACAGATGTCGCCGATGGTTTTAACAGAAGCTATGTTTTTTGGAACAGTTCGCTAACCTATTCATTCTTAAAAGACAGCGGCAGTGCAACCCTCAAAGTTTACGATTTACTGAACCAAAACAGCAATGTTCGCCGCACTTCAAACCAAGATTATATACAAGATGTTCAGAGCACGGTTTTAAAGCAATATTTTATGCTTACACTAAGCTATAAATTTAATACGCTCGGGAAAAAAGGAGAGATAAAAGATAATCCGTGGGAATAATTTATTTCCAAGCTTCAATTAGCGCATCAATACCCTCGTCCATTCCTTCAAAATAATTGCCGTTTTTAAATTTAGGAATCATAACGCGGTCTATTATTTGCTTACAAATTGAGTCGGTTAAAACTTTTTCTGTCCCATATCCTGTAGCAATTCCTACTTTTTTAAGTGGTTTTGAGAGAACGATTACCAAACCATTATTAATATTTTTTTCACCCACGCCCCAATAACTTCCCAAATCGTTGGCATATTTTTGAATATTGTTGTAGGGCGAAATAGAGTCTACAGTCACCACTACAATTTGTCGTGTTGTTTTATCACCATACGTCACTAATTTGTCGGCAAGCTCATAATTTTCTTCAGTTGAAAATAGAATGGAATTATCTACTACAGCCAATGAATTTGGGTTTTCTGGAAAAACTTCGGAATAATCTCGATCTTGACCCTTGCAGGAAAAAACAAGGGTGAATAAGAAAATAGCTACTAACCACAGTTTCATATACGCAACATTTTTAGACCACAAGGTTTTAAAAAACTTGCAGGAGATTTCATTCTAAAAAATTCTTTTTAGACATTCTAAATAGATTTCCTTTTTTGGGGTTAGGCCGCTTTACCACCCACCACTAGCACCGCCACCGCCAAAGCCACCGCCGCCGAAACCGCCACCAAAGCCGCCTCCGCCACCGAAACTTCCGCCGCCGCCAAAGCTGCCACCACCGCCGCCAAAACCACCGCGACCCAGACTGCTTAGTACGATAATATCTAATAAGCTACTGCCGCCGCCGCGACCACCTTTACCACCACCTTTGCGCATTAAGGCAATTATAATAATGATAAAAATAAAGATGATGAAAAAAGGCACGGGGGCTCCGTCTTTTTTTCCGAAATCGCGGTCTTCTTTAAATTCTCCTTTTAAAGCTGCAAAAATTGCGTCGCTACCTTTGTCGAGACCTGCGTAGTAGTTTCCAGTTTTAAATTCAGGAATCATAATGCGGTTTATAATGCGTTCCGCCATTAAATCTGTAATTCTGTACTCAATCCCGTAACCGGTATTTATATCAACTTTACGGTCGTCTTTGGCGAGGATTATTACTACGCCGTTGTCTTCGCCACTTTGGCCAATGCCCCATTTTTGGCCCCATTCTGCGCCCAGCATCGATATGTCTTCACCATTTGTAGTGCCTATAATAATGCATACAATTTGCGTAGAGGTTGAATCGGCATATCGTTTCAATTTACTTTTTAGAGCCGATTCCTGGGTTGGAGTAAGCAATTTTATATAATCGTAAACCGAAGTTTGTTTCGCAAGTTCAGGTTTGGGCGGTACGTCAAACTGCGCCGAAACGTTTTGGAAACAAAATGCAATCGCGATTAATACAAATACGAATTTATATTTCTGAAGAATTTTTTTCATTTAAATTTTTTCTGCCCACTAATACAACGTTGAGCGTAGCGGAGCGGGGAGTACTTAAAATTTACCCAACCGAAATATCGTCCGGTAGTTCGTTTTTATCGTCTTTTTGATATGGGAAATGTTTCTTTAATTGCTCCCCCGCTTTTAAGATTCCTTCCACCAAACCTTGTTTCATATCGCCATTTTTAAAATGGTTAATGATAACGTCTTTGGTGCTTTCCCAAAAGTTTTGTCCCACAATATCGTTGATGCCTTTATCGCCCATAATTACCAGGGTTCTATCTTGAACTGCAACATAAATAAGCACGCCGTTGCGTTCTTTGGTGTTGTCCATTTTAAGCATGTCAAACACTTCCGCGGCACGGTCAAAGGCGTCAATATGTTCATTGGGTTCTTCGGCAGAGAGCGAAGTGGGTTCCAAATGTACGCGTATTTCACCCGAGGTGTTTTTTTCGGAAATTCGAATGGCTTCAATTATAGCCGCTTCTTCTTCCGAAGTAAGAAAATTTTCAACTTTAGACATGTTTGTATTTTTTAAAATATTTCAGCATTACACTGGCAACTACTTACTTATTCTTTATCTTTTCCGAAGTCGAAATCTACTTGTGGCGCATTTTCGCTTCCAGCATCTGCTTTAAAATATGCTTTCTCGTGGAAGCCTAGCATACCGGCAAAGAGTTTTGTAGGAAACTGGTTTAGTTTGGTATTTAGTTGCTTTGCTTCGTTATTAAATCTGTTGCGTTCAACATTTATACGGTTTTCGGTGCGTTCCAATTCATTAATTAATTCCTTGAAATTTTCGTTAGCTTTTAAATCTGGATATCTTTCAAAAACTGCCAATAAGCGCGAAAGGGCAGAGGTTACGCCGGCCTGTGCTTGTTGAAACTGCGCTAATTGTTCGGGGGTAATATTAGTAGGGTCAACATTTACTGAAGTAGCCTTACTTCTAGCTTCGGTAACTGCAATTAGGGTTGATTGTTCAAACTCTGCATAGCCCTTTGCGGTACTTACAATATTCGGGATTAAATCTGCACGGCGCTGGTAGGAACTTTCAACATTTGCCCATTGAGCTGTGGCGTTTTGCTCTAACACAACGAGTTTGTTGTTTAAACTCGCCATATAGGCACCAATAACGAATATAATGCCAATAATAATAAGTACGGGTAACCATTTTTTCATAATACAGTTGATTTAGAGATGTTCTTTAATTTTTAATAATTCTGCTTTTACCGACTCCAATTTGCGGATAATTTGAAATTGGTCCAGCGTTTTTTGTTTGTTTTCCTTTAAATGAATTTTAGCACCTTCCAACGTAAATCCGCGCTCCTTCACCAAATGATAAATTAACTCGAGATTTTTGATGTCCTGCGGTGTAAATTTGCGGTTGCCTTTGGCGTTTTTTTTTGGTTTTAATACATCAAATTCTTTTTCCCAAAAACGTATCAGCGAGGTATTCACGCTGAAAGCTTCGGCTACTTCGCCAATGCTGTAATACAGTTTTTCGGGAAGGTTTATATGCATTTATTTAGTTATGAGTTATTTTTATGTAAACTTTTAATTGAACCTGATTTTTAAAATAGCACGCTTTGCGCAGTTAAAGAGCTCAAGCTGGCAATCTTTTTAATCAAGCGATTGGTTTTCTTCCTGCGATTTCTTTAAAATATCTGCAAATTCTTCGGCGGTTAAACTTCCGTAGTAAAAATTTATGGGGTTAATACGTTCACCATCTTTTGAAACCTCGTAGTGGCAATGCGGTGCTTCGCTTCTACCGGTGCTTCCTACAAAGCCAATAATATCGCCACGTTGCACCTTTTGCCCAGCACGTACATTGTATTTGTACAAATGGCCATACAAACTTTCATAACCGTAGCCGTGGTCTATTACAACGTGGTTTCCATAACCAGTAGCTCTATTATCGGCTCGTGTAACTTTTCCATCACCTGTAGCGTAAACAGGAGTTCCGCGCGGCGCGGTAAAATCCATTCCGTAATGAAACTTGCGTGCTTTTGTAAACGGATCTGTTCTGTAACCATAACCAGAAGCCATACGGGTAAGGTCTTCGTTTTTTACGGGTTGTATTGCGGGAATGGCAGCCAACAATTTTTCTTTTTCTTCAGCAAGTTTCGCAATTTCGTCCAACGATTTTGATTGTATTACAATCTGTTTTGTTAATACATCAAGATTGCGAGTGGTATTCACAATTAATTTTGAATTGTCAAAACCTTCTAAATCCTTGTAACGGTTTATTCCTCCAAAACCTGCACGTCGCTGCTCCTCCGGTATTGGGTTCGATTCAAAATAAACGCGATATAAATTGTTGTCTCTTTCTTCAACTTCTGCAAGTACGGCTTGCGCTTGCTCAATTTTTTTATTTAAAAGTTCAAACTGAAGTTCCATATTGTGCAGCTCGCGTTGTAGTGCCAGCTCTTTTGGGGTTTGAACTGCGGGAAGGTTTAAATAAACCAGAAGCAGTAAAAAACCACTTAAAAACATTCCCAGAAGACTTAAAATGAAAATCTTCAGTCTTCTTCCTTTTTTTCGTTCTATTTTTCGGTACGAGAGCGTTTCGCTATCGTAGTAATATTTAACCTTAGACATGCGTTAAAAAATTGCTATTTTTGCGCGTTGTTTGTTCGCGCGAGGTAAAGGTAACGTTTTTACAAAGATAGAAATTGTTTACCACTGCGCCCAACCATTAATTTAGCATAATTTTATAACAAATGAAGTCTAAGGAAATACGTTCCCAATTTTTAGAATTTTTTAAGTCGAAACAACACACCATTGTTCCATCGGCGCCTATGGTTGTTAAAAACGACCCAACCCTAATGTTTATCAATAGTGGGATGGCACCGTTTAAGGAGTATTTCTTAGGAAATGGAAAGCCAAAAAGCAACCGAATTGCCGATACCCAAAAATGTCTTCGGGTTAGTGGAAAGCACAACGATTTAGAAGAAGTGGGAATGGATACCTACCATCACACTATGTTTGAAATGTTAGGAAACTGGAGTTTTGGCGATTATTTTAAAAAAGAAGCAATTGAATGGGCGTGGGAACTTTTAACCGAAGTTTATAAAATTGAAAAAGAAAGTCTTTACGTTACTATTTTTGAAGGTGATGAAACCGAAGGTTTAGAGCGCGATACCGAAGCGTACAATCTTTGGAAACAATTTGTGCCCGAAGACCGAATTTTAAATGGAAACAAAAAAGACAACTTTTGGGAAATGGGCGACCAAGGTCCCTGCGGCCCATGTAGCGAAATACACATCGATATTCGGTCTGCCGAAGAAAAAGCAAAAGTTTCGGGAAAAGATTTAGTCAACCAAGACCATCCACAAGTAGTAGAAGTTTGGAATTTGGTTTTTATGCAATTTAACCGAAAAGCAAACGGCAGTCTTGAAAAATTAGCAGCACAACACGTAGATACGGGAATGGGTTTTGAGCGTTTGTGCATGGCGCTGCAAAACAAACAGAGTAATTACGACACCGATGTTTTTACACCACTTATTCGCGAAATAGAGGCAATTTCAAATTCTAAATACGGAAAAGACGAGAAAAAAGATATCGCCATGCGAGTAATTGCAGATCACGTTCGCGCGGTTGCTTTTTCTATTGCCGACGGGCAATTGCCCAGTAATACTGGAGCTGGCTATGTAATTAGAAGAATTTTAAGAAGAGCAATTCGCTACGGATTTACATTTTTAAATAAAAAGGAACCTTTTATTTATAAATTGGTTGAAACCTTGAGCGCGCAAATGGGCGAGGCTTTCCCAGAACTTATTTCTGAAAAGAATTTAATTACAAACGTTATTCGCGAAGAAGAACAATCGTTTCTACGCACGCTAGACCAAGGTTTGGTATTGTTAGAAAATGTAATTGAAACCGCCAACTCGAAAGAAATTTCAGGTAAAAAGGCTTTTGAATTGTACGATACTTTTGGTTTCCCCATAGATTTAACGGCTTTAATTCTTCGCGAGCGCGGTTATTCATTAAATCAAAAAGAATTCGAAAAAGAACTTCAAAAGCAAAAAGATCGTTCCCGGGCTGCTACAAAGGTTGAAACTGGAGATTGGATTGTTTTAGCAAAAGATGATGTTGAAGAATTTGTTGGTTACGATACGTTGGAAACCCAAGTAAAAATTACCCGTTACCGAAAAGTTGAAAGCAAAAAAGATGGCGAAATGTATCAACTTGTTTTTAACCTTACACCTTTTTATCCCGAAGGCGGTGGCCAAGTAGGAGACAAAGGGTACTTAAAAGCTGCCGATGGTGGCGTTACCTATATTGTTGACACCAAAAAGGAAAACAACTTAATTATTCACTTTGCAAAAACGCTTCCACGAAATCCCGAAGCTACTTTTAGCGCAGTGGTGGACGAGTTACAACGAAGCCGAACGGCATCAAACCACACGGCTACGCACTTGCTTCACCAAGGTTTGCGAAATATTTTAGGCGAACATGTTACCCAAAAAGGAAGTATGGTTCACAGCCGAAACTTACGTTTTGATTTTTCACATTTCTCAAAGCTTACAGATGAAGAATTAAAGCAAGTTGAAGATTTTGTAAATGCGCGAATTCGCGAGGGAATTGCATTGGAAGAAAGACGAAATATTCCATATCAAAAAGCTATCGATGAAGGTGCAATAGCACTGTTTGGTGAAAAATACGGCGATGCTGTTCGGGCCATAAAATTCGGCAAATCTATGGAGCTTTGCGGTGGCACCCACGTGTCCAACACCAACGATATTTGGCACTTTATAATTACTTCGGAAGGCGCTGTAGCCTCTGGAATTCGCAGAATTGAAGCTATCACTGGCGATGCCGCAAAACAGTATTTTATTGATAGAAGTGAGTCTTTTGCATCGCTGCAAAAAGCACTGAACAACGCTAAAGATCCGGTGAAAGCTGTAGAAAGTTTGCAGGAAGAGAACAGTGTGTTACAGAAACAAATTCAGCAGTTGTTAAAAGACAAAGCCAAGAATTTAAAAGGCGATCTTAAATCTGAAATTGAAAAAATCAACGGTGTAAATTTTTTAGCAAAAAAGATTGATTTAGATGCTAGTGGAATGAAAGATTTAGCTTTTGAAATGGGCGGCGAAACTGAAAATCTGTTCTTGGTTTTTGGAGCCGAACACGACGGAAAGGCTTTGTTGGCGTGCTATATTTCAAAAGAATTGGCAACTGAAAAGAACCTTGATGCCGGAAAAATAGTTCGCGAACTTGGAAAGTTTATTCAAGGTGGCGGCGGCGGCCAACCCTTCTTTGCAACTGCGGGTGGGAAGAATCCAGCAGGAATTGATGAGGCGCTTTCAGCGGCAAAGTTGTACGTAAAATAGGCACGCAAAGGCGCAAAGACGCTAAGAACTTATGGAACAAAATATTAATTTGACTGAAAATGTGATTGCTTCAATAATTGTTGTTTGCTCTTATGGTATTCATGTTGAATTGGGGCCTGGTTAGTTGGAATCTGTTTATGAGGAGGTTTTGTTTCATGAGCTAAGTCTAAAAGGTTTGGCTGTAGAAAAACAAAAGCCTTTGCCTGTTATTTGGAAGAATTTAAAATTGAATTTGGGCTTTCGCACAGATTTAATAGTTAACAATAAAGTTATTGTTGAAATCAAATCTGTAGAAGAAATTCATCCCGTGCATTCAAAACAAGCTTTAACATATTTAAGATTGACTGGTTTAAAACTGGGGCTTCTTATAAATTTTAACAGCCCTCTAATTAAATCTGGAATAACTCGAATAGTCAATAATTTATAGAAACTATTTGTTGCTTCGTGTGAAAAATTATGGCACGCAAAGCCGCAAAGAGTATTTACAGTTTATTATTAAATCCTTAGCGCCTTTGCGCTTTTGTGAGAAAAAATTACTGCGAGAAAAACATGAAACTTCAAACCGAAATACCCCTAAACCCCGAAGAAAATCAGATAGATTATTCTTCCAAAATACTTTTACTGGGAAGCTGTTTTTCGGAGAATATCGGAGCGAAGTTTGATTATTATAAATTTGAAAATCTTCAGAATCCGTTTGGGGTAATTTTTAATCCGGTTTCAATTGAAAAACTGATTATTAGAGCGATTGATAACGTTTCTTTTTCCGAAGAAGACATTTTTCAACACAACGGAATTTGGAAATGTTTTGAATCGCATTCCGAACTTGCGTCTATCGATAAAAGTGAATTTTTAGAAAACCTGAATTCGGCGCTTCAAAATCTTCGCGAATCACTTTTTACTTCAACACATATTATTTTTACTTTCGGTACTTCGTGGGTTTATAGATGTACTGGCGCTTCGACTCCGCTATTAGTTTAGCATCGTATATTTATAGAAGTTTAATCTTATTAAATTTCTGAAAAACCAGAAGGAAAAGGTGAACTATTTCGA
>NZ_JAIRBA010000025.1 GCF_022008365.1 Aequorivita vitellina
CGGCGGATAAAAGTTGTGGGTTGTCCGTTTCTAAATAGCATTGACCGTTTTTAGTTGTTTGTTGTGGCTATGATTTGGGGCGGGGTGAAAGTTCCCTGATGGCGAGAGATTTCGTCTCAACATCCCCCCTGCCCCCCCGTTCAAAGGGGGGGAGCGCGTCATGAATGGTGCTGAGGTTGTTTTATTTGACAAGTGCTAAAGTTTTGAGTATTGTTATTTTTTTGAGGGGACAGAGGGGTTGGGAGGTTTTTGAACGGGGATATTGCTTTCGGGGGTATTCGTTATACAGCGGGGTTCGACTGCGCTACCCTGACAATGGGAATGGAGGCTCGATCCGATAGCTATCGGATGCTGTTCGGCTGCGCTCGGGACGGGTTGCTCTGCTTGACAATGGGGCTTGCGATGGGATGCGTTAGACAGTGGGGGTTCGACTGCGCTCACCCTGACATATTGCTCACCTTGATATATTGTTTGCGGTAGTATGTGTTAGACGGAGGGGGTTTGAGTGACTATTTATAAACTTTTGTTTTTTAAATAAGTAGAACGGAAATTAGCGGTGTTTGGTTCTAGACGTTACTAAGCCCTCCTTTTGAAGGGGGGTTGGGGGGATGTTTTTGACGGGCTGCTCAGCCTGACATTTGGCTTGCGATTGGAGGCGTTAGACAACGGGGTTCGACTGCGCTCACCCTGACATTGGGAATGGAGGTTCGACTGCCCTTCGGCTCAGTTTAGGACAGGCTAGCTCACCCTGACAAAGAGGCTTGCGGTGGGATGGGTTAGGTGACGGGAGTTCGATCCGATAGCTATCGGATGCTCTTCGGCTGTGCTTAGGACGGGCTAGCTCACCCTGACAATGGGGCTTGCGATGGGATGGGTTAGACGCCGGGGGTTCGACTGCGCTCACCCTGACAAAGAGGCTTGCGTTGGGATGCGTTAGGTGACGGGGGTTCGACTGCCCTTCGGCTCCGCTCAGGACAGGCTGCTCACCCTGACAATAGAGCTTGCGATGGGATTCGATCCGATAGTTATCGGATGCTGTTCGGCTCCGTTTAGGACAGGCTGCTCGCCCTGACATATTGCTCAAACTGACAATTGGGCTTGGGGTTGGGTTATTTTAGGTGGTGTATTATTGTTTCGGGGTTGATGCCGGTGTAGTCTGCGAATTCGTAGATGGTGAGGAGGTGGTGCTTTTTTTTGTGAAGGTAGTTTCTTATTTCCTTGTTTAGGTAGAGGGCGTGACGGTATGACTTGCCCGTGAGGAGTTGGATATCTTTTGGATATATAACTATTCGGGAGGTGCGGGAACTTTTGGGCGAAAGTGGAGTTTTGATATTTTTTTCATCGGGGTACATGGTGGTTTTTTAGAGTTATAAATGTTTGAGGGACATTTATATAAACAGATAGGCGTAATTTGAGGTGACAATTGATTAGCATTGAAAATTAATTTTAATGAAATAAGACTAAGATTTATAGTTGCTTTTATTTTGGTTTTAATTAAAAAAAACGGGGTTTTAGATTTTAACATAGTAGTATGATAGTAGGGGTTGACTAGGGAAACACTAGCATGAACGTAGCACTAGAGTAGCATGAAAGGTACATGAAACATACATAGATGCGGGTTGAACACTACATTAAGTCACCCTGAACCATACATAGATAATTTTGAACAGTACATAAACACATCATTTAGTTTTCGTTTTTTAGCTTTTTTTAATTCATTTTTTAATTAATCACTGAATTATTGTGCTTAAAAAATCTTGATGCAGTTTGTGTGTATTTTGTTTGGTGTTGGGCAGACCTCAGCGTAAAAATTACTGGGTTGACTTGCCATGTTATTATTTTAATTAAGGGCTTTGAATTGTATGAGATGTCGCAATTGATCTAAGGGTATAAATTGGATTTTTGAATATTTGCGGCGTACTATTTTGTATCTACTTATATGTTTGAAATAATAAGCATCGCCTAAAAAATACAATAGAATAATATGCATTAGGTCGTGCAAATCTGATTTGGGTAGTTGCTTATCCATTTCTAAATACAGGAGGAGATGAAGTTTATTGGAGGTTTTGTAAATTTTTTTTACCGCAAAATAAATTTGATAGATATTATTTTCAGTGCCTAAAAACTGGTTATAAGCGCACAACGCTATGATAGAATGCTTATATGGAGTGATGCCCGACTGAAAATGCCACTGAGAGAAGGAAGGAGCTTTATCGAGCAACCGTGCGGCGATTTTTTTTAATGTGGATCTACCTTTTGTTAAAAAAACTAAATTGGCCGAAGGAGTGTCGTTTTTATTAAAACTTATTAAAATATAAAGTTTTGGGTGAAGTTTACGAACCAATTTGTCTAAAACACAATAAATATCGTATTGTGTCCTTTTATCGTCGATGCTCCGTGCAAAAAGGAAGTTTTTTTGTTTTAAAGAAAAGTAATTCCAAAAACTGCTTATTTCTGTTTCCATGATTTTGAAGATTTTGTTAGTTATCGCTTTATAGGATTCTAGCCTTCAGGTGAAAATTCAATCTTATTTTTCTGAAACTATTTATTTATTTACGTGGCAGAATTGCGAATGCACGAATTTCAACTAGAGGTGTCTTTGTAACTGCAAATTATTAAAATACATTGCAAAATAATGGCGGACGAACTGCCAACGATGGCGGTTGAACCGCCATTATTAGTTATATAATTGTGGTATTATTCAAGTGCTAAATTTTATGCTTTGCGATATTACCTCATCATTGGAGCTATACCAGCAGCCTTGAATGCAGTAATTCCCGTTTTTGACAAAAGCGGGGAGTTTAAGTGTTTGGGGATGGCAGCCGAAAATGCTATTAATTGGAGTAAAATACTGAAGTTGCCGCCAGAATTAATTTTGATCAATCTGGATGACCCGAAAGTAGAAGTGTCTAAGATCATCAAGAAATGCAACATTAAATTAGGTGTAATTCCTAATTATATTGGGATAACAACTTCGTATGAAAAAGGATTTAATGCATTTAGAGTTGGTTTTGTTGATGTAATTCTCGCCCCATTTACCAAAATCAAAATATTGAAGGTTCTGGACAAATATAGAGTTGCTTTTTGGCCAAGTTACATTTATTGTATAGACTGCTATTATGACTTTTTTTATATAAACCTTCATGATTTACTTCTGATTAAAGCCGATAATTATAATACAGATTTTTTCATGAGGGATGGTTCGATCCATGCTAGTTTTAAAAATCTAAAAAAAACCCATCCCCTGTTACCTTCCAATTTTCAAAGAATAAACAGAAGTTATGTTATAAATTCCTTTTATGTTTATAGAATACATACTGGAAAGAGCCAACTATATCTACGGCATTACGACCAAATATTAACCTATACAAAAAAATATCGCAACAATATTTTCCTTATTAAAAAGCAATTGTTAAAAGCTCCTGAATCTATTTTCGCTTGATTTATACCCCTTCACATGTTCTACCCCCCCTACTCACATGAATTTTAGGGCACCTCACAGGATAGCTCTCTATTATTTCGGTTTTTATAATTATGGATATTACTTTAGACGACAGGAAGTTGCTCTCCTACTGGTCTATTGCCAGGTTCATTGTGCACAATGATTACCTCTTCGCAGGAAGAGGATTGTCACTTATTCAATAATTTAAAAACGTACACAATGAAAACAAAATTAATATTTCTAGGGCTATGGTGTTTTATAGGATTATTAACCTCCTGTACTCCCACTCCAATCAATAACGACAATAAAGTTGAAAAAACCCAGCCAGTATATGCCACAGGTGGTGAACACAGTACTGAAGCAGATAATGAAAAGGATTAAATTTCATAACTCCCTAATTTTGAGAGAAGCCTTTTATAATAAAGAGGCTTTTCTTAATTTTGTGTACCCCCCTAACACATTAATTATGAGCACCTACTATTCAACACACGGGCGGGCGTTTGGCTATGCCCTTTTTTTATTTCTCAATTTAGCTTCCCTTCCACTCACCGCACAGAGAGCACCAATGGATCCGGATTTTGAAAAGCATTTAAATCAGGCTCTTAACGACAGTTTATCTCTAGAGGTTAGAAAAAAACACTTAACCTTCTATTATAATCTAGTAAAGGAAATTCAAGATGATAGTTTGAAATATGAACGAATAAGCGAAATTGTTGAAATAGCTTCAAACCTTAAAGATTCCGTTTATTTCCACAATATTTCCAACGTAGGCCATAAACTAGCACTTAGCATAAATAAGCCATCATTTGTTGGGGATTCACATTGGAATTATGCCGCATATTATTTAAACGAAAAAGAATACGAGCGCAGCTATGACCACTATCACCATGCGTATAAGTTATTTATTGAAGCAAATAATGATTATTACGCCGGGAAGATGCTGTACAATATGGCTTATATATCAAGCAAGACTTACGATTATACTGGAGCCGAAATTCTTCTTTTTCGGAGTATCAAATTATTTGAGCAAACGGGAAGTACCTTACAGCGCTATCGCAGTTTTAACCTATTAGGTACTATAGCTGACGACATGGAGGAATTTGAAAAAGGTCTGAGTTATTATACTACTGCGGCCAATTTAATAAAGGAACTTGACAAGTGGGAGTATAATAGACTGCAAAATTTGAACAATCTGGGAGTACGATTAATAAAGATGAAGCAATTTGACGAAGCTCTCTCCTATTTTAACGAAGCCCTTTCATTTCCTGAAATTCTTAGATCATCACCAGCTTTACTAGCTAAATTACTAGACAACAGAGCATATTGCTTAATATCCCTCGGGAAGCATGAAAATGTAGTTTCTTCTATGTTAAAGGCAATAGCCATACGCGATAGTATAGACGATACATCAGGGCGGGTTATAAGCAGACTTCGATTTGCCAATTATTATGGAAAGATTGGCGACAGCGCGCAGGCTATAGTATATGCAAAGCATGCCAGAGAGCTTGCAAGCGAGAATAATTTAAAGCGGGACGTGCTTCATTCGCTAGAGTTTTTAGCGGTGTATGATAGAAAGAATGCGGTTTCGTATTTGGAGCGACATATAGCTTTAAATAAAAAGATAAATGCAGAGGATCGAAATTTGAGAAATAAGTTTACAGCTATTCAATACGAGACGGAAACCTACATTCGTAAAAATGAGCGGCTTTTAAAACAAAAGCTGCAGCTTTTATTAATATCGTTGGTTTCCATTGCCATTCTTTTACTTATTTATTTAAATACAAGGCAACGCGCAAAAAATAAGCAGCTACTGCTGGAGCGGCAGGAACAGCAATACAATGAAGATATGTATTTGATGGCACTTGCCCAGAAGTCGAATCTAGAAAAGGGAAGAGCGGAAGAACGAAAGCGCATCAGTCAGGAATTGCACGACGGAATTATCTCAAGACTATTTGCGCTCCGGTTTAAGTGGCAAACGATTAAACTTAGTGGCGAAGCTATAATGCTAGAACAGCACAGACATTTTTTAAATTTATTAGAAGAATTAGAGACTGATATTCGAAACCTTTCCCATGAGTTTCGAAATATGCTATATATGGAAGATAAAAATTTCCTCAATGGCATTAAAACGCTTATTAAAGAGAAAAGCGAAATAGGAAATTTCACCTTTCGTTTTGATTATGAGCAGGCGGAGGATTGGGAAAATATACCGTTTATTACCAAAATTAATGTGCAGCGTTTTTTTGAAGAGGTACTTCAAAACGTAATAAAACACGCTCAAGCTACGGAAGTAACAGTATCTATTTACAGGGATATGAAGGTGTTAATATTTAAAATAACGGACAACGGGAAGGGGTTTAGCCAATCGCAATTAAAAAAAGGGATAGGAATTAAAAATTTAGAAAACAGGAGTAGTAAATTAAAAGGGAATCTTGAGGTACAATCAACATTAAATGTTGGTACGGTAATTTGTTTATGCATTCCCATTAATAATTAATGGTATGGAGACAAAAAGTATAAATGTATTCATGGTTGACGACCATGCTATGATTTTGAAAAGTTATGCAGATGAATTGAAGAAATTTGAAAACCATAGTGGAATCTATCGGTTTCAGATAGAGCGAGCGTATTCTTTATTACAAGCGATAGATGTATTAAAATTTACTTTTGAAAAAAGAGAGATGCATTTGGTCCTATTGGATATTGGTTTACCAAATTGCGAAGTTCCGGGTTATAAATCTGGTTTGGAATTAGGAATTGCAATCCGCGAGAATTACCCAAAAACAAAAATAATAGTTATTACTAGTTATAACTCCTATCCCCTAATACAGAGATTATTTGACCTTATAAAACCCGAAGGATTACTGTTAAAAGGAGAGCTTAATCCTGAGGGGTTGCGGGCAGCAGTTCAGGATGTTTTGGAGGGAGTGCCCCACTTTACTAAGACCGTGCGGAAATTTTTAACCCAAGCTCCTGTGAAACCTAATATATTAGATCATTATGATATGCTTATACTCTATTACCTATCTGAGGGGGTGCTAACCAAGGATTTAGTAAACCACCTACCACTATCATTAAGATCAATTGAAAGGAGAAAAAATAATCTCAAGGATATTTTAAAACTGGATTATAAAAGCAGTGATGTAATGCTATTAAACAGAGCAAAGGAGGAAGGGTTTTTGTGAAACCGAGATGTTAGACCGCACTTCTACTAGAATATAGAGCGCTTCGCTGCTAGAATCTAGACCGCTTCGCTGTTAGACTTGAGAGCGCTACGCTGCTAGAACCTAGATCGCTTCGCTGTTAGATTATAGACGGCTGCGTTATTAAACTTTAGACTTGACGAAATACAACTGATAAATAATATAAACTGTGGCAGTTAAGACATTGAAATATCTTTTTATTGAACATCTTTTATTTGTAAAAGATGGGTTTTACGATGGGTTAAAGCAAATTTCAAGGAGCAATTCTTTTCTAAAGTTAGAGGGTATTGAAATAAGTGATGTTGCAACCAATAGTCCGTTACTCAGCGAGCTTATTGATAATAATAGATTTTATTTTGTTTGGGTTAATTTAGATTTTCCGTTGGAGTTAAAGGAGGAACATACTACTCCTGTAGCGTTACTTGCTGCTATAAAAAAGAAATATCCGGAAACACATTTAGTGGTTACGATGAGAAATATCACTGTTTTTTCCTTACGGAAGGTGTTCAAAAAAATAAACCCACAGATCGTTCTTGAATTAATAGACTGTGATCGAGAAACAATAATTGATGCATTAAGAAGTGTTTTTAAAAAGGAGGTTTACTACAGCCGAAATGTTTTGATGCTATTGTATAAATTTTTAGAAACATTTGAAGTGATGGACGATACAGACTATGCCATATTGCACGAGCTTGATCTTGGTACTGCAGTTAGCGCCCTACCGAAAAAAGTGCACCTCGCCCATTCGACAATCTTAATTAGAAGAACCAAACTTAAGGAAGTATTTAAATTAGTAGGAAAAACTGATATGGATTTGATAAAAGCTGTAAAAACGCAGCGATTTGTATAAGTCTTTCTTATAACTCATCCACATTTATTTAGCCTTAAGTTAATATAGTATTGCTTTACAATATCTAATTTTTCAAGGATAATCCTTGAATTTTCAGTGATAATCCTTGAAATATCAGTGATAATCCTTGAATTTTCAGTGATAATCCTCGAATTTTCAGTGATAATCCTTGAATTTTCAGTGATAATCCTTGAATTTTCAGTGATAATCCTTGAATTATCAGTGCATTTTATACAGATAGTTTCATTTTGGCTCACTAATTTTATCTATGTAAAAATTGAAACACAATATTATGTTTTCGCTAGATAAAAAATATTTTAATGCAGAAACTGTAGTTATAATTATCAGCTATCTCTATAGCTTACTCTTTCTCTACGCAGCTGTTAGCAAATTATTAGATTTTGAAACCTTTACTGTGCAATTGGCTCAGTCTCCTTTACTTAGTGCTTTTGCAGGGGTTATTGCTTGGTTGGTCCCGGGAATTGAAATAGCTATTGCCGTGTTATTGATGGTTCCTAAATTTAGAACACTAGGCCTCTATGCTGCCTTTACCCTAATGGTAATGTTTACGGCCTATATATTTATCATTCTAAATTACTCTGACTTTATTCCCTGTTCTTGCGGTGGAGTTTTGGAGAAGTTGAGTTGGACACAGCATCTTATTTTTAATGTAATTTTCATAATCTTGGCGGGGGTGGCGGTCTTTTTTACTGCGCAAGGGAATAACAAAAAGACCTTGCTTTTGCATGCCACCCTTGCCATTATCGGGATTGGGATAGTGGCTTTGTTGTTTGCTTTTTCGGAGAAGAAGATGCACAGGAATAATGCGTTTCAGCGAAGGTATCCGCATCATCCTGCCAATGAAGTACAAAAAGTGGATATTGGATATAATTCCTATTATTTTGCTGGGATTACCGAAGACTCCATTTATCTCGGTAATAATTCTGCGCCGCTTCATGTTTTAGCAATTAGCAAGAAAACGCAAGATACCCTCCACAGGTTTATTAAACTTCCCAATTACGATTTTCCATTCAGAGCAATAAGAGTAAAGGTAACCGATTCTATTTTTTATGTGATGGACGGTAACGTTCCCGTAATATTCAAAGGCTCATTAAGGGAATTAAAAGGAACATTGCTTCCTCAGAATCATCATCGATTCATTTTATCAGAACCACTTGACGAGGGTTACTTTGCAATTCGAGCTTATGATACTATAACAGAGGGCAACATTCTAGGGCGTATGAGTGATGGCAATAGTCACACTACCCACTTTTATCCAAATATCTTAAAAGCTTATGGGGACGTATTTTTTGATACCGACGGACTCCTACTTTATAATGCGCAGCTCAAAAAAATTATTTATGTGTATTACTACCGAAACGAATATGTTACGATTGAAAATGAATTTTCAAAATACCATAGCGGAAGAACTATAGATACCATCTCAAAACCAGTGTTGGACGTTCGCACCATAGCATCAAAAAACGAAAAAAGACTGGGTAAGAATCCTATATTAGTCAATATTGAAGCTGCAACATTTGGTAATTACCTATTAATCCAAAGTGAGCGCCTTGGTAAATATGAATCTGAAAAAATGCTGGATGGAGCTTCTATAATAGACGTTTACAATTTGGAGGACAGAACCTACGTCTTCAGTTTTTACCTATATCACCCAGGCTTAAATAATACAATAGAATTTAGACTTGACGGGGAATTATTGTATCTAATTGTTGACCACTTTTTGATTACCTATAAATTAAAAGCCGAATATTTCACTTTAGATTCAAGGCAATAAAAATACTATATAGTGAAGGGGTGAGACCGAAAACCTTTAGAAAAGAGTAGGTTGAAATCAATTAATTTTTAAATTTTTAATATTATGAAAAAATCGAGTAAAAATTGGCTTCTGCCCTTAGTGGCAATTGCCTTAGCAATTGGCGGTGCATTTGCCACCAATTTAAACACAAATGACAATATGCTGTCAACGGGATATGCAACTGTGCATATGCCTTGCGATACGCCAGTAGATTGTTCGACGGTGCCTGGCTTGGCTTGTAAAGCGCCAAGTGGGCAGATTGCGTATGGGAAAATAAACCCCAATGACGGTTTCTGTCCGGTAATACTCTATAGAAAGTAGAGTAAAAGAGAAAAGGCTGGTTTGCATTTCGCCAGCCTTTTTTAATGGTATTCCTTAATCCATTTTTTAGCTGTTTTTCCTCTAAGATAATGATCGAACCAATCTTGCATTTTCAAAGTTAAGTCTTTTGCATTATTTGAATGGTTCAGTAGGTGTCCTTCATCTTGATAGAGCAACATAATATGTTCCTTTCCCAATTTACGGAGCGCTAAAAATAGTTCCACTGTCTGTTCCCAGTTTGTATTGGTATCCAGTTTACCTACCCAACTCAAAAAGGGGATATTAATATTTTGGGCATATACTATTGGCGAATTTCGCTCATAAGCTTCTCTTGCATTATAATATCCTGTTCCTAATCTTATACTATAACTTTCAAAACGATAAGATTGTGGGACATCCCACATCCAAGCCATTGATAAATAAAGACTTCGAAGATCACTAATTCCTGATCCAGCTACGGCCGTGGCAAACATATTGGTTTGGGTTATCAAAAACATAGTTTCGTACCCGCCCCAAGAATGACCATAGGCGCCTATTTTCTCATTGTCAATAAACTTATTTTTTATAACCTTATTTACTCCATCTATAATACAAGCAACTGCTGAGATTCCGGGATTTCCGATTTCATATACAATATCTGGGCAGAAAACAAAATATCCCTTAGTGGTATAGTTTGAGATATTAAAGCCGTGTTCTTCATACATTGAAGGACTAATGTATTTATGAAGATTTTCAGCCATCTCTTCATAATAATAAGTAACCATTGGATATTTAATTTGGGGATTAAAATTAGATGGGTAGTATAATATGCCCTTTAAACTATCCTTTTGAGAAGTGTAGTAAACCAATTCTGATTTACCCCAATTGTATTTAAAATGTTGGGGGTTTGACTGCTGTAACAAAATTGGCTTTTTTTGTTTTAGGTTGAGAAACATCAGCTGCGGAGGACTATCATACCGCTCTTGGGTATATATTACCGAATTACCATCATCTGCCAAACGTAAATTGGAAACAAAGCTATCTTTAAAAACTATTTTTTCCAGACCTACATTATTGTTATATGTAAAATATCCCGTGCGTTCATCGACTAGCGAGCGTGCTTTAACAATTATCCCATTTGTAAAGTCATACAGTTGTGCATTGAAATCTTTATAGGGGTTATTTAAATAATTATAAAGTCTAAACCTTATCTTCTCGCTTCGTCCATTGGTAATCTTTCTCGTTTTATTTCCATTGGGAGTGATGGCCCAAATATCAAATTTGTCATAAATTAATACTTCGGCTTCATTTATTGTCCAACCTGCCAGTCCGTAGGGTCTAAAAGGTATGATTCTGGTGTCTTCTGTGTTTAAGAAACTATGTTGAAGGTTCTGGGTTAGATTACTATGACTATCATTTAGTGCATCATAGCACCACCAATTATTTTCTTTAAAATAAACCAGATAGCGACCTGATGGGGAAATTTGGAATTCCATACCAAAGGGTTTTTCCAAAATAGATTTATGATCTCCCGATTCTATATCGTTAACTAGTATTTCTGAGGCGGGGGCTTTATCATTAGCTGCTAATATATAATCTTTCACTGAATACGAAAAAGCGTAAGGAGAACCTTTGCGGATCTCAGTCATACTCTGCTCGGTATTTCCCAATAAGTGCCACTCTTCCGTTTCCAAGTTCCAAGAAACTGTCATGTCAGGGTTTTGAAGAATGTGCTTTAATTTTTGATATGCGGGGTACAAAAATTCATCTTTTGTATTCCAGACTTCAACACTTGCAATTTGATTGTCTATGAGTTCAGGTTCTTTAGAAGATTTGATTTCCTGACGTCTGACCCTAAAAAATATGTTTTCGTTATCCTTTGAAATAATTATTGGTTCCAAGAAAGATCCACAGATTTCTAATCCGTTTCTGTTTGAATTAAATACTTTAACCTCCGACGGACTTCTCCAATTTTGAATCCAAAAAACATTGATATTTCCATCTACTTCCATCTCATAAAATGCCAAGCCATTACCATTTAATGACCAAACAAGATTTTTAAAGTTATTTACTTTAGTTACTTTTATGAGTGAGGTTTTTTGGTCTAACAAACTTTGCACAAATAGTTTATTGCCTTCCCCTTCGGAATTTATATAGGCAAGATAGCTACCTTCCTTATTAAGTTGAAATTCGGTGACATTTTCAATTGTATATCCTATCTTTTCCCCTAATCTTTTTACAATCAATCTCTGATTCTCTGGCGAAGCTGTTTTTTGAAGATAAACTATAAACTGGGAATCAGCGGTTATCTCAAAATCGATCACTTCCCTAATTTGCACCTGAGTTCCATTTGTTAAATTGACCTGAGATAGTTTGTTATTGATGTCCTTAATCAGGCACCATTTACCATCTGAGGAAAAACTCTGTTTGTTACCTCGAGGGATAGAAAATTTTTGTCCGTTTTGGGTATTCAATAAAAACAGTGTGTCAGTAGTTTGAGGATAATAAAGCGAATAAGTAGCCCATTTTCCATCGGGTGAGATTTGATGGGGCAGCATATTATGCCATTGTTCATAGTCAACAGGTGTAAGATCTTTTAACTTGCCAACTTGCCCAAATACAGGGCAAGCCAACAAGAAAAAAATGAAAAAAACCACTCCTTTTCTGCCAATCCAAAGTAATTTAACTATGAGTGAAAGAAGTATCATTTAGTATCCGGGATTTTGTGGTTGAAGGTTTGGATTTACCACTAGCTCGCGCTCTGGAAGCGGGAATAACCGATCGGTTGTATTCCAGCCTGGTTTAAGTTGGTCAAGCACTTCATCAAGCTTCCCTACTCTTTTGAGATCAAAAAAACGATGGCCAAATTCGATAAAAAGCTCCAATTGCCTTTCCTGTAATATCGCTATAAGCAATTCACTCTCAGTGGTAGCAGTTGTATTGTCCAAGCCCGCACGATTTCTAATTTTATTGATGTCGTTCTGTGCTTCCGCAATATTTCCCAATCTTGTATTGGCTTCTGCTCTAATAATATATTGCTCTGCCATTCGGAAGATGATGGAATATTCTTGCGAGCTACCTGCTCCCAATCCTATTTTATATTTATAGGGAAAATACCAGCTGTTGTTTCCATCGGTAACGACTCCGATCCAATTTGTTTTTCGCAGATCATTTTCGCTAAATGCATTAACCAATGCACTGCTCAATGCCCTTGTGGAAGGAGGCGCTGAAAGTATTATAAATGTATCGGCTTCTAGCGTATTACCACCTACTTGACCGGGGCTGAATTGCCAAAGAGTAGAGCGACTGGAATTGAGAAATACATTGGCTATATTATCTTCCCATCCATTATTTTCAATTACCAAGCTTGCATATTGATTAGCAAGTTCATAATTTTTTTGGTATAAATACACTCTTGCCAGTAAGGCCAGGGCAGTATATTTATTGGGCCGTGTATGTTCGCCGGTGCTATCTGTTTCAGGCAGCAATTCAGCTGCTTCTAGCAAATCAGCCGTTATAAGAGCGTATACATCTGACTCTGCCATCCGTGACACGGACTTATTAACGATATAGTTTGTTGTTTTAATATAAGGAATATCACCGTAAAGATTCAGTAAATAGAAATGAAGGAGTCCTCTTATAAAAAGAGCTTCCCCAGTGAATTCCGCTTTTTCCTCCTCACTGAAAAAATCTGAACCTGCAACCCCTTCTAAAATGGCATTAGTACTATAAATTTGGTTATAAGCACTGTTCCAAATCTCTGCGACCGCGGGTTCACTAGGGGTTAGATTGTTTTTATTAAAACTCTCTTCGGGCAGTGGAATTGCACTGTAATAGTCAAGTTCGTCCGCATACTGACCCATTAGATTGGACATTCCCTGTGCACCTCCGGATAGAAGACCATAGTCTCGCAAATTTGCGTAGATACCAATTATTGCCGCTTCTACCGTGGTTGGGTCGGTATATACATTATTGCCTCCTAACAAATGGCTAGGAGTTTCCACTTCAATACGTTCACAAGAAAAAAATGCGAAAAGTAATAGAAGGAAGGTAATTCCTTCGCTTGTTTTAAGAATAGTATTATATATATTTTTCATCTTTTATGGTTTTATTAAAGTGTTAATTCAAGACCGATACTGACCAGTTTCAAGGGAGGAAGGTTATCGTAAATTTGGGTTTCCGGGTCTGGTCCTTTGTACTTTGTAAAAGTTAAAAGGTTTTGTGCAAGCGCATAGACACGACAATCAACACCAAGGGTGCTTAGGGTTGGGATCGTGTATGAGAGGGATATATTTTTAAGACGGATGAAAGAAGCATCGCCAACCGAGGAATCGCTGTCATAATTATTGACATATCCTGAAACGGCTTCTTGATTAAGTCCCGTAGTAAACAACTGGACGTTTGTATTATCCCCTTGCTGTTGCCAATGGTTCAATATTTCGGTGGATTGGTTTGCCATGGTTCCTGGTAAGGGACTGTTTGCCATAAAATTTCTACCCTGTTGCTTTACGAACTGGACCAGAAAATCTAAGCTAAGGTTGGCATAGGTAAAGGTATTTTGTATGCCTCCGAAGTACTTAGGACTCAAATTGGCTATAGTTTTAAGATCATTTGGTTTGGTGATGGCATCATCGCCGTCTACATCCTCGAAAGTGTAAATTCCCGTTTCTGGGTCTACGCCATTGCTATTATAAAGCAAGAGGATATCCAGAGGTTCGCCTATTATATACTGATTGGCATAGGTAGAAGCATCAAGATTCGGAAAGGCAAGTAGTTTATTTCGGGGAAGCGAAATATTAATAAAAGTCTTCCAAGAAAAATTATCTCTCTGAAAATTGGTAGTTGCAAGCTCAAATTCCCAGCCCGTATTTTCTACAGTCGCGGGCAGGTTGGCCTGTAAAGTTGAAAAACCTGTGGTTCCGGGAAGCGGTATTCCTACCAATTGGTTTGAAGATCGGTTTTGATAATAGGAAGCCGATAAATTGATTTTATCCTTTAGTAAACCCAATTCAATTGCACCCTCTAATTTTTTATTTGTTTCCCATCCAAAATGGGGATTAAATAGACTTACAGGAATAAGCCCTTGCATACCCTGATATGAGAGTCCGCTGCTGGTATAAGTATCTAAAAACCCGTAATTCCCTATTTGATCATTGCCTGTGGTACCATAGCTGCCACGAAGTTTCCCAAAGCTTAAAAACGAAAGTTTGTTTTTGATTAATTCCTCCTTAGAAAAAATCCATGCAGCCCCGATCGCTCCAAAGTTGGCATATTGGTTTCCGGGTCCAAACCTGCTAGAACCATCCCTCCTGCCTGTTAAGTTCACAATATATTTATGGTTCCAATTAAAATTAAGGCGACCAAATAGCGCCCTATAGTTATAAACTTCTTCCGTATTGCTCATTATAGCAATGTTTGCCGCTGATGCTGGATTGTATATAAGACTGTTACTTGAAAATCCCTGGGCAAATAGAAGGGATTTTGTTGTGATTTCCTTTTGTATTGTACTTCCCAAAAGCAGATTCAAATTTCCTTTACCTATTGACTTTTTATAGTTTAATTGTGGTTCTACGATATAGGAACGTCTGTTTGCTTCATTAACTATGATGGAGGAATAGCTGCTATTTAATCCATAATCGGGATTATAGATTGTATGCGGGGAAGTCTTGGTTTCTTTTAGGGTATTGGTTGTAAAACCCAAGTTGGTCTTGATTTCCAATCCTTTTAGAGGCCGATAGGCAATCGTTCCACTGCTTAAAAGTGTATTTGTACGGGATAGATATTCCCCGTTCAATTGAGCCAAGGGATTTGTAAAGGTGCCGTCCTCCCAATTTAGATCTCCATTAGCGTCATAAAGTGAAGGAGCATTTGGAGGTAGGTTTCGTGCTTCGTTTACCAAGTTAATAGGTGGCAACTTGTTGTTATCCACAACATAATTTCCATTGAATTGCAGTGTAAATTTATTGTTTGGTGAGCTATGATTTAGGTTAAGCAGTGCCGATCCTTTTTTATACTTAAAATCGCCAGGGAACACCGTTGTTTGTTCCTCATAACCTCCCCGGAGTAAAAATCGGGTCTGATTATCACCTCCCTGTACTGATGCACTTGCAGTGTTATAATAGGCGGTACCTCCTAAAAGTTCTTCCTGCCAGTCGGTATATCTATTAGTGGACCACGTACCATTTACATCATAAGCGTTAAATGGATATTCGGTAATACCATCATTGGCAAAAGCTTCACGGCGCATGGCTAAATATTGCTCTGTATTTAGCAGGTCCAAGTCTCTTGTAATACTTCCAACTCCTGTAGTGGTATTTATTTGAAAACGTGTCTTCCCAGACTTTCCCATTTTAGTAGTTATTAGCACCACTCCATTAGCCCCTCTAGAACCATAAATAGCAGTAGCATCGGCATCCTTTAAGACCTCTATACTTTCTATGTCGTTTGGACTAATGCCATTTAACGGACTTTGGGAGTTTCCCAAAACATTGGATACATTGATATTACCAAGTGACTGCGAAGGATAAGGCACCCCATCTACAATATAGAGGGGTTCGCTCCCATCTGCCCGAATGCTATTGCGCCCTCGAATACGTACCGAAAAGCCACCACCGGGAACGCCTGTGCTCTGCACAATATTTACTCCTGCCATCCTGCCCTGCATAGCGGCAAGCGGATTGGAGACAGGTTGGTTTTCAATTTCGGTAGCGGTAATACGTGTGATACTTCCCGTTTTTTCTTTGTCGGAAACTTTATAGTAGCCCGCATTTATTACTACTTGATCCAAGGCTTGCGCACTTGGCTCCATAGTAATATAGAACTCTGTCTTTCCTCCAATTGGTATTTCCTGAGGGGTGTAACCTAGAAATGAAAACACCAAGGTGTCATTTGCGGCCGTGTTTATAGCGAACCTACCGTCAAGATCGCTAATAGTACCTTTGTTTTTATGTTTTAATATAATGTTTACCCCTGCCAAAGGAGCCGTCTCGTCCTGTACCCTACCCGTCACCAAATAAGGTGCATCTTGGGCATAGGTTGTTATTGAAGTAAATAGTGGAAAGAGAAGGCAAAGTGAAACCTTTAAGGCATAGGTATGCCTGTAGTAATTTTTCATACTTTTGTAGTGTTAAATTAGACAACTGATTTAATGTTGGCCTTTCACACGTTGCGCAACAGGGTGTGAGGGCCTTTTTTATAAAGAGTTTAAAAGCTGAAAACAAATTGCAATAGACTTAACTTCCAGCACTTAATTCTTTTGAGTGCAAATAATTAAAAATTTATATATATAAAAAATAATTTTGGTTGACCTTTACCTAAATATCATTGACTTTTACTATATTTATCCAAATTTCTTATTATGACTACAACAACGAAAAGAAAAAAGCACACCTCCCACATGGGACACAATGTGGCAAAATTGAGGTCTTACCTAGGGGTAAAACAAGAGTCCCTTGCTCAGGATTTAAAAATGACTCAACAACAAGTATCCCAAATTGAGCAACAGGAAAAAATTGAAGAAAAAACTTTAGTCGTAATTTCGGAATATTTAGGAGTTCCAGTAGAATTAATAAAGAATTTTGATGAAGACGCTGTCATTTATAATATCAATCATTATAATGTACATGATAATACATTTGCGGATTCTTCATCTGCACAAGTTTTTAATCCAATTGAAAAAATAGTGGAACTTTACGAGAGATTATTGGAAAGTGAAAAAAAAAATTTAACTAACAAATAATTCAATTTTTAAACTATGAAAAATAATTTTGAAAATGTTTCTAGCCATATTGGCCGTAAAATAGAGAAAGTAAGGCTTCTTAGAGGTTTTACTCAAACAGAATTAGGCGAACGATTAGGGGGCATTAGTAAACAAGCTATCAGCAAACTTGAACAGACAGAAGTTATTGATGACAATAGAATCGAAGAAGTAGCTAGAGCTTTAGGAGTCACTCCGTCTGGATTGAAAAAATTTAATGAAGAATCCGTTTTGTATGCTACGGCGAATTTTTATGAAGGAAGTCATTCAGTTAATACTAATATCAATACCATTATTAATGATCCCGTAGATAAGATAATTGAATTTTACGAAAAGAGGCTTCAAGATCTCCGAAATGAAATAATCGCTACCTTAAAAGATAAAAAATAATTCGTAAGTATATTCACTATATGAGCGCACTTTTAATCAAATACTAAGAGATTTTATTTCTCAAATCAAAAGTCCAAAAGTGACATTATAATCCTTTGATAACCTAAAACCTAACAACTCCGAAAATCCACAAGAAAAAAACAATAGCTCCAACAATTACGGCCATTACTAATGAGAATTTAAACTGATCTCTGTAGAATTTTTCGTAGTTACGCATCTGCTATTTATTATAAGTTCACCATTTAATCTTCCCAGCCACAAAGTGAACGACCTAGCTTTTTGGCTTCACTTAACGTTACCGAATACGTATCGGTAGAACAGTTCGACAGACCTCTACAGTCTTTTTTATAATGGTATTTGGTACTTTTCGGGCCTTTGCAGATATATACGCCTGAAACATCCAAGGAAAATGAGGTAAGAAATAAAAACAGTAACCCTCCAATAAATAAACTTTTAATTTTTTTCATTGATTTAATTTTAAAAACTGGGGAGAATATTCAAATATAATAAATTGTTTATTAGACACCTAGAATATTACTTTAGAAAAAAATAATTAAATAAAATTGTTTATTTGGTAATCTCCATGGTTAAAATTGGCGCTGTTACGGTTTTCCGCAATGCATTGTATAAATTATATTTTAAATTTGAAATAACTTATTAGATACTGCTATGTGTGGTATATACAATGTGCTAATGTACACATTGCACGCAAGCTAAAAAGAAATCGTAACTTTGCACAAAAGTTTTAAAAAACATATTGAAAGTAGAACATAACATATCAAGAATTAGACATTTGCTAGAAATGTACAGAATGGATGTACAAGAATTCTTGCAAAAAATTAGTAGTGGACTTAAAAATCCAATAACTAAGGAAGATGTGTTTGGTAAAGAAATTCAAGTATCTTACTTAAAAAGAATTGATAAAATTTTTGGAAAAGGTCTTCACTATTATCTTGACCCAAAAGCACCTGAAAAATCAAAAGAAGCAAGTGTATTCTTTAGAAAGCAAAACTTTCAAAACGATGAACTCAATCTAGGTGCAATTAAAATTGTTAACCAATTCGAAGAATTAAAACTATCACTTTCAGCAATTGCAAAACTTTCAGATTTAGATTTTAAAAGACAGATAAAAAAATATTCGATTTCTGACAGTCCAAGAGAAATCGCTTTAAAAGCTAGAAAAGTCTTATATCCAAGATTCGATAAAAATAGACGCGATTTTTTGAAGTCATTGATTTCTTCATTTGCTACCAAAAATATTATGGTTTTTGAATTCATAGAGACTTGGAATAAAAAGGAGAAAGCTAATATTGACGGATTTTATCTAAAGCCAAATATGATTGTTCTTAAGAGACATCAATCTTTTTCCAGAGAAATATTTACACTTGCTCACGAATTAGGTCACTATTTACTTGACGAAGAAGAAATCGAAGAAATAAATTATAGCGTGTACAATAAAAATCTTTCTTCGATAGAAAGATGGTGTAATGATTTTGCTTTTTTCTTTCTTGCAGGTAATTATGCTAAAACACTAGATTCATTAGATAAAGCTTCAGCGAATAATGATTATCATCACGACTTTATTGAGAAAGTTTCTCACCATACTCATTTAAGTCAATTGTCTCTTTTCACAAGACTTCTTTATCAAGGTAAAATATCAAAATCAAACTATGCTTTAGTAAGAGAAGAATTTGAAGAACTTTATAGACAAAAGCAAGAGCAAAAGGAAAGAGAAAAACAATTATTGAAAGAACAAGGAGTTAAACAAAGAGGTTCTGTCGCTAAACCTATTCCATCTCCATTGTTTTTATCTACAATTCAAACAGCTTACTATGAAGGTGTTTTAAACGAATATGAAGTTTGTAAAAAACTTAATATTAAACCCGAAAAATTAGAAAAGTATATTTGATGAAAGTAATAATAGATACAAGTTCCTTACTGTCCTTGGTTCGTTATTACTTACCATTTGACCAAAAAACAAAGTTATTCGATTTCATAAAATCTGAATTTGAAAATGGAAATTTAATTTTAATAGATGCCGTTTATCAAGAATGTGAATATACTGCTCAAGGTTTAGTTCTTAAAACATTAAATTATTTAAAAGAAAAGGAGTTTAAGAAAGATTTTAAGCTTCCTTTAAAAACAAAAGATTTACTTCCACCTTCAACAAAGAAATTTTACAACCTTTTAAATGATAATTTCAGAACACCTCTATCGAGACGACTTAATGATGCTGAATTTGAAGAGCGTAAAAAAGAGTTTTTAGAAACAGCTGATGCAAGAATGATAATACTTGCTTTGATAAAGAAAAGTAAAAAAGAGGAAATTGTTATCGTTACGGAAGAATCTGAAAATGGAAATGATCACAAAGCATTTAAAAAAATACCTTCTATCTGTAAGATGCTTGACATTAAAGTAATGACACTACCTGATTTATTAAAAATCTATCAAGGTATTGACATTGAATTCAAATAAAAGTCAGCGTACAACAACGGTAACCGTTGCAAAACCCCTTAATTTATAAAACCCCAACTCATATAAGTCACTCGAAGCTTCTGGATAAGAGGCTTTATTTTTTAATCAGGCTTGTGAGTGAGCCAAATTTGGACCTTTTAAAAAAAGCCTATCTGCGTTAAGGGGCAACACTTTAGGTAAAAAATGGTTATATCAGTTCGATTTGTGCCAGTGATTTCGGTTTCACAGTGCCAGGCATTACGGTTTAAATTGAGCATATATGTCCCCACCCAAAACTGCCGGAAAAGGCAGTTTTGACCTCCCCAAAGGGGAGGTAGTCTGGAAGTTTAAGGCAATGTATTTCTGGCGATTCTATATGGGCCTTTAATGTTATGGATATGCTGGACTGAGCGAATTTAAAGTATAAAGTGACTCTATCTTTATAACAACTAATATGTCTTTGCTTACTTATACAAAAATTATTATATTTGGTATACTCCCCAATTTAAAAACGCATATTCTCCCCGATTTAAAAACCCACACGTACGGTTTTTCGTAATGTGTGGGTTTGTGTTTGAATTATATTAATAAAAATTATTGGTTATTTCAATTCGATTTGTGTCAGTGATTTCGGTTTCATAGTGCCAGGCATTTCGGTTAAAACAGTGCCAGTTTGCCTGTGACCGAAAAACCAATAACGGTTCGATTTGTACTACTTTGAAAGATCAAGTAATAATTACCTTGTCGCTTAAAAGCAAGCGATATAGCCAACACACTTGATCCAGTTTTCCGCAATGCATTTTATAAATTATATTTTTATTTTGAAATAACTTAATAGAAACTGCTAAATATGGCATATACAATATGCTAGTGTTGTATATACGCAGATTGTGCAATATTAAAAAAACCAAGAATGAAATTGAGACTTTTACTAATTACCATCTTATTTTGCATTCCTATTTACTCCCAACCTCAAAAGGATTCTCTTTTCAAAGAGGATATTGAAGCTTTAGTTGAAGAAATGGAATTTATGTATGGTTACGACCAAACATTACGTGAATATACTCTTTTCAGAACATTCGATAAATCAGAAACTGATAGAATTGAAAATCTTCCCGATAGTTTACGTTTGAAGGAAATGACTGGACGCAAATTCGTTTCTGACACTTTGAGTAAATTTATTTTCCAAAACTACATTAATCCAAAGGATGCATTGCATACGGAAAGAATGATTGAAATAATAAAAAAATATGGTTTTCCAAGTGTCGAGCGAATAAGAAAATTCTACAATAAGGAATTTGCCGATCCTGAATTTAGGCCTATGTTAATTTTCATTCATTCGCCTAGTCAATATTGGGAAGAGTTAAAAGTATTAATGCTGGATGAATATAGAATTGGGAATATCAATCAATGTCAGTATGGATATTTTCTGTGGCAATTTACTGGACGACAAAGTTTTAAGCCAATGTTGGATAATGGATATAAGTTGATTGAAGAAAACGGCAAAACGATATTGCAACCTACTTGTGAATAAGAAGAAAAACATTTCTGAATTTTAGCAACAAAATCTGAATATGAAATAGGAATATCGAGCATCGGAAAGGCAAAACCAGCGAACGCCACTTCTCTTTTGCAACAGTCTGTTAACGATTAAAAAAACGGAAGCAAGACGGAGCAGAACGTGGGAAAACATTGCAAATACGAGGCTATAAGCAATGCTGGGTTTTGTGTTAAATCCGAAAGCAGTTGTATATTTACGAAATGAGGATCAACCCGAAAATGATTGCATTTTTTGGCGCACTACTCATAGCCCAAACGTTGGCAAACATTTCAGACAACCTTCTTGAATTCAACATCATCATAGGAATCAGAAATTGGGTTGCTATCAATTATAAGTTTACAATCTTTTGATAGCTTTCTCGAGAACGACCTAATTGCAGTATTTGGGGTTTCATTATCTTTTAATGCAGGATTTTCATAAACTAAATCAGCGTGCGCAGGATTTCCAGGAGAATCTGTAAAAACTTCTGCTTCTTTAGGTAAATATTCGAAATTTTCATCTAACGGTGTCGAAAAAATATCAGCTTCAAATTCATTTCTCTCATTTAGAATATAATCTTGTTTTACTTTTTCAAAATGTGATTTTCGAAAAACAATAAAACCTATATAGACTTTGCCAATTGCAAAACCTTTTGCAAAATCTTTACATTTACTCTCTTCACAATAAAAATTTCGTTGAAAAGAAACACCACCTTTGTTTGGTAAAAAAATATCTTTGGAAACTAGCTTTTCCTCTGTTATGATTTTGTTCTTAAAATTTCGGTCAAAAATAAAATGAACCAAAATTTCATCATAGGCAATTTCTTTTGGTATTGGTAAGTGCATTTAAACTGATAAAAAGCTAGATAAATCTTGTAGTAATTCATTTTCAGATTCATCTAATATTAATGAATCTACTTGTTTATCATCAGTTCCGTTTACTTCAATAAAATATCCAAGTTCTTTGGCACCAATTTCTAATGAAAAAACATTATCCACATTTTTTTCCCAATCAAACACAACAGTTCCATAAGAAGTGCTATATACATCATCAATTTCTAATTGTTCCAAAACACTCGGATAAAGATTATCGATAAAAGAATAACATTGTGATAGAACATCCGCAGATATCTTAACGTCGGCATCAGCTGAGTTGAAAAAATCTAAAATTTGTCTTTTCAAAAAATCTGACTTTTCATTACTTATAATCCCAGTAAAATGATAAGTATGTTTCAAGTCAACAACTTCTTCTTCAAGATATACATTTTCCATTTCGATATTGCTTCGATTTAAAAAACTGAACTTTTCGACTTCAGGATTTAACGCAAACAAACTAGTTAATAATGCCATAATTACTTTAATTTTATTAAATTCTGACTATCTACTGTCAATATATCTTTAAGAATTTTTTTGTTCTCTAAATGCGCTGAATCATATAGAGAGCTGAAATTCTTATGTTGGTTTAAGGTACTAAATAATTTTATATCACCAAACCTTTGAGCGTATTGATGGTCAATTATTATTCTTTTAATATCATTATTGAAAGATATTTCAGTTTTCTCTTCATAAGTAAAACCACCTTCCTCATTTCCTTGAGAAACTAGAACTAAAGTTCCGTTTTTAGAAGATAAAAACTTTTTATTTAAAAGTTCTGAATCAATATTGAATATGTCAGCCACAGGTATAGGTGAGTTTCTATCAGTCCATATAAATTCATCTCTATAATTTAAACTAATCGCTTCAACATAGAAATCATTCATACCAGAGAACGAATTCAAATCTGAATCTAACTGATTTTTAAACCTGTCCCAATCCTTATATTTCCTATTCTCTAATGACAGAATCGACTGATTTTCTTTACTGTTTTCTAATTTAAAAACATTGTTTATCGAACCTTTATCGTCATAGCTTTCAAATATAAAACCTCTAATTTGTTCATTAGAAATTCCCAAATTGTTATTATTAATATTAATGGTTGTTGCCTTCAACAATCCTTTTTTAGGATAACCTTTAAAACCCTCAACTTCCTTTGTTTTTTCAAAGATATCTTGAGGTTTTAAAAAAGCTTGTGGTATGAATACTGATGCTACAGCTCTACTAATCGAATGATTTTCAGAAATAGGCTTTAAAAATTCTAACATTTAATTTTAAAAATGGTTTTATTTACAAATGTAGGTTTTTATTTGAATTTAGTTAAAATATTCAACAAGTTTTAAGAAAGTAATAACTCTAAAAAAACGATTTGCCAATCGAGTAGACGGCTCCGCCCCTAAATAGGAACAGAGTGCGCCTCTCACACCACCGTACCCTTCGGCTCCGCTCAGGATAAACCCAGCGGGTCTCGTATACGGCGGTTCGATAATGAAACTCTTTGTTTGCAGTGTTCTTTTAACCTAATATAAATTTACCTATTCAGCCGTTTTACGGTGAATGAAGTAGGCAGTTTGGTCTTTAGACTATTGATCATCCTCCACCTATTTCATTCGTTAATAAAGTTTTTAGGTATTCGTGATTGCTATGCAAGTCTTTAGTCTCAACCTCACGGTTAGCAACCTTGTAGCTAACTATTGGTTATGGCATTACCCCTGCCCATAAGGGACTTGCACCCTCTGGATTAATTATTTACCTTTCGGTAAAGTAGAAAGTGTGCATGGTGGAAACACAAAACGCATTTAATTAATTGCTAGTTTGAGCTTGTTTACGAAAAACCACGCGGATTTTCTATTCGGGGATTATTTGCTAATTTCAATGCTTAATCGCGGCACTAATCATCTGCAAAAACATAGTACATTTGAGAAAAACCTCGGAATACAGGAAAATACGAAGGCATAATAAAATTTATGGATAGAAAGAAAATAACTTATTTAATCATATTCGTGAGTTTTATTTGCCTTATATTCTCTGTAAGAGGGAATATAAATACTTATCAAGATTATATTCAATCAACAGGAAAAACAAGAGCCTTATTTGGATTATCTGAATTAAAATTTAGTTACAGATATTATTTAGGAATTTTATCATTAATTGGATTTATAATATCTGCCAACTATTTAAGAAAAAAGGAAAACCGACTATTAGTGTCAATTGCAATGTTAATTTCAATTCTCGGAATTATTACATCATTTTTTAGAATTTGGAAAATATTTATTTAAAAATGAGTAGAATAAAATTAGAAACTGAATCTTATTTAATAAAGGGAAATGAAAATGAACGTTTCTTTCCCTTCTTGGAGTTAGAATTGAATGAATGGATAATTTATGAAAATGATACACCAAAATATTATTTCGATCTCAACTCTGAAGTGGAATCTGAGTTCGAGATATTAAATTGGTTAGTGGCAGAATTAAATAGCGGAAAAAAATTACAGGATTTGATTTCTGAACTTGGAAAACGAAAGGGAAAAATATGGAATATATTTCCTTCCCAACTCGGAATGGAAGTTGAAACCAGCTTTAAAACTGAGCGAATTGAATTAGAATATCTGACAGACAGAACAATTGAAAAATAAGAACAACAGTATCCGTGTATAATTTATTGCTAGTTTTAGCCTACTTGCGAAGATCTTTGCGGATTTCTTTTCGGTTTTATTTGCTAAATTAGTTGCTTAATCCGGCACTAATTATATAGAATGCCAGTTGCAAACAATTGAGAGGAATTGATGAATAAAGAAACTGAAATAGAAAAAGTATCAAAACGTGAAGTTTTAAACGAAACTGACGATATAAATAAATTTATTTCTGAACTAAAAACAACTGGTGCGAGTTTAATTGAAACTTTTAAAATATTAGCTAGTAAGCTAAATATTAATACGGACTTGGCATACGATATGACACGCAATTCTCCCGCTTGGAGTCATATCTTTAATGTTGATAACCCCTTTACTCAAGAGTTCCTTGATTTAGCTAGTGAGGATGCAGATGAAGTCGAAATAAAAGACAGTAAACTTGTTTCTATCACATACAAATTAGAGAATGATTCGAAAATCGATTAAATATTTAATTGTCGTCCTAATTAATCTTGTAATATTGACTGGATTATTAGTTTACTGGACCGACCTTGTTGAATTGACTTTCAATAATTGGGTTCGTCCTATTGAGTTTTTAAAAATAATCGGATTCACATTAATATCACTGATTGGAATAAGAATCGCTATCGGATTTTTCAGAAAAAGAAATACAGCTATCAAGAAAAGACTTCAAGTATCTGTTTTAATTACTATTTTGGTTTCTTCTTTTCTTTATTTTAATTATTCAAAAAAGATTTATGAAAACAGAATCCAGAAAAGTGACTTAAGAAAAGAATTGGCTATGAAAATTGAAGCTGCAAACGGACTTGCCTTTGGTACAAAAGCTGATAACTTGACTTTTGAGCAGTATCAAGAAATCACGAAACTCAATTGGTTTCCCAAATTGCAAAAGAATGCAGACAGCATTTCTTACTATTATACTTATGACGGAATATTACCTGATTATTCATTTACGGTAAGTTACAATCTGCCGATTACGATAGAAATTGATTCAACCGAATTTAAATATGGAGCGATAGAAATAGTCACAATTGGAAATAAAAAACGGATAAGTTATAGTGAATACGTGCAATAAGAACGCACTAAGGCAAAGAACTGAGGTAAGAACCAAGCATGTTGGCACAAGCCATGGTATTGTTGAGTTGGAATAAATCTTCTAATTTGATTTATTTGGATTCCAGCGAGCAATCATCTTTACCATCATTCGATTATAGGTTATTTGATTTTTTATCATTGAAATATATGAATAACTCGGTTTGATTTGTGCCAGCGATTTCGGTTTCATTGTGCCAGGCATTTCGATTTAAACCGTGCATATATGTCCCCACCCAAAACTGCCGGAAAAGGCAGTATTGACCTCCCCAGAGGGGAGGTAGTCCGGAAGTTTGAGGGAATGTATTTCTAGCGATTCTGTATGGACTTTAAGAGTTATGAATATGCTCGAACGAGCTAATCTAAAGTATAAAGTGACTCAATCTTAATTACAATCAATATGTTATTGCCTACTTAACCAAAAATTATTATATTTGGTATTCTCCCCAATTTAAAAAACCCACGCTTACGGCTTTTCGTAATGTGTGGGTTTTGCATTTCTAATATTGTTATAAAATGGAATGACGGTTAGAGGTAAGGGCTTCCAACCGATAGCTATCGGATGCTCTTCGGCTCCGCTCAGGACAGGCTAACTCACCCTGACATTTTGCTTGCGATGGTTTGCGTTAGACGGTGGGGCTTCGACTGCGCTCAGCCTGACATTTGGCTTGCGGTAGTATTCGTTAGACGACGGGGTTCGATCCGATAGCTATCGGATGTCCTTCGGCTCCGTTCAGGAGGGGCTGCTCGCCTGACATATTGCTTGCGGTAGTATTCGTTAGACGACGGGGTTCGATCCGATAGCTATCGGATGCCCTTCGACTGCGCTCAGGACAGGCTAGCTCAGCCTGACATTTTGCTTGCGGTAGTATTCGTTAGACGACGGGGGTTCAACTGCCCTTCGACTGCGCTCAGGACAGGCTAACTCACCCTAACATTCGGATGGTTATATGAGTTTTTAATTTCTTTTGTTTTACAGTAGTGTGCAAGAATATGCAGAATTATGCAAAAATATGCAATCTGTGTTTTGAAAAATTGCTTTAGGGGGTTGTGGTTGTAGGTTTGGGTATTGTTTAACCCTTAAAATTTGTTAATTATGGCAAAGCAAAAAGGAATTTTAAAGTTAAAAGGTACGATAGGAGATTTTACCTTTTACAAAACGGAAGACGGGTATATGGCCCGTGAAAAAGGCGGGATTGATAAAGACCGCATTTTGAATGATCCCGCGTTTAAGCGAACTCGCGAGAACGGGATGGAATTTGGAACAGCTGGAAAAAGTGGGCAGCTGATTAGAAAAGCAGAACGACTGCTTCTTAAACAAGCCAGTGACAAGCGAGTAACATCGCGATTGGTACAAGTGTTAATGGCGATTATTAAAACCGACCCACTGAACAAACGCGGTAGTAGAACCGTACAGGATGGAGACATGTCCTTGTTAAAAGGATTTGACTTTAACCAAAAGGGAAAGCTCGATACTGTTTACTTTAGCGGGTATAGCTCGGTATTTGACCGTGCTGCCGGAACCTTGGACGTTGCGATTGAAGAATTTGTGCCAAATGAAACAATTGACGCGCCAAGAGGTACTACCCATATTCAACTGGTAGGAGGAATTTGTGCGCTTGATTTCCAAGGCAGAAAGTTTGAGGAAGGTCATGAATTTTCCCCAATCATCCCTTGGGATACGACTACGCAAGCGGCTTTAACCTTAAGCACCACCATTACGGCAGGAAGTACCTTGCCAGTGTTGCAGGTGGTTGGCGTAAACTTCTTTCAAGAGGTGAACGGAGAAATGTATCCGCTTAGAAACGGCGCATTTAATGCCTTGGCAGTTGTTGAGGTAGATCAGCTGTAATCTTAAATCCTCAAGGTTATGGAATTTTATCTTCATAGAATCCATTATAAAAATGGAACGAACGGAGCCTTGTATCACAAGCAGCAGTTTCTATGCTTTTGCATAGAGTTGCCTTGGCGTCTGAACCATCGCAATGTTTCGTGTATTCCTGACGGCACATACGAGATGCGACCATTTTTCTCTCTGCGTTTTAAGCATCATTTACGATTGATAGACGTACCTGGTAGAAGTGGCATCCTATTACACCCGGCAAACAATGCTCAAACTGAGCTACGGGGCTGTATAGCACCTGTGTCGCAGTTAACGGGCATTGGAAGAGGCCTTGGATCTCGAAGGGCGTTAGATAAGGTCTTGATGCGGATTGAAGGGCTTCGGGAAACGCATGAAGCGATTACGTTGACGGTGATATCGGATTTTTCGGGGAGATGAACATCCCCCCCTGCCCCCCCTTCAAAGGGGGGGGAATGTTAGGTGACTGGAATGGAGATTTGGGATAAGGTGGTATGATGAAGCGGTAGTTGGCTTTGGGGTGGTAGGTGTAATCATGTAGAGGTTGCCGCGGTCGTGCCTCCCTCGCAATGACCCTTCGACTGCGCTCAGGACAAGCTAGTTAGTTTTCATTTCAATGTGGATGGTTGCATTGCTTCGCTCGCAACTTATGATGTTGGGGTGGTTTGTGGTTGGGGGATTTAGTGGTAGTTGCTTTTGCGATGAGGGTGGGACGTGGGTAAATGTTGGTTGATGAGGGGTTTTGGGGTGGTTTTGTGTTTGGGGGGGGAGGTGGGGGTGGTTTTTTGTTTGGGGTGGTAGGTGTTATCTTGATGAGTTTGCCACGCTACGCTCGCAATGACGGGTTGCTGCGGTCGTGCCTCCCTCGCAATGACCCTTCGACTGCGCTCAAGACAAGCTAGTTAGTTTTAATTAAATGTAGGAGGGTTGCTTTGCTGCGCGCAACATTTATAATGTCTTGCTGCGTTGGCGATGAAAGTTAACTGAGTATTAATTTAAAAATTTGGTTTATGGATTTATTTGAGAGAATTAGGCGGCCTACGCCTCGGTTTTTTAGGCGGTTGCGGAATATTGGGATTGGGTTGACGGCTATAGGTGGAGCTATAATAGCTAATGCAATTTATTTGCCTAGCATATTGATAAAAATTGCTGGGTATTTTATTGTAGCAGGTACAGTGGCTTCTGTTGTGAGTCAGACAGTGATAAATGACACGGACGACGACGACCCCCCACCCGATTACATGATGCCACCGGGGCCGAATCCGCTATTGGATGTTAATCGATAAATACGAGAAATTATGGACAATTATAAGATTAGTATTTTTGGCGGAACAGTGTTTGGGATAATTCCCAATCTGCCAATAGATGATGTAGTACTTACAATTTGTATGGCTATCATTGGAACTATTAGCAGTTATATTGTTACCGTTTTACTGAAATGGATTAGCAGACGGTTGGATAGACGGTAATGTACTATCTGTTTTTTGAGAAAGGAGCTTCTGGGGGACTGGGGGCTCTTTTTTATGGTTATTTTTTATTGTTTATTGGTGGGCTTCACTATGGTTTAAAATACGGAGGCGAAGATGATTTGAATTGTGGATTAGACTGAGGATAATAGACGGGGCCAGAAAAAACAAAATAAATTCATTTTTGCTTTATAATAGATAGTTGCATATAATAACGCTCACCATCAAAAACAAAATAAGCACCTTCTTCCACATTATTTGTTGTCAGGCCACGCAAGCGGTCAATTAATTCCTTACCCGAATACTGGGCATCCAATTGAATCTCTTGAATTTGCTTTATATCTTTTTTAGAGTGAGAAGTCCCCTTATTTATTTGTTTAACAGATTTCGGTTTTAACGCCACAAGATCATCAAAAGCTTCATAAAAGACTTCCTCCTCTAATCTTAGAGCTTTTTGATATAGCGTATTTGCTGTATCGGAAGGTTGAATAACCAATTCTTTTTGATGAATAATATTGCCTTCATCTAGCTTTTGTGACATAAAATGTAAGGTAGCGCCATAGGTGGTTTCATCGATTATAGCCCAACTAGGAGTATGCCATCCTTTATTAAATGGGAGAAAGGCAGGATGTAGATTTAAAAAACCATTTTGGGGCAACTCTAAAAACTCATTTGGAATTATATAAGGAAAATGGACTCCAAATATATAATCTAAGTTCATTGATTTTATAAGTTCTAAACTATTTTTAAATTCATTGCCCTTGAAAACGAAATCATTCTCTAAACCAGCAATATCAATCAATTCTTTACTATGGCTACTTATTGAACCATCAGATACAAATAAGGCGGACGGTTTATAACCTTTAGAGATAATAAACGCTAGTATATTTGTACTTATCTCCCTATCTCCAGCGAAGGCGTATTTCATTTAAATTATATTTTAAATTATATCAAGTATAGTTTTCGGAAATCCAGGCGAATCGGGATAGCGGGTAAATACAAATTCTGCTTCTAAATCTTTTTGTTCTTTTTGCAAGTTATTAAATTGATTAAACCAATCATCTAAGTGAAACAAATATTGATGTATAGTTTCTACGTCCTTATCATCACATTCATATAAATAGGCTTCCAACAATGCATAGACTTTTTCATTGGCATGCTTTATTCTTAAAGCTTGATAATATCTTTTATCCGAAATATACAAGCTATAGGCAGCTTGCGATCTGTTGATGGCACGAATTAATTTTTTTTTAATCGACTGCATTTCCTTGAAAATTTTGGGTTGTTACTTGACCTTGTTGTGTAATGCCTTCGCTTTTAAAGACTTTTTTTACTGTTTTTAAAAGTATCTGTAAATCTAAAGCGAAACTTTGATGTTCGACGTACCATACATCATAATCAAACTTTTGTTCCCAAGAAATAGCATTGCGACCATTAACTTGTGCCCAACCTGTAATGCCTGGTTTTACATTATGACGTTTCCGTTGTGTTTCATTGTATAAAGATAGATATTCTGGCAATAAGGGTCTTGGACCTACAAAGCTCATATCTCCCTTTAGCACGTTTAACAATTGTGGCAGCTCGTCTAAAGAGGTTTTACGCACAAAACTTCCCATAGCGGTAAGGCGTTTGCTATCTGGCAACAATTGTCCTTTATCATCGCACTTATCGTTCATTGTTTTAAACTTGACAATAGTGAAAATGCGTTCATCTTTACCAGGTCTGCGTTGAAAGAAGAAGGGTTTGCCGTTGTTTACTATAGCAAGGCATAGCCAAACTACTAAAAAAATTGGGCTTAAAACTAACAGCCCTATTAGAGCACATAGAAAATCGAAAAAAGGTTTTAAAAGGGATTTATACATTTATTGTTTATGTAGGGGTGCAAAGGTAAGGAAAGTTTTTAAGTAGCTATCGGAGATATTAAGGAGTGGATTTACGTGGTTTCCTCAGGACTGGCTTGTCGATAAACCACTTTCTTTTAATAAATCTTGATACTCTGCAAGTAAAGCATCCCAAACTTGTTGCCGTTCAAAACGACTCGTAATTTTTTCTCTTGCGTTGCTTTTTAATTGCTGGTATAAATCAGTATCATCCATTAGCAATTGCATCGCATCAGCTAGAGCTTCTGAATTTTTTGGAGGTATAATCAATCCATTTATATTTGGAATTATAATTTCATTACAGCCATTGATGTCTGTTACAATCGAAGGCAAACCCATTGCACCTGCTTGCATAACCACATTCGGGAAGCCTTCGCGGTAACTGGGGAAAGCAAGGGCGTGGCTGATTGCAAGATAAGGTCGTACGTCTTTTTGAAAGCCTACTGTAAGGATTTTCGGGTTGCTTTCGATTTCCTGTAGGGTTTCGGGTTCGAGGGGGTCGAGGTGGGCTTCTAGGGAACCTATGAGCAATAGTTTGTGAGTGGGGAGTGGAGAGTGGTAAGTTGTGGACGAGGTCACAGCGCGACACTCGCGATGACTGGAGAAAGCTGAGACCAATTCATTGATGCCTTTATCACCTACGAGGCGGCCTATAAATATAAACACAAAGTCATCATCATTTAAATCAAGTTCTTTTCTTAGGGCTTTCTTTTGATCATTGTTTATTTGATCCGGACTAAAATGAGATGTGTCAACACCATTGGAACTGCCGTTGGCAATCACTTGTATTTTATTGAGTTTGCAATAGCCTTGCGCCAAAATGATATCATAAAGGCCCTTAGAGTTTGGATAGATTCTTGTGGCACAACGATAAGTTATTTTCTCAACGATGTCAAGTAAGCTTCGTTTTAGACCTATTGCCTCTAGTAAGGGCAAGCCGGCTACCGTATGCAAGCGGTGAGGTACCCCGGCGAGTTTAGCAGCCAACATACCTAAGGTGCCCGCTTTTGGGGTATGGGTATGGACTAGAGTTGGTTTTTCCTTTTTAAAAAGCTTATAGAGTTGCCAGACGGCTTTTAAATCTTGTATTGGCGTAATAGCCCTTGTCATTTCCACTTGAATGGCTGGAACTCCTTCCCTCTTCTCCACTTCTATTAACTCCTCCTCCGGTCCCGATGATACCGCGAGTACCTTATAAAATTTATTCATAAATCGCAACTGTCCATTTAACAGGACGTTTAGGGATACAGGCACAGTTGTGACACGGACGAGTTTAAACATTTAAAAGGTGCTTAATATTGTTTTTTACTAATCTAAATTTTCCGCTTTGCTCAACAGAAATGTCATCTACATATTGTACTTCTAATTCCATACTGTTTCCAATTCTATCTCTCCAATTTTGTATAAAATTCTTCTCAATTTTTTTATTATAAATTTTCTTATCAATTACAATTTTTAAAATCAATTTCGATAATGAGTTTTGTATCGCTTGGAATTTCAAAATACCTTTAGTATCTTTCAATGTATTTGATACATTACCTAAGTTTATTTTCCCTACTTCCGGAGAATAAATAAAATCGTCAATACGACCTAAAATTTCTTTTACTAACGGATTATTATTACCACATTGACAAGATTTTGATTCATCTTCTAAAGTAATAGAATCTCCTATGTCATATCTTATGAGTGGTGTGCCTTCAGAAGTAAATGATGTTACAACCAATCGACCTGATTGACTTGGGTTATTATATTCATCCAATACTTCAAAAACACCACTTTGTAATTCTAGATGAAGAATTCCATATTTACATTCAAAAATAAAAGGAGCACCCTCGGATGAAGCATATTGATTATACATTTTACAATGAAAATAACTTTCAATAACTTCTCTCATTTCTTTATTAATAGTCTCTGCTGTTGGAAAAATTGCTTTTAACATTCCATTAGGAAATTGCAAACCATTATTTATTCCATATTTTGCAATGTCAAACATAGTAGAAGGAAAACCAACAAAGAATTTTGGTCGAAATTTTATTAAGTCTTTTATATAATAAATTAGGTTATGATGATGTATATGAAAAGTAGAATAATAACGAACTCTATAAAAATAATCGGTTTTCCAATATCTGCATTTCTTCAAATCTCTCGAAGTAAGTATAGATTTGCCTGAAAACCAAGCTGTTCTTTCACCTAATTTATAACCTTGACGATCTCTAAAATCATCTAACATTGCAAAGCGTTCTTGCATATTATCATGAGTAAAAAGTACTTCTAGAGATTTACCAGTTGTGCCACCGGTTTTAGAGATAATTCCTTTATTTTTTGTAATTGTATTTATTTTATCTACATTAGACCTTAATATTTCTTTACTTAAAAAAGGCAACTTTTCAATAGTTTCTATTTTATTAAAGTCTTCTATTTTTAAAAGATTTTTTTTATAATACTCAGACTTTAAAACAGTTAGTTTTAAAAATGCAACATATCTATTTTTTTGAATTTTTAACAATTCTTCTTTACTTAAATTCCTATTATTAAAAAACATTTTTTTGTAATATTTATACTTGCCTCCATACCTTTTCTTGTATGCCATAATATTAAACCAAGTAATAAAAATATTTTGAATAAAATTAGGGAAGATACAATATAGTCGTTGTAGGATTTTCATAGTTGTAATGTAATAATGATATTTTTAATGAAAAATTTGACTAATGTTTTTTAATTAAATATTTCCTGATTACTAATGTAATTTTAAATCTATCTTTTAATACTGCCTCTCGTAATATTTTTAGGGTCCAGCTGTCTAAAATAATATTTGATGGTTGTTTTTTAGATAATCAAGATCATCCTTGAATTGATTATTTATACTATCTCGAATATCATTCGAAGTATTTGGTTTATTACTAATTTCTTTTAATAAAAATTTATCAATATTTCTCATTACTTTGCTTCCAAGCTCTTGTATGAAACGTGGTGATTTTTTTGCTAATTTTGACCTCTCAATACTTACTAATGTACTTTTTAGAAACATAAAACGAGGAGCCCGTCTTACATTGCTAGGTCCATTATTTAAAAAATGATTAAAATCAGTTTCATTAATGTTTAAAAAATTAAAAATATCTTGTAAAACATTTTGAGGCATATCTTTTAATGCATTTAATGAGGTAACATAAACATTTTGACTTCCAAATACATTAATATAGTTTACAATCGGAGTTTTATATTTAGTAACATTTTTATAAAAATTCAATCTAGGGTGTTCAGAAATTATAAATTCATTAAAATCAGGTAAATTCATTCCAGTTTTAACTTCTTGAAAATAATGAGATTCAATTCTTTTATAGGGCTCTCTAACAATAAAGATGATTTTGGTATTTGGATTATATTGATGTATTAAGGACGGAGCCTGCGAATCAAACGAATAAATTGTACTTGCATCCATTATATATTTCTTATTGACCACCCCTCTATAAATACTTTCATACCACTCTACCCCCTTATCGTAACTACCACCTACCGACCAATTTGTAAAATCTTTAGTAGTATTAAACCCTTTAATTTTACTGAAGAATGCGGGTTCTTTACTCGTGCCTATACCAATATCTTTATGCATTTTAAGCATATCATATAGTGTGGTTGTGCCACATTTTGAAAACCCTGCAATTACTAAATTTACCATACTATTTATTTCTTAAAAATACTAAAATATTAAATGTTTAAGCTACTCAATAACCTCTTAAACGATAAAGTGTTTATTCAAATATTTAATCAAGTCAAGAGTTTATATTTTCTCTTCGATAATGTTCGATTTAACTATAAAACCTATCGCCATTTTAGTTGTGTACTTATCTAATAACTAATTCAAGGGCTAGTGAATTTATAGAAATCGGAAGTAATTTGTTAATAACTTTCTTTTACCAATTAGGGTTTTTGGGAATTATAAATTTTCAGAAAAATCCAACCAAAACTTTTTCCTCTTTGTTGACAAAATACTCCTATCATAAGCTAATGCAGTTTTAAAGTTAGCATTAATCATTTTCTCAAGTTCTACTGAGTTAAAAATTATTCGACTGATTTGAAGTGATAAGTGTTTAAAATCACCTGTTTTATGAAGATAATTATTATCTAATAATTCAGGTATACCAGCGATTTTGGAGGCCAAAACAGGACATGCTTGTGACATTGCTTCAATAACAGATCTTGGTAACCCTTCTTGTTTAGATGGATGTATATAAATATCAATTTTATTCAACCAATTTAAAACTTGATCACCTGATTTAAGTTTTCCAAGGATTTTTACATTGTTTTCTATATTTAATGATTTTGCTAATTTCTCAACCCATTTATAATCGCCACCGCCAATCATCTCAATATAAATATACTTTCTTTCATCTAAGGTTGAGACAGCTTTAAGAATTTCTTCGTGCCCCTTATAACGAACCCCAAAAGAGCCTATAAGTCCTAATGTTATCTTCTTATTCCTAATATTATTTTCTAATGTTGATAATCTATGATTTATGACCTTTTCTTTATTAGACACTTGGACATCTACATTTGAGGCATTTATTGTGTGTTTTGATTTAGTAGGATATCTCTTTTGTAAGAAGTGTTTTGTAACGTATAGCACATAATCTGAATGTTTTACAATGTGCTTCATCCAATAAAAATATACTAAAGCTAATATTTTACCTTGCATATTGCCATAATTCCAAAAGGCATCAAAAGGACAGCCTACTACCTCAAGACCAACTTTCAAATTCATTTTTTTTGCTACATGAAAAGCATTGTTACAATATTGTCCTGGAACCCTTATTACAACAGCATCTACTCTACAAAACTCTTTTTTAAAGACTGAATTATTTATAAAAAAATTTTTTATTAGTCTTTTAGGTGTGTCTATAAAAGGAACATGAACATATTCAACTTTGGGGTGGTTTAGTTTGTTCAAATTCAACTTTTTTATTGTGTCTATATCAGATTTATAAATACTTGCAAAAACAATAATTTCATCAAATCCATCCAAAAATCGATCCCAGACAGTGACATCGAATACGCCAAAAATATCGTCCTGATACTTATAACATCTTGCATCATATACATACGCTAATGTTTTCATTTAAAGAAGTTTTTAAAATTAAAATCTACCTTTTACTTAATTATTTTAATGTATTAGTTTAAATTATAATTAATAGATAAACATCATTAAATAGCATGATAAAATACTTTCATTATTTCCTTAATGTAAAGTAAAATATTAGATAATATAATAAATCATTTGAGACTTAAATTAATTATTCCTTAATTGTATCAATACGATGTTCTATTTTCATAAATGCTCTAACTTGATTTTTATTCGTATAGTTTTTTTTTATCATAGCATATGCATTTTTAGATATAAACTCATATTGCTTTTTTTCATTGACTAACTTTTGTATTACTTCAACATATTCATCTACTGCATTAAAATTGGTGAGAAAACCTGTGTAATTATCTGATATAAAATCAGTAACACCTCCAACGGCATTAGCAGCTACTGGCTTACCAAATGCCATTGCTTCTAGTATTACACGAGGTAACCCTTCAGAATAACTAGGATGTATTAACATATCCGACATTGTATAATAAGCTAAAACATCACTTTCATTAATTACTATATCAATATAAGGTTCTAGTTCATGTTCATTTATATATTCGAGAATAGAGTTATAATAATTTTTAGATGTTACTGAATGACTAACCATTCCAATAAGCAATAGTTTTACTTTTTCACCTTTATCAATCAGTTTATTTAAGACTTCTAAAACTACAAGCTGACCCTTAATTTTTCTAAAGCTTCCACAATGCATTAAAATAAATTCTCGTGAATTATCTTGGACTTTATGCCAAGGAAGTACGGCTTCATTTGTTTTCAGTAGAGGCTTGATTTTATTTATTTCGATTGCGTTTGGTATTACATAAATATTACCTAAAGTTGCATACCCAGACGCAAAAACCATTTGTCTAGTTGCCTGTGAAACTGCTAAAAAGACATCAGCTAATTTTTTTAGCAATCTTCTTTCGACATACCCAAACGTATTAGGTAAAAACCAAGTTCTTGCAAAATAGGCGATTTTATAGCTTTTAGATGATTTTAGTATTGCGAGTGTTTTAGTATTGTTTACACTTATTAAATCAGGTTTAAACTCTAATATTATTTTTTGGAGATTTTTCTTATACTCTTGATTTTTTTTTAGATAACGAATATAATTAATTAAAATATTGAGTCGTCCCTTGTCATTCAACATTATAGGTTTATTTCGAGGGTCAATAATTTGATAAGGAACGTTTTCTTTTTTGCATTGCAAAATGTAAGGTTCACAACATCCCCAAAAATCTACCACTAACACTTCATTCTTTTCATCAATAAGTCTTTTAGCAAGTTCTAAAGTACTTTTGCTTGATCCCCCAAAATTATGCACTGCTTCTAAAAAAATTATTTTCATTGGTTTTAATTAAATTAACTACTAGTCAAAGGATTTTCCATATATTTCACTTTTCTCAAAACTCTCGCAGGTATTCCTCCAGCAACACTATCTTCAGGAATATCTGATACAACAACTGCATTTGCACCAATTATACAGTTATTTCCTATTTTTATAGGACCAAGTATTTTTGCACCTGCTCCAATTAAAATGTTATCACCCAATATCGGTTGTGTTGTTCCATATTTTTCTTTACCCAAATTTCCGCCAAATGTGACGCCTTGTCTAATTTCACAATTTTTTCCAATTTTTGTTTTCCCTCCAATTATAATTCCTCCTATATGTCTAATGACAAATCCTGGTGCAATATCAGCCCTTCTTCCAATCCAAGTAATTGTTGAAATATGCATCAACTTTTCAACTAACACTGCTATAAGATGTGAGCGTTTATCAAAATAATTTGACAATCTATACAACACTACAGCTCTATAATTGGCCATGAACAAGGTCATAATAAAAATATTCAACAGTGTTGTCTTATCGCACCTTTTATAACAATTTAAATCCTTTTTTAAGACTCTAATTAATCCCATTATAAAATAGTTTTAGATAGTTCTCAGCTCTAGTACGCCAACTAAAATTCTGACAGTCGTAATTGAAATGAAAATTATTTAAAGATTCTATCTTTGAGATAGCTTCTAAAATAGCGTTTAAATTATTTTCACAAAAAATAACATTTCTAAATTTACTTGCCATCTGGTAAGTAGCAGTTTCTTCATCCCCTTTAATAAAAAGTATTATTTTTTTAAAAGCTAATAATTCAAATATTTTTCCGCTTGTTTGGACCCCAGATTTATTATCAATAAAAACTAACACTTCATACTGGTACAGCAATTTGAAAAGTTCAGTTTGTTCTAAACTATTATAGAAAGAAACGTTTTTTATTTTTTTTACTTCATTATTTCCATATATATCAAGTTTATATTCATTCTGATTTGACAATGCAGTAAATAAATAATCAGGAGACCTTAGTTTATTGTAAAATCTTCCTGCATAAGCCATTGATTTCCTTTCTGTCATACATTTCTGTGATAAACTTTCTATTAACTCAGTATTTACCCCTTGAGGAATAATGTGAATTAATGAAGAGTTAATGTTAAATTCACTTGTAAAATGTGCTTTAGTTAATTCATTTGTTACAATAAGATTGGTCGATAGTTTTAAAGCTTTAAATTCAATACCCCTAGAAATCTCATCATCATTCCAACGAGCCGAATTTTTATAAAGAGGATCCCCTATATCACAAATAATTTTTGAATCAGGATATTTTTTTTTTAGCCAAGGAACAAGAAGATAATTTGAAAATGGACTTATCATAACTACAAAAACAACTTCCTTTATTTTATTTTTCTTTCTTAATCTTAGTTTAATATCCATTTTGATTAAAAAATGAATGAAAATAAATGGATCTAAAATTCTTGAAAGTTTGTTCAATTTCCCTCCTAGTTTAAAAAAACCTATGTATTTAAATAAAAGAAATATTAGATTAAATTTATTAACTTGAAAAGGTTGATCCGCTTGCGATATTACATTATTACTAAAACATAGTATGGTATAGTTGTTTTCAGGTGCTATCTGGCGCAAGTTTGTATTGATATTAGTTAGTCTAATACCTCTCGGATTTGTTTTCTTTGTTATGGGGTGAATAAAAAAAATATTTTTCATCTGTACTTTTTACTTTTATTAATCAAATGGGACTCCCAAAAATCATTTTACCACGATAATTATCTGGAGATTTGATAAATCTCTTAATGTGTAATTCAGATTATTTATAGGTCTTCATCAACAAATTTCCAATTGAATATAGCATATCACTATCATCTATCAATACCGTAAAATAATTCCCAAATAGCGTATGAAAAGAGAATGTAAATATTATCCATAAATATAATGGAATTATAAGAATTGTAGCTAAATATCCAAGCTTTGATATAATACTTCTACTTTTGTAGTATAACGAGCTGTTATTTAATAGACTTATACTTATTCCAACAAGCATCAAGAACATTCCAACATTAAGAAAACGTTGCATACTTGGTATAAAACTAATTATCGCGCCAACTAATGATAGTATAATCCCATATTTTAAAAATAAATTTTCTCTTTTACTCAATTTATTTTGTTTAATAATAAGCAAAAAAGTTAGTATTAAAATTAACGCTCTTTGGTAAAAAATTATGCCTATCTTAAGACTACTTGTATTAAATGATGATTCCTGACTTTTTTCTAATATTTCTTCAGAAGTATAAACCTCTACTTTTCTTTCCAATTGCTCATTAAAAGTGTATTTAAGTAAATTTGCCTGGACAATTGAAAGATTACTTAATGGGTTATATAAACTTAATAAAAATATCAAAATTAAATATAATTTTTTATAAGATGGTATATACTTATATATTAAAAAAACTAATAGTGGAATAACAAAAGAAAAGTGTACTGCTAAGGGCAAGATTAGAAAAGTAATTCCTTTTTTCCTCTTATTTAAATAAATAAAATTAATTAAACCATACGCAAAGATATGGGTAGCAGTCCAAAACCTAAAACCATTTATATTCCAAAAACCAATAAAACAAGCTGTAAACAATACTATGCCCATTAATTTATTTGAAAAATTTGGCCGAATCTGTTTAAGTACAAAATCAATATTTCTTGAATAGAAATAACCAAAAATAACACCATAAACTCCAAAAAGAAAGTGATAGTTGTTTGTAAAAGGTCTCAAAATATAATTTAGAAAAATAACCAAAAAATCAACTTTACCAGTTACCGCTGGATTAAAAACATCGAAAAATGAATTGAATTCTTTATAGACTCTTGCGGAATTCACAAATTTTTCTTTGTATGCATATGCATCTATAGTTTCGATAAAGCTCATTGAAAAGCCGAAAAATATTATAAATAACCATAAGGCGTTTTTAAACCAAGAAGACCTATAATGTTTTAATGTTAACAAAAAAGATATAAAAGGAAAAATTATGTATCCTAATTTGAAGAGGTTAAACCTATTTTGACCAGAACTATTCAATGATAATATATTTTTTAATTTGTCTAAAAAATAAACTCATTCTATTTAATTTCAGCTATTAAAGAATCTAATTCAATTGAAAACATCTTTGCGCCATAAATATTTAGATGATCAACATTTAAAAACAATGAGTCATTATAGTCGGTCGCAAATTTATCAATAATAGTAATATTGTTTGATTTATAGTTTTCAATCAAAATGTTGTATTTATTATATATTTTTTTAGGTACTCTATTCGCATAATTACTGTGAACAGGTGTATTTAAAAGAATTAATTTATTTTGAGAATTAGATATTAGCAATACTATAGAGTCTAAGTATTTAATTGACAATTCAGAAATATCAGTTCGGTTACTTTTATAATAAAAGTGTCTGTTAATTGTCTCCTCAAAATCGTCTATTTTATTATTTGTTGAATTTGAGAAGTTACCAATGTAACTAGTATGATTGAAATGTGGGTAGAAACAAAATATCTTAAAAAGCGTTTTATAATACTCTTTATAATCTATATCTATTTCGTTTTTTATAGTGTTAAACTCTTGGATGGAATAACTTCTACTAAACATTTCAGAAGCCCACTTAGAGTCAGAAAGTTTATAATCATTAAACTTTGCTATGTTATGTGGTGCAAATCCTAAAATAACCTTAACTCCTTGGTTTGATTCAAGAACGTTTTTTAACTTCCAATATGTTAGAATATATGGTTCGGCCGGTTGTGCAATATTGATTGAGCCAGGCAAAAATTCAGGGTTTATTGCATTTTGAATATGAGAATCACCCACAAAGATTTTTTTATTATCTATGTTTACGCTTGTATTTCTTATAATTAATTGGTTTATAAAAAAATTAATGCTAAAGAAAGCAATTAGTATTATTAAAAAAATTGAAACTTTTAATATGAATTTTTTCATTTTCCCTGGCAACTCATTTTTAAATGTTTAAATATAAAACAAATCGGTTATCAATTATTTATATAATGGTTAAAATTGGAAATATATAAAATCTTGTTGTTTTCCACCAAACCAAAGGATTGAAAGAACCAAAGCATAATAAAAAGCATATCTAAAGAAAATAGATTTATTTTTTCCAAAATTTTCTATTGCATATTCCTTTTCTCGGCCTATCCATTCAATTAATAACAAAAACAGAACAAAAGTAATCGTAATCACCGCATCATGTAAACTAAAAATCTTTGGCAAGCTAAAAAGGGATTTGTCAAAAATACCGTTCAAATAGGTAAATGCATGTGAAATATTTTCAGCTCTAAAAAAAATCCAAGCCAACACTGTAAGCAGAAATGTCCCTAGCATTGCCATTAACTCTTTAAAAGTAGGTAAATATTTCCCCTCAGCAACTACATTATCTGCGTAATTTCTATTCCTATTTGTTAATAGAAGTGGTAAAAAATAAAGCGCATTCAAAAACCCCCAGACAATAAACGTCCAATTCGCTCCATGCCAAAATCCACTTACCACGAAAATGATGAAAATATTTCTAACTTTCATCAAGGTTGCGCCCCTACTTCCACCAAGAGGTATGTATATATAATCTCTAAACCAGGTTGAGAGTGATATATGCCATCGTCTCCAAAATTCAGCAATGTCTCTTGAAAAGTAAGGATAGGCAAAGTTTTTCATTAAATTAAAACCAAATAATCTAGCCGTTCCTATTGCAATGTCAGAGTATCCGGAGAAATCTCCATAAATTTGAAATGTAAAAAACAATGCTCCCTAAACTAAAGTACTTCCATTTAAATTATCTGAATTATCGAAAATATGATTTGCAAATTCTGCGCAATTATCAGCTATTACTACTTTCTTAAACAACCCCCATAGAATTAGCTTTAATCCTTCAGAGGCTTGTTGGTAATTGAATTTTCTTTTTACATAGAATTGAGGTAATAATTTAGTAGCTCTTTCAATAGGACCAGCTACCAGTTGAGGGAAAAAACAAACGAAGGCCGAGAAAGCAATAATATCTTTTGTGGGTTTTAATTTCTCTTTATAGACATCAATGGTATAGCTTAGTGTTTGAAAGGTATAAAAACTAATTCCCACCGGTAAAATAATGTTTAAAGTAGTTGTATTAAACTGATATCCAAAAAAATTAAAAGCAGCATCGACATTATCTAAGAAAAAATTATAATATTTAAAGAAACCCAAAAAACCTAAATTTACTAGAATACTAGTCCATAGTAAAAGTTTTCTTTTCGTTTTATCTATCGTTTGCTCCAAAAATATTCCAACAAAAAAATCAACAAGTGTACTAAAAATTATCAGTGTAAGAAACCTATAATCCCACCATCCATAAAAGATATAGCTTACTACAACTATTAGTAAATTTTGGATCTTAATATTTTTCTAAAAACAAACCAATATAATAAGAATACTGTTGGCAGAAATGCCGCAAACTCTATGGAATTAAATAACATTTGTTTCGAATAAATTATTTAATAATACTTAATTTTTTCTCAGTAAATCTGTCAATTACTATTGAAAAATTAATTTTTAATCTTTGACATTAATGGTTTTACTATAGAGTAATAATCGATTTTAGCTATATATGCCCAAATGCCAAATATCATTGCATATAGAGTGCCAGATAAAATTAACAATATCAAGACTTTAAAATCAAAAAAGTATTCAATACTTAACTTAATCCCGTATGCCATAATAAAGGCAGGTATTAGAATTTTACTTATTAATTTGATAGGAATGAGATCAATCAGTTTTATATTAAAATAGTTAGCAATAAATAAAAGCATTGCAATAATTCTAGCTATTCTGCAAATTACTGAAATCCATACAATAGTTATCGGAGAATTGATAAAATATATCGAAGCCCACTCTAATGCTATTGTAAATAAAGCTGCATACAAGTGGATATTTCTATAATACTTTTCACCTCCAATGGCTAATAGTAACGGAGCATAAGAAATCAGTGTAAAAAAGTTAGAAATCAGTTTAATTTGAAAATACGTACCAGAAGCTTCGTAGCGTTCTCCATAGAGGAGAATCATTAGTGCTGTAGCAAAACAAAAACAAAAGATTACTAGAGGATATATGAGCTTTGCCGTTTTTTTAAACACTGAATGCCAAAGACGTAATATTTCTTTCCTAGTTTCTTCGGTATCATTAAATGCGTTTTTAGAGTACAAAGGTGCTAATACAATTGAACCTGCAGAAATAATCATCCCTACAAAAGGTAGTTCTAATGAACCATTGGCAAATTCAGCAAAGACTTCTGTTCCAAAATAACGACTAATAAAAAATTGATCAGCTGAGCTAATAATAACTCCCCATATACTCGCCATCATAATTGGTGTTGCATATTTTAGGATCTTTTTATACGAGATTTTTGATATTGTATGTTCTTGATTTTTTATAGGGCGGTACTTTAAAAACATCGCCAATAGAAAACTAAAGAAGCTAGCTACCGTAAATCCAATTATTGCATCTTCTACATCACCTTTGAAAACAATTACAGGAACTACTACACAAAGCAACATCAAAACACGTGTTACTACATTGTAAGCTGCAATCCATTTTGATTTTCGATACACCGACAAAACTCCTTCTACACCCATTGTGGGCAACATAAAAAGAGGCACTAAGGAGAAGTAAATCAAAGGTTTAGACAAATTATGATTTCCAAGGACATCGGCAATAATTCCCGAACCTAAAAATATAGCTAATGACATTAAAAAGCCTGCCAACAATAATATTTTATTAATTTTATTAACAAGACTCTTAGCTTCTTCTACGGCTACTCGCGGTAAAAAGAACGAATAAGCTTTAGGTACACCCAGTGTAAAAACAACCAGTAAAGTACTATATACATACATTACTTGCCTATAAGTTCCGTAGCTGTCTTTGTCAAAATATCGACTTAGTATCATAGAGCTAACCATACTAAAACTAAAGGCAGATAGACTCCCTATAAGAATCCAGAATGATTGGGTGGTATTACTACTGTTTTTCAACATTTTCAATCTTAGTACTGTGGGTTATACTTCTAATTGATTTTAAAATCCTATCAGGATTAAGATGTATTTTTTCACACCAAAAATTAAAAAGTGTTACCAATACACTTTTGTTTGAATTTTTTCGCTCAATACTTTCGTTTTTATAACTATCAAATTCCTGTAAAGAAATATTTTCAAGAGTTTTTTTCCAATCAGGATTTTCTTCATATTCAAATTGTCTAAGACTATCTGTGATATCGCCATATTTGATTAATTGCTGTTTTATTCTTGGTAAATGCTTTTTCCAAGTACCAATCCCCTTACTTTCTATTGGTCTTAATTTTTTTAACGCTTTTAAGGTATCATCGTCAGGTTTAGCATATAAATGGTATTCTGAGAACTTATGTTTTTGTTTCAGGAAGGGTATTTTTTGCTCTATTTGCTTTTGAATTTCATCGGGATTTGTTGTAAAGTCTTCATAACGAATTAATATGAATCGGGGATGGTCTTTTAATTTTTCATAATCACTTAAAAATTTGAACCAAAAGTTAAGTCCACAATAATATTCATCTGTTATACGACCATGATAACTGACAATCATATCCCTAGGATCACGAATAACGCAGACAACATAAACACCTTTAATTTTATCTAATATAGTCCATAATTTATCCGTGCTTGACGGTTTTTTGGTTAAAACAGTATTGCACTTACCAAAACTAGAATTAGATTTTGAAATTGGAGCTTCATGGTCACAGCTACAATCAATATTAAAACAACTTTTAAATAACTCTGTTAAAAGTGTTGTTCCTGTTCTAGGACCACTCGAAGTTATGTGTATTCTTTTAGACATATTTATGAATAATACTCTTTATACCATCCCACAAAACTGCGTATTCCAAGTTGAATGGGTGTATTGGGTTTGTAATTAAAATCGTTCTCTAAAGCGGCGGTATCTGCCCAAGTTGTTTCTACATCACCAGGTTGCATAGGGAGCATATTTTTTTGAGCTTTTTTGCCGGTTTCAATTTCTATAGCTTCAATAAAGTCGAGCAGTTCTAACGGGGAGCCATTCCCAATGTTATAAAGGCTGTAGGATTTGTTGTTGCGTTGAGGCTGTAAAAGTGTTTTTTCCACACCAGCTACAATATCGTCAATATAGGTAAAGTCGCGAGAGAGGTTGCCGTTGTTAAAAACTTTAATTGGTTTATCATTTAGAATTGCATTCGTAAATAAAAACATTGCCATATCTGGTCTGCCCCAAGGCCCATAAACCGTAAAGAATCTTAAGCCTATGGTTTCTATGCCGAACAAATGACTATAGGTGTACGCCATGAGTTCATTGCTCTTTTTGCTGGCGGCGTACATACTAATAGGATGATCTACATTATCTTCTGTAGAAAAGGGAATTTTATCATTCATCCCATAGACACTAGAACTACTGGCATAAACAAGCTTTTTAACTTTGGCATGCCGAACACATTCCAATAAATTTACAAACCCCACGATATTGCTTTCAACGTATTTCATCGGTTGCTCAATGCTGTAACGAACACCAGCTTGTGCAGCAAGGTTACAGACCAAATCAAACTCATTACCTTCAAAAAGTAGCGGAAGATTCTTTTGATCTTCCAAATTTATCTTAATAAAAATGAACTGCTCATTGTGCAATTCACTCTCCACATACTCATTGTATTCAATCTGGTTTTCAGAAATACCCAAATTTTTTAGGCGGGCAAGTTTTAAGTTAACATCATAATAATCATTGATGTTATCTAAACCAACAACAACATGTCCTAAAGATATTAATTTCTCACATAAATGATAGCCTATAAAGCCCGCTGCACCAGTAACTAATATTTTCATGAGGTACTATTAAAGATTGAAACTCCTATCGCTGTATATTGAAAACCAAGTTGCTTCATCGTTCGACCATCTAGTACTTTTCTGCCATCAAAAACAAAAGCTGGTTTAATGACGGAGCTATAAATCTTGTGCCAATTAAATTCCTTAAACTCATCCCATTCTGTCAATATAGCTATTGCATGTGCGTTTTGGCAAGCTATGTAAGGGTCATTAACAATTTTTACTAATCTCCTATTCTCCTCTGGACTGCGAGTATTTAAATAATCTAAATCAGCATAAATTCTTTCTTCACTTACTTTAGGGTCATAAACAGTTATTTCGGCTTGTTCATCTAAAAGTGCGTCAGCAACATAAATTGCAGCCGATTCACGCGTATCGTTAGTATCTTTTTTAAAAGCCCATCCAAAGAAAGTAATCTTTTTACCAGAAACCGTATTGTAAAGTTTGGAAACAATATTTTCAGCGAAACGATTTTTTTGATGATCGTTCATAATGATAACTTGTTCCCAATAGTCTGCAACTTCGTTTAGACCATAAGATTTAGCAATATATACTAGATTCAAAATATCTTTCTGAAAACAAGAGCCTCCAAAACCAACGGATGCTTGTAAAAATTTAGGGCCTATTCTACTATCCATCCCAATTGCTTTACTAACTTCAGATACATCGGCACCAGTCACTTCACATAGCTCAGAAATGGCGTTAATAGAAGAAACTCTTTGCGCAAGAAATGCGTTTGCCACCAACTTAGATAATTCTGAAGACCAAACATTTGTCGTAAGTATCTTTTCTCTTGAAATCCAAGTAGCATAGATATTTACCAAAGCTTCAATAGCTTCTTTTCCATCTTCACTCTCCTCTCCTCCAATCAATACACGATCTGGATTTAACAAGTCTTGTACGGCAGTCCCTTCTGCCAAAAATTCTGGATTAGACAGAATTTGAAATTTAACCCCATTGCCCGTATGGTCTAAAATATTCTTTATGGCTTGAGCTGTTCTCACAGGCAAGGTAGATTTTTCAACTACTATTTTATCAGTAGTTGCAACTTTTGCAATTTGACGTGCAGAAAGTTCAATGTATTTTAAATCAGCAGCCATTCCCTTCCCTTTACCATAGGTTTTGGTAGGCGTATTAACCGAGATAAAAATCATTTCGGCTTCATCAATCGCTTTTTCTACATCGGTGCTAAAAAACAAGTTTCTGCCTCTAGCCTCTTGAACTACTTCTTTTAAGCCTGGCTCATAAATTGGCAAGTTATTAAAATCAGAATCGTTCCAAGCTGCTATTCTAACTTTATTAATATCTACAACAGTAATTTTGATGTCAGGGTTTTTTAAAGCAAGTACTGCCATAGTTGGTCCTCCAACGTAACCCGCACCAATACAGCAAACATTTTGAATTTTCATTTTTTAATCATTTGAGTGGATTAATGGTGAAAGTATAGATTATTGTATTTAAACAATCATCCCCGCAGCAACGGTTTCATTGGTATTATCGTCTATTAAAATAATACTTCCAGTTATAGGATTGGTGCCGTAAGGGTCAATCATTAAAGGTTTTGTGGTTCTAATAGTGACCCTGCCTATTTCATTCATCCCAAAAGTATCCTCATCCTTAATGCGATCATAAGTATTAATATCAACCTTATACAAAACGCTTTTTATCATCGCTTTTTGCGAATTTTCTGTGTGGCAAACGGTATATTTTGCTCTTGGTTGGGAAGGTTTATTGCTCATCCAACACAGCATAACATCAAACTCCTGTGAAGTTTCTGGTCTATTGTTAGTTCTAACTATCATATCGCCTCTACTTACGTCTATATCATCTTCTAAAGTAATGGAAACGGACATAGGAACATAGGCTTCTTCCAATTCCTGTTCAAAACTATCGATAGACTTTATTTTTGATGTAAAACCAGAGGGAAGCGCAATTACTTCATCTCCAATTCTGAAAACACCACTTGCAATTCTACCGGCATAACCTCTATAATCTATATAGCCTTCTCTTTGTGGACGAATAACAGTTTGCACTGGAAAACGAGCATCAATTTTATTAAGATCATTAGTAATATGTAAGGTTTCTAAAGTATATAATAAAGCAGCACCTTTGTACCACTCCATATTATCTGAACGATTAACAACATTATCGCCATGAAGTGCGCTTATTGGGATATAAGTAATATCTTTAGTTACAAGTTTGGAAGACACTTTTTCATATTGACTGACGATATTATCATAAACAGTTTCATCGTAACCTACAAGATCCATTTTGTTAATACAAATAATTAAATGTGGTATTTGAAGTAATGAAGCAATATAGGAGTGTCTTTTTGTTTGCTCTATAACCCCTTTTCTCGCATCTATTAAAATAATGGCTGCATTAGCTGTGGAGGCACCTGTAATCATATTTCTTGTATATTGAATATGACCGGGAGTATCGGCAATAATAAATTTTCTTTTAGGCGTTGTAAAATATCTATATGCCACGTCTATAGTTATTCCCTGCTCACGCTCTTCCTTTAAACCGTCTGTGAACATGGCAAGATCAATATTGTCATGACCTTTTTTCAAGCTTGTATTTTCAACAGCAGCTAATTGGTCTTCAAAAATTGATTTTGAATCGTAAAGCAATCTACCTATTAAGGTGCTTTTACCATCATCTACGCTTCCTGCAGTTGTAAATCGTAATAATTGATTGTTATCTATTGCCATTTTTGTGAGTTTGTGAGTTTGTGAGTTTGTGAATTTGTTATTATGTGAGTCTGTGGTGGTGTTATTCTTTTAAAGTTTGAATCAGCTTTATCAGCATTCTTTTAATAAAATATCTTTTGTCCTTTAGTGTTTTTGAATCATCAATAAAACTTAATCTATTAGATATTTCAATTTGAGTTTCTAATTCAGAAGCTGAGCCAAGACTGATATATAAAAATCTTTTAAATTCCTTCTTTGTTTCCCGTGATGCGCCTTCAGCAATATTTGATGGAATAGATACTTATGCCCGACGGATTTGACTTGTGAGTCCAAATTTTTCAGAATCGGGAAAATTATTGGTAACCTGATAAATTTCTGTCACCAAATCCATTGATTCTTGATACAGTCTTAAATCATTATGTGATTTCATATAATTTTTACTTATTCACTAATTTACAGGCTCACGTATTCACCTATTAGAAATACCCCTGCTTCTTTCTATCTTCCATCGCTGTTTCTGATCGTTTATCGTCTGAACGATTACCTCTTTCTGTCATTCGCAAAGCTGCGACTTCCTCGGCAATTTTTTCAAGGGTATCTGCATCTGATTCTATTCCACCAGTAATGGTAATATCTCCGAGGGTTCTAAAGCGGATTTTTTTAGTTTCAATTTTTTCGTTTTCTTCCAGTTTTAAATGCTCTGAAACAGGAATCCAAGATTCACTACGCCATACAACCTCACGTTGATGCGCTAAATATAGTGATGGAATTTGTATGTTTTCCCGCTTAATATAATTCCATACATCCATTTCGGTCCAATTACTAATAGGAAAGGCTCGAAAATGTTCGCCCTCAAAATACTTTCCATTAAGTAAGTTCCATAGTTCTGGGCGTTGGTTTTTAGGATCCCATTGGCCAAAATCATCTCTATGTGAAAAGAAACGTTCCTTAGCACGTGCCTTTTCTTCATCGCGTCTTCCACCACCGATAGCGCAATCTACTTTGTTGCTTTCAATAGCGTCGAGCAAAGTCGTAATTTGTAGGGCGTTGCGAGTGGCGTTTTTACCTTTTTCCTCTGCAACTCTACCACAGTCAATAGACTCTTGAACTGAGCCAACTATTAATTGAGCTCCTAACTCGTCAATTAGATCATCGCGAAACTTTATGGTTTCTGGGAAATTATGTCCTGTATCCACATGCATTAAAGGAAAAGGAATCTTTGCTGGATAAAATGCCTTTTTTGCTAAGTGGGTTACAAGAATTGAATCTTTACCTCCTGAAAATAGAATTACAGGGTTTTGAAATTGGGCATATACCTCACGGAGTATGTATATAGCCTCTGATTCCAATTCGTCTAAATAATTTAAATAGTACTTATTCATTTTCTCTCTATTTTTCCAAGTATTTCTTTTACAATTAAATCTACAATTGTGTCCAAATCTTGTTGGGTGGTATCAACTTCGATGTCAGGAGCCAAAGGTAATTCATATGGGGCATTAACGCCAGTAAAATTTGTGATTTCACCTTTTCTCGCCTTTTTATACAGCCCTTTTATGTCCCGTCGCTCACATTCCTCAATAGGCGTATTCACAAAAACTTCGACAAAATTTGTACTGCCAATAATCATTTTAACATTTTCACGATCTTTTCTATATGGGGATACAAAGGAAGCTAGCACTACCAATCCCGCATCCAACATTAAACTAGCCACCTCCCCTATTCTACGAATATTTTCAGAACGATCCTCTGCTGAGAAGGAGAGGTTGGAACAAATTCCCTTGCGCACATTGTCGCCATCTAATAAGTAGGTGTGAATTCCTTTGTTGAAAAGGGTTTGCTCCACTTCATTGGCTATAGTAGATTTTCCCGATCCCGAAAGACCTGTAAACCATATTAAAAGTGGTTTATGATGTTTAAGATTACTCCTTTTATCCCGATCCACCTTAAACTTATGTTCAAATATATTTTTCTCCATAAAATTGAAATTAATCTTTTAGTCCGTAATTTAATCTATACCACGCTCGTTCATGTAGGTAGTACAAAATCATTTTAGTTATAAGTTCAGACATACCGATTTTTAATCCTGCAAGTGGATTGCCAGTTATCAACCAAGCTAGTAGCATCGTATCTAAGGTACCAACACCCCTCCAAGTAACTGTTTTGGCTAAGTGTCTAATCCTACTCTCTCTAATTATCCCAGCCTTGGACAGGTTTATTTTAAACCATACGCGTTCGTGTAAATAGTATAAAATCATTTTAGTAAACACCTCAGCCATGCCAATTTTTAGGCCTGTTAATGGATTGCCAGTAATAAGCCAAGAGATTAAAATAGTATCTATGGTACCTACAATTCGCCAAGTGATGGCTTTGGCAATATGTCTTTTATTTGACCGTCCTAGCATTAGCTACGCACTAAGAAATAGTTATTTAGAAGGTTCCTTTTATTATAAGCCAAAGGTTTTTCTGTAGTTTGATCTATCACCTCAAGGCCTACCGCTCTGCAAATTGCATCACCAGCAGCAGTATCCCATTCCATAGTAGGTGCGAAACGCGGATAAATATGAGCTAGACCTTCTGCTACCAAACAGAATTTTAAGGAACTACCTCTACTTACAATTTCCACCTTATTAGCCTTTTCTATATTGTCGATAAAATTTTTAGTGTCTTCATTAAGATGTGAGCGGCTTCCAACAATCTTAATTGTACCTGAATCAAGCTCAGGTTTGATAGGGATGGCTTTTTTAAGGATTTCTTCTATTTCTATATCTTCCGACTCAAGATCAATTTTTTTAGCGCTTTTAGCATCCGCTGTAGTAAAGTATAACGTTTTAGTTACAGGCACATATATAACTCCGAGTATCGGGACACCATTTCTAACAAGGGCTATATTAACGGTAAATTCGCCATTACGTTTAATAAACTCTTTAGTTCCATCTAAGGGATCGACCACCCAGCATTTCGACCAATCCTTGCGTTGCTCATAGTCTAATTGTTTATTTTCCTCGCTAATAATTGGAATTGCTGTGGGCAGTAAATAACGATTGATAATATCATTTGCATTTTTATCGGCTTGGGTTAGGGGAGACTCATCTCCTTTAACCTCTACTTCAAAATTGGTTTCGTAAACTTTTAAAATCTCAGCTCCAGCATCAATTGCAGCCTTAATCGCTATACTTAAATTATTTTTCATATATTATCTTAAATCTTAATTTTTTAATAAAACAGACAAACAATTTAACTGTTTAATTATGTCTTACACCACAATAATCCAAGACCATCTGCTCTTCAGTAAACTCTAATTCCTTAAACTCTTTATGCGCGACAAGTATAGCCACAATATCAGCATTATTAATAGCTTCCTTATAATTAGTGATTTTAAACACTTGATGATCCTCAATATTTGGCTCTACAATAAAATAAGTTTCATCGTGAGCCTCCTGTAATACTTTTTGAACAATATATTTAGCAGGAGATTCACGTAAATCATCAATATTGGGTTTAAATGCAAGCCCCATTAATGCAATAGCAGGTGGACGACCATGCTTTAACTGAAAAGCATGCCGTGCCTTTGTTATTTGTTCTGCCACCCAAAAGCTTTTATAGTTATTTATTTCTCTCGCTTTCCCGATAATTTGGGATTCTAAAGGAAAGTCTGAGGTAATAAAATAGGGGTCTACTGCTATACAATGCCCTCCTACTCCACATCCGGGTTGTAAGATATTTACTCTGGGATGTTTATTAGCCAATCGAATCAATTCCCAAACATTAATATCCGCTTTATCACAAATAAGTGACAATTCATTGGCGAAGGCTATTTGCACATCACGGCTAGAGTTTTCGGTAAGTTTACACATTTCAGCTGTACGCGCATTGGTAGCGTGTAATTCCCCATTTACAAATTGTTTATAAAAGGCAGTTGCCTTTTCGGTACTAGCTTCATCCACTCCTCCTATTACTCTATCATTATGAACCAATTCATACATCACATTACCAGGCAACACACGTTCTGGACAATACGCCAAATAAATTTCACCTTTAAGTTCTGGTCGCTCTCTAAAAATAAGCTCCATCATTTTCTCGGTTGTTCCAATAGGCGACGTAGATTCAATAATATACAAATCTCCTTCTTTCAAAAATGGTAAAACTGCACGGGTTGCCGCCTCAACGTAAGAAGTATCAGGCTCGTGATTTCCTTTAAAGGGAGTTGGAACAACAATAAGATATGTGTCAGCTGCCACAGGTTTTATATCTGTTATTAAGTTACCAGCCTTCACAGCTTTGGCGACAGCCTCTTCTAAATCCATTTCTATGATATGAATCTTCCCTTTATTAATGGTTTTCACTACCTCTGGATTTACATCGACACCATGCACTTGCAATCCTTTAGATGCCATCAGAGCGGAAGTTGGTAATCCTATATATCCTAAACCAATTGTTACTACGTCTGGGTTCATTTTTGATTTGTTTATTCGTTAATTTGGCACTTCGACTGCGCTCAGTGTGACATGTTTGTATCTAATGTTCTCAAGGTTAACTCGAAATTTCTTCAAGTTCTAATTCTTTCATAAATTCAACGATTCTTCCACAAGCATTTCCATCTCCATAGGGGTTATGGCGACTGCTCATTTCTTTAAAATGATTGTCGTCATCTAATAAAGCAAAAGCTTCTTGTATTATTTTTTCTGTATCTGTACCTACTAAAATTACTGTTCCTGCATCTACGGCTTCTGGACGTTCTGTGGTTTCGCGCATTACTAATACTGGCTTGCCTAAACTTGGTGCCTCTTCTTGTACTCCGCCACTATCAGTAATAATAATCTTCGCTCTATCCATCATCCATATAAAATCATGATATGCCAACGGATCTATGAGTTGGATGTTTTTGATATTACCCAGAATACGGTTTACCGGCTCTAATACTTTTGGATTTAAGTGTACTGGGTATATAATTTCTATGTTAGGACGCTGTAAGGCAATTGTTTTTAAAGCCTCGCAGATTCGAATAAAGCCGTCGCCGTGATTTTCACGTCTGTGGCCTGTAACTAAAATTAATGATTTACCATTAAGATTCTCATCTAACTGTCTGACCAAGGCACTAGGTTCTTTTTTTACTTTTGCAACACTTTGCAATAAGGCATCTATGACCGTATTGCCCGTAACTGTAATTGTTTTAGGGTCTATATTTTCTCTTAATAAGTTTTTGCGAGAGGCTTCGGTCGGTGAAAAATGGAAATCGGTTACACGACCTGTAATCTGCCTATTAATTTCTTCTGGAAAGGGGGCATACTTGTTATGAGTACGAAGACCGGCCTCTATATGACAGACTTTAGCACCGCTATAAAAACCGGCAATGCTGGATGCCATTGTGGTAGTGGTGTCGCCATGTACGAAAACATAGTTAGGCTTAAAGTCTTCTAATATGGGTTTTAATTCTGTAATAATTGCAGCGGTAAGCCTATATAAGTCTTGACCAGGTTTCATTAAATCTAAATCGTATTGCGTCTTAATATCAAAAAAAGTGAGTACCTGATCTAACATTTCACGGTGTTGAGCCGTAACGCAAACACGCGTGTCAAAGTCTTCTGGGTATAGTTCAAATTCCTTAACTAAGGGTGCCATTTTAATTGCTTCAGGCCTGGTGCCAAATACAATAAGAACCTTTTTCATTTTTTAATAGATTTGAGACATTAGATTTGAGACATTAGACTCTTCATTCTCAGCTTTCATCACTAACTCTCTGTTTATTATTACCTGCTTCATCTAGAAGCATCTGATTATATTAATATTGAGTCTCTTAATTATTATTCATTTTCTATTTCAAATTATTCCAATACCATTCCACCGCCTCTTCAATCCCAGCATCAATACCATGAGTAGGTTTATAATTCAATAGCTTTCTTGCCTTTTCTACAGACGCCAACGAATGTGGAATATCTCCTTTACGGTTGGGCCCGTGAGAAATTTCCACTTTTGAAATTGAAGGATCAAAGGTACTTAAATGTTTCTTTAGTAAATCGGTAAGTTGTACCAAGGTTGTTCTATCTCCTACTGCTGTATTATACACTTGGTTTAGTGCGTCTTTATTTTCAGTTATGATGGCCAAAAGATTCATCTGCACTACATTGTCTATATACGTAAAATCGCGAGAATAGCTGCCATCGCCGTTAATAACAGGGCTTTGGTGCTTCATAAATTGTTTTACAAATAGTGGGATTACTGCCGCATAAGCGCCGTTAGGATCTTGGCGTCTGCCAAAGACGTTGAAGTATCTGAGTCCGATGCTATCTAAAGCATAAGTTGTATGAAAAATAGTAGCATATAGCTCATTTACATATTTTGTAATAGCGTAAGGGGATAAAGGTTTTCCAATCTTATCCTCAACTTTAGGTAGTGCCTCACTATCGCCATAAGTTGAACTACTCGCTGCGTAAATAAAGCGTTTTACGCCTGCATCACGTGCGGTTACTAACATATTTAGAAATCCGCCTACATTTACGTCGTTAGAAGTAATAGGGTCGCTAATTGAGCGCGGTACTGAGCCTAAGGCTGCTTGATGTAAAACAAAGTCCTGCCCCTCACATGCTAAATTACAAGTGTCTAAATCACGGATATCGCCTTCGATTAATTTAAAGTTTTTGTTAGCCAAGAATGGCTCTATATTATGTTTATGGCCGGTGGCGAAGTTGTCTAGGCAGGTTACGTTTGCGTCTATTTCTAGGAGGGCTTCAACGAGGTTGCTTCCGATGAATCCTGCGCCTCCTGTTACTAGGACGTTTTTGTTTTTTAATTTTTTGAATTGATCTAAAATCATTATTTGTTAATTCGGGATTCGGGATTTGTTAATTCGGGATTCGGGATTCGGGAATTGGGAATCGGGAACTGTATTTATATTTTTACTTTTCATTGTTCTTATTCTTTAAATATCGAATATAGCCATTGATTAACTGGATGCATTTTTCAGTTTGTTGACGTATTACAGTCAAAATTTCTTGATTTATATAGTTGCAATCTTTTGCTTCAATACTATGGTCAAGAATTTCGGCTACTGATCCCCTTGAAAACCTTAAAAAATTAATATTCTCTTTATAATGATATCTTCCCCAACCTTCAGCAATATTTGCTGTTGAAGAACGAGCTGCACGTAATATTTGTGAATGCAGTTCGAACCTTTCAGTTTTGGGAAGCTTTGTTAGTACATTTTCTTTTAAATAAATCTTCAAGTTATAACATTCCTTCCAACAATTCAATTCCTCGAAATTTGATGCCATTTCTTTGCACTTTAATTTGTTAATTGGTTAATTCGTTAATTCGGGATTCGTTACTTCGTTAATTGGTTACTTCGTTAATTTGTTAATTTGTTAATTCGATAGTTCAGATTTTATATTTAACTCGCCGAATCCCGAATCCCGAATTAACCAATCCCAATTCCCGCGTTCCAAATCCCGAATCACAATTTCGCGGTTGGGTTTTTTAGGACTCCTTTTACATCGTAAACAATAGCATTCTCTTTTTTATACGGTTCTAAGTCTAAACTTAAAAACTCATTATGAGATACACCTAAAATAATTGCATCAAACTTGCTATTATTAAGTTTATTAGTGGTTTCTATGTTGTATTCGTGTTTTACTTCTTCAGGGTTGGCCCAGGGGTCGTAGGTGGTTACTTTTATGCCGTAGTCTTCTAAAGCGGCTATAACATCTACTATTCTAGTGTTTCGTACGTCTGGGCAGTTTTCTTTAAAGGTAATGCCGAGCATTAGAACTTCGGCAGCGCAGATACCAATTTCTTTTTTAATCATACATTTTACCACCTGAGAGGCTACATATTCGCCCATAGAATCGTTTAGCCTTCTTCCCGCTAAAATAATTTCGGGGTGATAGCCTTTTTCTTGGGCTTTTTGCGCCAAGTAATACGGATCTACGCCAATACAGTGTCCGCCAACCAAGCCAGGTTTAAACGGAAGAAAGTTCCATTTTGTACCTGCCGCTTTTAATACTTCGTGGGTATCAATCTCTAATAGGTTAAAGATTTTTGCCAGCTCGTTAACAAAAGCAATGTTAATATCTCGTTGGGAATTCTCAATTACCTTAGCGGCTTCTGCTACCTTTATACTAGGTGCCATATATGTACCCCCAGTAATTACCGAGGCATATATAGCATTGATTTTTTCTGCTGATTCAGGAGTAGAGCCAGCGGTGATTTTTAAAATTTTATCGACAGTATGTTCCTTATCTCCCGGATTAATACGTTCTGGGGAATAGCCTACATAGAAGTCGGTGTTAAATTTAAGTCCGCTTGCCTTTTCCAACACAGGAACGCACTCCTCCTCAGTAACACCCGGATAAACAGTTGATTCATAAATAACAGTGTCTCCTTTTTTAATCACCCTCCCTACTGTTTCACTTGCCGCATAAAGCGGCGTTAACACAGGACGGTTATTTTTATCTACGGGGGTAGGAACTGTTACTATGTAATAATTACAGCCTTGAATGTCTAAAAGATCGGTTGTACAGAAAAGTCCGTTTTTAGATGTCTGCTCATTAGAATCGCCCTTAGCATCAGTAGTAGTGAAAGCCATTTCTGCCAAAGTATTGGCTTTTAATAATACTTTTTGTAAGATATCGTCTTCTACTTCAAGGGTGCTATCGTGACCATCTTGTAGTTCCTCTACTCGTTTTTTATTAATATCAAAACCCACAACGGGGTATTTGGTAGCAAAAAGTCGAGCTAAGGGAAGGCCTACATAGCCTAACCCAATGATTGCAATTTTTACGGGACTATTGGCATTAGTTCGCCCTGACGATGAATTTGGGGTCGTTTTTAAAACTTCCATAAAAGCGTTTAGTGTATTATATATGTGTTATTAATCTAAATATTAATAGCACCTAGGGAGAAATTGGCACTTGTTAGTTTGAAGAAACAAAGATAAAAATAGATTTGGGTTTTTGTGGGGTTTTTTGGGGAAAATGTGGGTGTTAGATGTGAGAGGTGAGATGTGAGAGGTGAGATGTGAGAGGTGAGAGGTGAGATGTTAGAGGCTAGAGGCTAGATGCTAGATTCTAGACGTAGGACGAAATCGAAATCGAAATCGAAATCGAAGATGAAGTCAAAGATGACGTAGGACGGTAGGACGTAAGACGTAAGTCCTTCACTCGGGCCCGCCCGAGATCGCGAACTTTATCTAACTTGAAATTGTTAACTTTAGGGAAATTAGGGAAACAAGTACTCAAACCTTGGCGGTCATTGGTGCCTCAGAGCCCTTACGTAAGTTTAGGTATGTGTGCCTTTAAATCGCGAATTGGTGGCAACGACCCCTTATGATAGACTATTTTTTAACAAAGCACGCTGGGTACCGGCTTCCCATAAAACCCTTTCATTATGGCAAAGATAATAAATTATGACACTGCAGGGATCGATGTTTCCTCCAGGGACCATTATGTAGCCGTGCCCGAGGGCCGCACAAAGGATGCCGTGCGCCGTTTCGGCTGTTTTACGCGAGACCTGCACGAGCTCGCCCGTTTCCTCAAGGCATGCGGGATAAAATCCGTGGCCATGGAATCCACGGGAGTGTACTGGTACCATCTCTACACGGTACTTCTGGATTATGGCCTTGAAGTATATCTGGTGAACGCGCGGCATGTAAAGAACGTGCCGGGAAGGAAGAGCGATGTGAGCGATGCCCGGTGGCTGCAACAACTCCACTCTTTTGGCCTGCTCAATGGCTGTTTCCAGCCCGACAACCTGACCCGGGAACTCAGAAATTATGTACGGCAGAGAAAGACCTTGGTCCGCCAAATGACCACTGAGGTCCAACGGATGCAAAAGGCGCTCGAGCAGATGAACATCAAGCTGAACAATGTGGTCAGCGATCTCCAGGGAAAAACCGGCATTGCCATCATCGCGGCCATCCTCGGTGGCGAACGAAACCCCGGAGAGCTTGCCAAGCTCAGGGATCGCAGGATCAAGGCCTCCAAGGAGGTCTTCCTCAAGTCCTTGGAAGGAACCTGGCGTGCCGAGCACCTATTCAATCTCGAACTGGCATGGGAACAGTACCATTTCCTAGATCAGCAATTGGTACGGTGCGACAATGCGAGCGAGGCCGCTATGCGCCGGATGGAGGATAGTGCAGTGCCAAATCGAGAGATCAAGCACGGACAAAAATACCGGAGCAAGCCAAAATTCAATGCCGCACAAAGCCTTTACCAAGCATTGGGCGTGGACGTAACAGAGATTTTTGGGCTCAGCTCCACAACCGCACTTACCGTATTCTCCGAGACAGGACCAGCCCTAAAGGAAAAATTTCCTACCCAAAAGCAGTTCCTTTCTTGGCTCAACGTGGTGCCCAACAACAAGATCACGGGCGGCAAAGTCATCTCGAGCAAAGTGGGGAAAAAGAAGAACAGAGCGGGCCAAGCTTTCCGGGAGGCGGCAAACGGCCTTTGGAACGCAAAGAACGAACTGGGCGATTACCTAAGGAGCAAAAAATCCAGGACAGGTGCCGGGAGTGCAGTAGTTGCCACTGCTAAAAAACTTGCAGCAATATATTACGTAATGGTAACGGAAAAGATCGATTTTAAACCCCAGCTCCTGAAGAACAAAAATGAAGAATATCTGAGAATAAAATTAAAAAAACTTGAAAATGCAATAATGAAAACAAAATCATTACTTGATAATAATCAGAATGTTACGACAGTAGTTAGATGATAGACGAAACGAAATCGAAATCGAAATCGAAATCGAAATCGAAGATGAAGTCAAAGATGACGTAGGACGTAAGACGTAAGACGTAAACTGGCTTTAGGCTTTAGGCGGTAGGCTAAATAGAAGCAGAATTATGAACCTACCAGTCCGAATCTCGAATTAACAATACACTGAGCAGTTGAAGTGATCAATTAACCACAATAGGCTTAGTACCAGTCTGAGTGGTAGCGGTGTTCGCCTAGGTAGAACATGATACCTATGCTTACATTTACGAAACCGCCAGAGGTGCCTTTTTCACCAGCATTTAAGCTGGCGCCATTGTAGCCGTAGTGTTGTCTTATATTGCTGATATAGGTCATATCTCCCGATAGCGCCATTGTATTGTTTAATCTTACCAGCCCCGTGAAACCTGCTAGAATGTTGCCTATTTTGTCGGTACTTGTGGTACCTGACGGATTGGCAAAGGTTACGCCTACTCCGGTGTGAAATAACAAGCCGACCTTTTCGCGAATATGATAATCTAAATTTAAAAGACTCCCTACATTAAGCACTCCTTCTAAGCCCAACCTACTGAAACTAACCGCTGTATTTTTTTTATCTGGGTCGGCGAAACGGTTAAAGCCGAAATGACCTTTTATACCCATTTTCTTCGAAAACATATAACGCCCAGATAATTGAAATTGTTTAAAAGCAATGTATTTGCTACGGGAGATACCATCACCAGGAGCTAGTGGTACGTGGAGACCTGTAGAAATTTCAGCAGACAAGCGATTGAATTTATCGCTTTGTGCGAATAGGTTAAAACTGAATAATAAGAAAACTGAAACTAGTAGGATTTTACTTTTTGAAGTATTCATAAACTCATTTTGGGTTAAACTCGTAATAATATTGTAATAATTTTTAAGATTTGGGCACTGTTTAAAATTACCATTATCAACGAAATGGGGATCAAATTGAATTGGCGCAATATATAATTTTATTTTTTATAACGTTAAAAGAATGTGGATTATTTGATGGACTTGGAAGTTTTTTGAGTTTTTAGTAGGAAAATGACTATTAAGGGGGGGGGGGTGATGTGAGAGGTGAGAGGTGAGAGGTGAGAGGCTAGAGTCTAGATGCTAGATGCTAGATTTTGGACGTAGGACGGTAAGACTTAGGACGTAGGACGAAAACGAAATTGAAATCGAAATCGAAATGAAGATGAAGATGAAGATCTAGAGTCTAGATGCAAGATGCTAGAGGCTAGAGGCTAGATTCTAGACGTAAGACAAAATTGAAGACGAAACTAAAAATTGGAAATTTAAAATTAGAAATCTGAAGGTTAAAAGTGAGAACGATACTTCTGGATGACGCTACTCACCCCCTCCCGAAGTAAATTCGGGACAGGCTTTTGAAGGGGGGGCGGAGGAAGATGTGAGATTTGAGATT
>NZ_JAIRBA010000026.1 GCF_022008365.1 Aequorivita vitellina
AACAATTAACTCAATAACCCAATCCGGGAAAGGTCTTAAAAAGTAGCGCATAAAATAAAAGGCCGCCTAATTAGTTTTTAGACGACCTCTTTTTGATATTTTAAACTTTCTATTTTTTAGGAGGCGATATCATTATATGCGATCTATGCGTACCGGCATCCATAAGCCAAGGCATCCCGGGGGCTTGTGGTTTTGTAGGTAAGCCCGTGCTTTCACCTGTCATAAAGGGTTTGTATAGTACATAGCGCATTCTACTTTTAAGCAATTCGCCCGTTTCTTCGCTATAATCGCTTTCTTCCCCAGCCACTACATAAACCATAGCTGGTTCGGTGGGCATAGGCAGCGTCCCTGCTTCAATTTCTTGTTTTCTGATTTCACGTTTTTCTTGAGTGGTTTTTCCTTCAGCAACCAAAGCTCTTCCACGAGCCATAAAAGGTTCCAATTCGGCGCCATAGCAAGCAACGCTTATTCCTTCCTTATTAGGGTCGTCTGCCAAGCAAATCATATTATTATTGCCTTGCCTTAGCGTAATCAATTCGCCATTTTCACTGTAACCCAATACAGTAGCATTATCGCGGTACATTTCGGGCGCAGCCAAAACAGCTGTCTGAATTTGAATATGTTTTGGTAAAATTTTGTTTTGCGAAGTAGCCGAAACCGTAATTGCAAAAGCAAAAAGAAATAGTAATTTTTTCATATCTAAAATTTTAGAAATTAAAGGTTAAGATACAAATTTTAAGTATAACTATTACCTTTTTAATCTTTGATCCTTTCCCATAAAGAAATACATAATAGACCCAAACATTGGTAAAAATAAAACTACCAATACCCAAATTAACTTATTGGAACCCGTGAACTCGTTCTGGATAATATCTATTAACGCGACTATGGGCAGTATAGAAACTATTAAAATCATTACGATTAAAATAATTTGCCATACTCCTATGGATGCTAGTGCTATCATATTCTATTTAATTACCGATTAATTAATATTATAAAGCTAAAGTAAGATTAAAAAACCAACTCCTTAATTTTCTGTTTCAATTTTTGTTTTACGTCTTTGGGGTAAGTGCGGTCGCCGTGAAAAACATTTATCATTTCTTCAGTGATACGTTGGCCGTATTTTTTAGCCAATAAATTTCTGAGTGTTTTTTGTTCGTAAAACCATTTTGAAAGCCATACACCCGTTTTTAGTTCGGGTATTAGTGTAGCTTCTAATTTTTTCATATATAATTCGGCAGCTTTTTCGTGGTGTTTCTCTGTTTCAATAATTGCTTCGGCGGCGAGCTTGCCGCTGTAAATTGCATTCGATATCCCTTCGGCGGTAATAGGATCTGCAAAGCCTGCCGCATCGCCTATTAAAAACACATTGTTTTTTACAAAGCCATCGGTGCGTGGGGTAACCGGAATTTGAAATCCGTGTTGCAACTCGCTAATTATAGTTGTAATCCCCAAAGTCTCCAAATAGGCCTGATAGTATTTCTTTAAATTCACCTTTGTCCGTCGTGCCGAAGCAACCCCGATGGAAAGGTGATTCTTCTTTGGGAAACTCCAAGCGTAGCCATACGGGATAGCATCAATATCAAAACGCACATTTTTAGACAGGCGTTTAAAATCTTCGGAGGCAACTTCAACTTCGTATTCTAAAGCGGGAATTAGGTTGCGGGTTTCCTCTATCCAGCCCGCCATTTTTGCCGTCGGACTTAAAGCGCCATCGGCAGCGATAACAAAATTTGCGGTTATAGTGCCTTGCGAGGTAACCAAGCTGATCAATTTGTCTTTAAAACTCAAGGATTGCAGTTTGTGGCTTTCAAGCAAAACGGCGCCTTCCGCTTTCGCTTTATCGGTCATTAGCTTATCGAAAGCATCGCGCATTATCATTGTGATAGAAGGCTCATCCCGCTGCGTAATAAAATGTAGCTTCGCACTTAGGTAGATATCTATTGAAAAAAACTCTCTTTCAACAATTTCCGCAATATCAAACGGCAAATTATTTCTACCTCTAAAAACAAGTCCGCCACCACAGGTTTTATAGCGCGGCAAGGTTTCCTTTTCAATAATTACAGTTGAAATTCCCTTCTTTGAAAGGTGGTATGCCGTGGAGGCACCCGAGGGTCCACTGCCAATTATCGCAACGTCAAAATGCTTCATTTACATAGTTTTGGTGTGGTAAATATAATGTTTGATGCTAATTTATCAGTTCAATTTTTTAACATATTTTAATGATAGTCCAAAAACTGAGTATTGCTATTTTGTTTACTTAAACTTAATTTCATCTTCATTAAACCCTTCAAAAGTCATTTCATAAAGACAATGCACGATAATTTCCTGTTCTGAAAAATTCATCAAACTATTTTTATCAATATTCATTCCCAGCCACTGACGCCAAGGCAGAAATTCAATGCCTTGTGGATACTTTTCTTCCGGTGTAGTTGGGTTGTTATATATACCAACAACATCTATAAAGTAATCGCCATCAATCATATCCTTTTCCTTTGTTATGGCAATTGCCATATCGATGGGTTCGGCTTTCATATTCCTTAATTTTTCGAAGACTGTTTTATAACCCTGCAGCCCTTTTCCTGCCTCCGGGTAGATTTCTAAGAATTTGGAATAAATGCTAGACCATGAATAATTCTGTATAAGTTCTTTTAATGTCATTGCTGTTATTTTTAGAGCTATCGGTAAAGCTGTCTAAAATGATTTTACATTTGCACGGTTTCGGATTCGCTCACAATAATACGAATTCGAAGACTTTGCTTTAAACCTACAATTAATGGTTGAAGGATTTCAACCAAGTAAACCGATAGATTTTTTACATTTTTAGACAGCCAGTTACTGCAGTAGCCTGTTTATGGTTAAGCTAAGTTTTTCAAATAACCCACTACCATTTTCCAATCTCCAAAGTCTTTTCCTTCAGGGCCAAAGTGGATATGTTTTCCAGTGAATTCTCCAGCGCCATTGGCAGTTCTATCATCAATAAGGAAATCGCCCTTTGCCAGATGTTTGTTATGAGACAAGATCAATCTTTTATGAGCTTCCTTAGGCAGGTATTTTTTTACCCACAGTAATTTATCACTCCACGCCGAAGGGTTCTCCCAGGGCGCCGTAGATAGAATATAGGTGTCAAAATTCTTACACAGCCATCTATAACCTTCAATAGCGCCTTCATAGGGTTCCATCAAGGAGAAAATCCCGGGCACCTCATCTAACTTTCCTGCGTATTTTACTTGATCGGCTTTAGAAATTTTATCGATTCCCGATTGAAAATCTACCAGTACGCTGTCCATATCTACAAATACAATTTGCTTGGCATTTCGCTTTTTCAGTTCTAATAGTTCCGTATAATTTTTTGTGTGGCGAACCACTTCTTCACAAAAGTGCACGGTGGAAATATCTGTTGGTTTTCTCGGCTTTTGATGCGGAACTACCCCTAAGGCCGCTCTCTTTTCGTTAACTTGATTTATATATTCTTGCGACATAAAGTTTTCATCATCTGAAATTTCCCGAGCCATAAAGTCAAAATCTTCAGAAAATAACGCTCTTCTAAGATTCTTTACTTGTGTAGCAAAGGAAGTGCTTTCACATTGCACCTTTCTTAGTTTTTTAATTTCATAATCTGTTAGGTAGTTTTGGTATTGTTTTAAAATTTTTCCAATAGTTAAATTCATAAATAATTGCGTGTTTAAGTTAATCTGATGTTTTAAAGTTGAAATTTACAAAGGTGTATTTATCGCCTTTTTTATACGTTAGTTGCGAACCTTCTTGTACAAGGGCCGTGCATAAAGCAACCTCCTTTTTTATTTGTTCCTCGTTTAGGTCTGCGATATCTTCGTTTAAGAAAATAACGCTCTCGGCATAGATACCGTCCCAGTACCATTTTTGGTACAATACCGGGTAAGCCTCAATTCTGGCTTCCATACTTGCAATAATTTGTGTGTCCTGCTCCACGGGCACATCTTTAAATTTGTCTGTCATAATTTTAGTTTTGGTTTTAAGGTTAATTAGTTTTTAAGTTTTAAAAATGGTCTATCTGCACAACTTGCCATAAGCTGCGGATTTGGCCTTTCTCTTTTGAGAACTGCCAGGGTCGTTTACAAACGTTTTTGGTTTTAAAAACGCTTGTTTTTGATGTTATCGGTAAAAAAAGGAATAAGACATATTTTTCCTAAAAGTAGGCTCATTGTTGTTAGCACCTTCGCCTGCTTGGGCAGGTTGCTATCACGCTATTGTGATTCGTAATGATGTTTAAATATAGTTATATTTTGGGGATTTTGCAAGCTATTTTTATAGTTTGTTTTAGAGGCGTATGTGGGTTATGCGCCACTAAAGCATAAATAGTTTGGGTATCAAGTGATTGAGTTTAGTTAATATTTCTCTGGGATTTGTAAACCTGTAGTGGGAGGTGTTTTGATATTTAAGCACAGAACGTCTAAATGCTTCATAAACTTACTGTTAATGCTGTAAGTATAGAGTTTGAGGTTTGTTTATTAGATTCTTAATTTTAGAACTAACGCTAAACTGATTGAGGTTTTTTTAATATTACTGAGGAACATACCCTTAAAATAAGTTTTCCCTAAAATTAAGCAATGTTGTCTGGATTTCTTGTGAAATTTGGATTTAGTATTGGGAACGTTTAGTATAAAAGAAGTAGGGCTGAAAATAAGCGATTACTTTTCGGTTTATCCACAAGCCAAATCTTTTGCATTTTGTTTTAAATTATTGTTCTAAAGGCCAAATCAAAAGATTTGGAGACCTCGCAAATATGCCTGAAACATTGGGTTTAGCACTTACTTGCCCTATTTTTTTTATACAGTGTTGCCCTTAGTGTTCCCGGTAACTTGCTCAATAATCTTGTATCAATACTTCTGTCGGGATGTTTAAATCAGCGTTCAGTTTTCTAATCATTTCCAAAGTCAGTTTGCGTTTTTTGTTCATTATTTCGCTCACTCGACTTTTGAAACCAATCATTTTGACCAAGTCTTTCTGTTTTAGTCCCATTTGTTCCATTCGGAAATTGATTGCAGAAATCGGGTCGGGCATATCTATTGGAAAATGCTCATTTTCGTAATTGTCAATCACCATTGCCAATATCTCCAATTCATCTCCTTCTTCGGTTCCTCTTTTAGCGTCGAAAATAACTTCCAAACGCTCAAGGGCTTTTTGGTAATCCGCTTCGTTTCTAATTGGTCTTATTTTCATCTTAAATTTCGTTTGCGTTAATTTTGTCATATTCCCCGTGAGTTCCGATAAAGCGTATCCACGCCAGTTGATATTCAAAATTAAACTTAACAATGAGTCGATAATCGTTTCCTTTAATGTTAAATACAATTCGGTTGTCTTTCAGGATACTTGCGCTGGGATATTCTTTTTTCAGGTCGTTTATCGATGTCCAGTTCGATTTTTCAGTTTCTCGATACCAGGTTTTCAATTGTAGTTCACAATCGCCGTGCTTTTCCCAAAAATCTCGCAATGTTCCTCTCGAAAATATTTTCACGTAAAATGATTTGTAGCAAAGATAGCACAAAAGTTACCAAAATGATAACTTCCTTCGTTACTTTTTTGCATTAAGGGCAACTTGTGCATATACCTCATAACCACTACGTATATCCCACACATACTAAAGGTGTTTTTGTTTTTATAAATATCAAAGCATTCCAAACCCAAGCAAGCCATAGCCTGCGCACGGGTTTTAGTAACTGGGGAGAATTTGGCATTAACGCCTATCTTCAAATATATTAAAAAATCCTTTTGTTACACCTACATTTTATTTTTCTCTGCCATTGGCATACAAGATTTCTTAGCTTTTACTTCGCTGTTTTAAGAGTGGGTCACAAAGCAAGGTAAACCTACGTTTGAAAAGCCATCCCAATCAAGACCATTCCACATAGTGCTGACTGACAATCATCGGTTCAGTAAACACTGCATTCTTGTTAGGTTCCCGAAAAAATGGGACAGGCTGTTCTGGCCACACGAATGCTTAGTTATTGCCCGTTAAGGCACATAGTTTACAAAGTTAAAATCACATGCTTTACGTTTTTATTTTTAAAATATTTTTTATTTGATTTATCCTACTGAGGTGGTTGTTTGGTTATTTTGGTGGGTGCTGTATGAGGTTGTTTCGGTGGTGTCTTTTTGCGATAACTAATATGATAGGTTAACTATGGCTTATCTATGCTTTATCTATGGCTTATCTATGGAGTAAACACGGGTGAACCTAGTCTTTGCCTTGGCGTTGCTATGGGAGAAAGTACATGCTGAGCCCTTGTACAGTAAGGGTTTTAAGAAAAAACAGACTGTTTTTAAGATTTTTTAGTTGAGAAAGGGTATTTTTTAGACTATTGCGATGCATTCCATTGCCTTTCCCGATACAAAAGATGTAAATATATTGTCTATTTTTTTACCATATTGTATTCCAAGCCAAACCGTTATGGCCACATTGGATGGAATTGAATTTTTGATGGGCATATTAAGTTCTAAGTTAATGTCTTGATGCTCCTTTCTACATAATAATGGAGGGGTTTGTACAGTATCTCCCAAAGCATTGGCTGCGGGATACGTTGTTTGGTATTTTTTAATTTTTCGATTCCATGTATGTGCAGACACTGAACTTATTACTGCAGTAAGCACAAAATGTGTTGCTGATTTAGGGCAATTACGTAAATCTATGGGGCTGCTGTTTTTAATATTTACTGTAATGTTTGAACGAGCGTTATTGGATAAAATAGATTTGTTAGCCCAATAAATTTGATTAAAGATTTGCTTTTTATGTAGTTGAAAGCCAATAAGTGCATCAGGCAGATTAAAAACGTTTGCCTCTCTTTGTCCTTTGGCCCCCCTGCCCTTTTGAATTATTTTGCGACAGCAGCCAGTAAGACGGCTTGTAAAATAACTGTCTTTAAATATTTTCACATTTTCCTGTAAGCCTGTATAAATAGATTTTGCAAGCATATTTGCGGCAGCAAATTCGGTGACATTAGCTTTTACGGTAGTGAAACGAGGGTCGAATAAAATTTTATCTCTTGAAGGGGGTGATGATTTGCGTTTTACATATTCTCCGTTTAGCCTATAGTAGGTAATACCTTTGATTGTACCTATAATGTTTAATATTTTAAACAACTGGAAAGACATTGCATTGATAATGAATTGGTTGCACTGCTAAGATATGAAAAAAAAAAAAAAAAACTGGCTTTGGGAAATTTGAGGGATTTTCTCGGTAAAAACTAGCCATAGCTTAATTATCGTGTTGGGTGTTGGCTTATCTACGGTTTAATTGCGTTTCAACTATTTTTTCCAAATCTCTTTGCTTAAAGTCAAACCAGTTTTGTCTATAAACTGAGTAGTCGATTCTGTTTTTGAAATTCTGAAATGGTTTTTTCCGCACCAAAATATTTTCCAATTCCAATTGAAATTGTTTGTCCGGAATTTGGGCAATAAAGCGTTCCATAATCTTAAAAGACTCAAAACTTTCTAAAACCTCAAATTTTATATAATCCGATTTGTTTTTCGTTACTTTTTTCAATTCCGCTGCGAAAGATTTACGAAATTCATCTTCGTCCCACAGTCTCCCAAAATTCGGTATTGTTATTAATTCGTTTGTTTTCGGATTATAATAGCAATCGTATCCGCAATCTAATTTCTGTGCGATTTGGTTAATTATATTTTGTTTTGAATTATCCATAAAAACAACCGTGTGTGTCTCTTTTAATCATATCGATAATGTCGTTTAAATGTGTGGCTGTTGGAAATGGTTCATACAGTTCCCATTTTCCGCTTGCACGCTTCCAATATAAATTCCATTCTTCTCTCGATTTATAAAATCTGATTTTCGCGTATTCGATATGTTGAATTTCTTTTAGATTATTCCAAATAGGACGAATTTCAAAAAGTACAAATACTTTTCCGTCAAAAGAATATCCGAAATCAAGTTGTGCCCGAATTTCTTCATTTTCCGGACGTATTGAATTTACGTAATTTCTTATTGTCGCTTCGTTTATATCAATTGTAGTTTTCATTTAAGTTCAGTAATTTTTTCAGCTGGCGTAGATGGTGTGTTAATTACAACTAGCTTCAAATATATTAAAAAGTTTGGTGGTTTTGTTTTTTAATTGGTTGATGGGTATTGAATTGCAGAACGTTTGGACGAGAATGAATACACAGGGCGGTTTATAAATGGGATGGCTGTGCGGTTGGGTTTATTGCGCAATCATCTCATTCTGAAATTGTCATTGCTTCTTTAAATCTTTCCAAGTTTAATTTATTTGCGTCAATGATGTACGTATCGGCTTTTTTAAATATTGCAGTAATGCCACCAACCATGCCGCCAATAAAACCACCGCCAATTAATCCCATCATCGATTTATCGGAAGCGGAAAAATAAATAATCCCTTTGTCATCATCTCCAGATAATAATCCTACCAAAGCAAGGGAACCGCCGCCGATTATTGCACCTTTTGCAATATTATTGCCACCCGAACGCCTCGTTTTTATTTTTCCTATTTTATGCAATGGAATTTCTATTGTTTCTTCTTTTAAATATAATTCAATTGAAGTTTTAGATATAGTCTTTATTCTCCCTTTGTTTATTTTTTTACCGTCTAAATTATATATGCGAACAAAAGTATTGCTATATACCTCCTCTTGAGCAATTACACTGTACGAAAAAAACAATACTGTTATAAATATTATATATTTCATGGGTTTATAGGTATGTGGGCTATGGATTGGCTGCGTAAAAATACGCCGGATTCTTTCTGCCGTATGCCGTATGGTTAGCAGTGTTGATAATAGTGCTTATCAGACTATTTGTGCTCTTCCCAATACTCTTTTGGGGTTACTATTTTCGTGCCGTTATAAATTCCCATTGTAAAGTCGCTGGTGTTACCTGTAATTATGAAATCCGCTTTTGAAATTTGTGCCAATTCCAAAAGTCGATTATCTGGTTCATCCGAGATAATTTTCAATTTGGTAGTAGGCTCGTAGATTTCTGACATTTCACTAATTCTTGCGATTAAAAAATCTGCATTGGTTTTAAAATCAATAAATCTTGCGAATTTGGGACGTTCAAGTACTTCAACATATTCTTGTAAAATTGGACTGGAAAGACAAATTAGTGCATTTCCTTCAATGCAATAGTCAACGATTAAATACGGATAATTTTTTTGAATTAAGGACGATACAATTACGTTCGTATCAAGAATTATTTTTTGCATTCCGGTGCGCTTTTATTTCGTCGTCAATCTCTTCCATAGTCATTTTGGATAGACCGTATTTATTGGCTAATTGAATGCTTTTATCCAATGTTTGTTTTGTTATTTTTTTACTGATGATTTCAACCAGTTCAGAAAATGACAACGTATCTTTATTTAAGCCTAATTGGTTAAATTCAAATTCAGATATTTGGACATTTATAGATTTCATAATACCTTGTTTAAGTTCAAATTTACGAATAATTCGCAATCTTTCTTGCATTACTGGCTACCTGCGGAAAACAACAAACCAATTACGTTTAGCCCACTATTTAATAGCGTATGGCTAGGAAGTTTACCTTCAAATATATTAAAAAACCCTAGAACTCCTACGAGCTATATATCACAAAGAGGCTATCTAAAAAGTAAAAATCAATCAGTTTGTTAGATCGAGCGGAGTCGAGACCTTATTGTAAATCAGAAACATAGCGTTCTCGACTGCGCCCGAACTGACATCCAAAACTACTTTTAAGACAATCTCTTGTATCATAATCTGAACAAAATTTAAAGCCGCTTTAACTGGAAATTCGTGAGGTTTAAATAGAATTGGGTTTGTGAAATAAGCGGGTTGAACCACTGCCAATCCCGCAAATGAGTTTCAATTTCGTTTTCATTAAAGACTATGTCCCCCACCGCCTTCTTCCTTTAGCAACACAAAACCGCCTTTGGTTAAAAACTTGCTATCGGGTTTAAATTCAGTAGTGTTTTCAATGGCTGAAAAACCATTATAGGTAGTGCCTATTTTTACTGTTGCAGGATGAATTTCAAATTCTTCGGCAGCGTCTCTTATCCTATTTCCAACCCAAAATGTTTGCCTTCCATTTCTACTACTGCGTTTTCGGGAAGCGCCAAATGGTTTGAGGTACCGGTTACAATTTTGGCTTCGACGAACATGGCGGCAGTAAAGTTGTGTTCGTCCTTTTCTGCAATCTATCCGTGGATTAAGACGGTACGCGACTTGGTATCTTCTACCAAATGCCATTCTCATATTTACGTGCGAAACGATGGTGCTCTAAAATTTTTTAGGAAGGAGGTGGCTATTATTCCATGGACTCGGCTCCGAACGGTCGGGCTGAGGGTTTGACCAAGACGATGAAGAAAACAAAATGATGACATTTTCTATGTTCTTACGATGAAAGTAAAAAGCAACCTCTTAAAACCAACCCTATGAAAATAAAAATAATACTGTTCAGTCTCCTCCTCGTCATTTCTTTGTCAACGAAGGCCCAAGACGGCACCTATGATCCATCGTTTAATCAGGGATCTGGTTTTGCGGGCTTTGTATATACCCTAAAAGTTTTGCCCAATCAGAAAATACTGGTGGGTGGAGATTTTGATCTATACAATAACATTTCGACCCCAAACCTCGTTCGGTTGAACCCTGATGGCACTCTGGACAACACCTTTTCTACCGGAACCGGATTTAATAACGATGTCTATGCCGTTGCTGTGCAACCCGATGGAAAAATAATAGTTGCAGGAGGATTTACGGAGTATAATGGTCAGGCCAGCTTAAGGGTACTTCGGCTTTTACCCGATGGCAATATGGATTCCAGCTTTAATACTACCAATGGCGCCGATGATAGGGTATATGGAATTCTGCTGCAGGCCGATGGAAAGATAATTTTATACGGTTATTTTGATGAATATAATTCGCAATCCTATAAAGGAATCGTACGCCTGAATTCTGATGGAACAATAGATACAACCTTTAATACGGGCACCGGTGCCGATAATGAAGTTTTAACGGGTGTTTTACAAGCTGATGGCAAGATTGTAATTGGGGGGTATTTTACCCATTTTGATGGAACACAGCAAAACCGAATTGCCCGTTTAAATCCCGACGGCTCCTTGGATGCCTCTTTTAATACGGGAACAGGCGCCGATGACGAGATCCGTGCCCTTGGCCTGCAAACCGACGGAAAGTTATTGGTAGGCGGTTTTTTAAATACGTTTAACGGTACTCCCGTGCCACGCATTGCAAGACTTCAGCCCAATGGCAACCTAGATGCAAGCTTCAACCCAGGAACCGGCACCCAAGGTATAATATATAATTTCCTGATGCTTGACGGCGATTACTGTTTTGCCACAGGGCAATTTCCCTCTTATAACGGGTTTCCTCGTAGTGGGATTGTACGTTTAGCACCCGATGGAAGTATGGATAGCTCCTTTAACCCTGGGGACGGCTTATATGGCTCAATGCAAATTGGGGTCACCAATGCGCTTCAAGCCGATGGGAAACTTTTAACTGGCGGACTCTTTACCGCTTATGATTCCAATCCCGTAGGAAGTATTGTACGTATCACCAATAGTATTCTAAACACGCCTCAAGAAGCCCCCTTGCAAGCAAGAAGAATTGCTATACATCCAAACCCAGTATCGAGCCTTTTGCATATTGAAAATCCGAGCCACAACCCACTGCAGTTGATTGCAATTTTTGATATGACGGGGAGAAGGGTATATAATACTTCCCTAAACCCTATTGCAGCAAACAGTGTCGATCTTACTGCTTTGAAGCCTGGGAGCTATCTTTGCATCATTACGGATGGGCATAGCTTTTGGACAAAGAAGTTCCTAAAAAATTGATAAAAAAACCTCCGTCAAAATAATTTGTAGATTTTAGAGCCCAACATCTGTAACCTATGGGTGCGTCCTTCCACTCCGCCTGACTAGGTGCCGGAATTTTTAGGCCCAAGACGCTCCGCCTTGGGTGATAGTAATGCACTTTGACTCCTTCCGGCCGCCGAAAAGATCCATCTTCCCATTCTAGAATATCCCGGCGGCCACCCTTCCGGGTTTTGCAGGCAGGCTCCCCCTTTAAGGAGCATTTGCTTATATATTGAGTTTTTGCTTAAGGGAAGGAGTTTTTTGTGATTTGGGATTTGGAATTTATGTCCTGCCAATCCCGCATATGAGTTTCAATTTCGTTTTCATTAATGACTATGTCCCCCACCGCCTTCTTCCTTTAGCAACACAAAACCGCCTTTGGTTAGAAAGCGACTGTCTTTTTTAAATTCGGAAGTGTTTTTAATATTTGTATAGCCATTGTAGGTTGCGCCTATTTCAACTTCTGCGGGGTGAAGGGTGAATTCTTCCGCTGTTTCACTTTCAATTTCCAACACGTACTGTTTCCCTTCCATTTCTACCACCGCGTTTTCGGGAAGCGCCGAATGGTTTGAGGTACCGGTTACAATTTTGGCTTCCACGAACATGCCGGCAGTAAAGTTGTGTTCGTCCTTTTCTGCAATATGTCCGTGGATTAAGGCAATGCGAGTGTTTGGGTCTATGGAAGTCCCTACCAAATGCACCTCGCCCTTAAAGGTTGTCTTTGAAGCTTCGGGGACGGTAAACAGTATTTCCTGTTCTTTTTCCAATTGCAGTAAATCCTTTTCAAAAACCTTTAATTCCAAGTGAATGTGTTCCGTGTTCATAATTTCCATAATCTTATCGGCTGGAGAAACATAGCTGCCCGTATTCACAAAAACTTGGGTTACGTTGCCAGCAATAGGGCTGTAAATATTTACCGCTGAAACAATATTTCCAGCTGCTACAGACGCGGGATTTATATTCAGCATTTCAAGATTCTTTTTTAAACTGTTGCTGCGCGCCAAAGCGGTTTTGTATTCACTTTCGGCTTTAAGGAAACTTTTTTGCGAAGTGATTTTTTCTTCAAGCATAATTTTCTGCCGCTCGTATTCCGAATTTAAATATGAAAGCTGTGCCACCGTTTCCAGATAGTTTTGCTGCATGGTAATAAACTCCGGGTTTTCAAGGGTTACCAAGCGCTGTCCTTTTGAGACTTGATCGCCAATTAACAAGGGCGTGTTTTTAATATAGCCGCCCGCAAAAGCACTTACCACTGCGCGACTTTGTGGCGGCACGTCTATGATGCCGCTGGTTTGCACCGTTGTGGCAAAGGGTTTTTCGGTGAGTTGACCTACCTCCATTTTGGCGCTATTAAACTGCGCTTTTGAAAGATGGATATTTTCCTCGTGATGTTCTTCAGAAGCAATTTCAGCTGAATTTCCTTCCTTTTCTGAATTGTTACAGGCTGCCAAAACCAAGGCCAGAAGCAACATAATTGATTTTATAGATTTCATAACTAATTTTTTTAAAGCGTTAAATAATTGATAGCGATAACCGCTTGATTGTAATTGTTGAGATTTTCGAGATGATGCAATTCAATCTCGTAAGCGTTTTCAAGGCTTTGGATGTATTGAAAAAAGTCTATTTCGCCATTTTTAAAACTGATGTTTGCTGTTTTTAAAATTTCTTCGGAAAGTGATTTCCCTTCGGTTTCATAATATTGAAGGGCTTCCTCGTATTTTGAAACTTCGTTTAGCAACTGCACTTTTCTGGAATTCAAATGAATTTTATAGTCTTCGGCTTGCTGTTCACTTACATCGGCTGCAATTCGCGAAGCTTTTATTTTTGAAGCATTCCCACTAAAAAGCAACGGAATTTTAAGTCCGATTTGGTACGAATATAAATTATCACTCAAGCCCGAAGCACTCGCCAGCGAATAGGAAAGGCTTATATCTGGCAGTAAATGCTGTTTTTCAAGGTTTTGTTTGGCTTTAAAAAAATCGTTTCTGCTTTCGTAATAAGCTATTGCGGGATGTGCTTCCAAATTCGAAAGTGAAAGATCCAGTTTCTCTAATGCGGCGTTGGCAATAGTTAAACTATCCTTTGTTTGCACCACCATCTTTAAGCGTTCCATTGCAATTTGCACGTCTTCCTTGACTTGCTTATAGTCGGTCTCTAATTGCCGTTGTTTTGCACGGGCGGTAATTTTCTCCAAATAATTGGTCTCCCCGAGCTCAAAACGACGTTCGGCAGCGTGTGCAAAATTTTGATAGAGGCTGTCTAAACTTTCGTAAACACGTTCCCTATTTTTCTCAAATTGAAATTGATAATAGGCGGCGGCAACCATACCTTCGGTTTTGCGTTTTTCAAGCAGGTACTGGCTGCTCTGCATATTGTATTGCCTTTTATTTACATTTTTTTCGGCAAAATAGACCGTGGGAAACTGAAAGTCCTGCGCAACCCCAAACACTTTGAGTTGTTCTCCATTTGGCGCGAAATCGTTTTCGTCGAATTCATAAAAAACCTTGGTCTTTTCAAAAGTAAAAGCGCTGCCTATTAAAGCATCTGCCTGCTCTTTTTGAAGTGATGCGGCTTTCAGTCCGGCGTTGTTTTCCAAAGCCATTTCTTGCAAGTCATTCAAGGTTTTGGGCGTTTCCTGCGCCATTCCTGAAAAGCTTAAAAAGAAAAGTGTAAGCGCAATTGGCAAAGCTTTCCTTTTCGATTTAAGTTGTCTTTTCTTTTTATTTGAATCGAAAATTGAATACAGCACCGGTAAAACAATCAGGGTTAAAATTGTGGCTGTAATCAGTCCGCCAATAACCACGGTAGCCAACGGTCGTTGAACCTCAGCTCCTGCATTGGTAGAAATTGCCATCGGTAAAAACCCTAAAGCTGCAGCCGAAGCAGTTAACAAAACCGCTCGTAAACGGTCTTTTGTACCCTGTACAATTAGTTCGTTTTTATCTGTCATACCTTCTTTTTTAAGTTCTTTAAAGTGTTCTATTAAAACAATTCCGTTGAGGACGGCAATCCCGAAAAGCGCAATAAAACCAACCCCTGCCGAAATGCTAAAAGGCATATCGCGAAGCCAAAGCAAAAGCACTCCACCTACTGCTGCTAAAGGAATTGCAGAATAAATCAACAAAGCTTCCTTTACCGAATTAAATGCGAAATAAAGCAGTACGAAAATTAAAAGGAGCGCTACGGGAACAGCTATTAAAAGTCGTTCTTTTGCGCTCTGCAGATTTTCAAATTGCCCGCCGTAATCAATTGTATAGCCCACGGGAAGTTCTATGTTGTCGTCAATCAATTCTTGCACATCGTCCACCACACTTTGCAAATCGCGACTTCGCACGTTTATTCCCACCACAATACGGCGTTTGGTGTCGTCCCGCGAAATTTGTGCGGCACCTTTGGAATACTTTATGTCCGCCAGTTCGCGCAACGGCACTTTTTCGCCAGAAGGGGTATCGACAAACAGGTTTTGCAAATTTGAAAGATCGCGACGGTTGTTTGCATCCAAACGAACTACCAGATCGAAGCGTTTTTCGCCTTCAAAAATGCTTCCCAAAGATTTCCCGGCGAAGCCCATTGCAATCATTTCGTTTAAATCTTCAATGTTTAAGCCGTAGCGTGCAATTTTAGCTCTATCGAAATTCACGCTCATTTCGGGCAAACCGGCTACTTTTTCAACAATAATATCGTCAACGCCAGCCGTATTTTCCACCAGGTTTTTTATCTCGTTGGCCTTTTTGCTCAACACATCGAGGTCTTCCCCAAAAATCTTAATGGCTATATCTGCACGTACGCCGGTAATCAATTCGTTGAAACGCATTTCGATGGGCTGGGTGAACTCCACTTCCATTCCGGGAATTATCGCCAGGGCTTCCTTAAACTTTTCTGCCAGTTCATTTTTACTGCTGGCAGAAACCCATTCCTTTTTTGGTTTTAGGGTAATTATTACATCGCTATCTTCCATAGACATAGGATCGGTGGGCACTTCGGCGGCACCAATACGACTTACCACTTGATCTACTTCAGGAAAATTATCGATTAAAATATTTTCAATTTGTGTTGTTATAGCAATCGTATTGCTAAGGGAAGTTCCCGTTTTTAACACTGGTTGAATTACAAAATCGCCCTCGTCGAGCGTAGGGATAAACTCCCCTCCCATTGTTGAAAACAAGTAAATTGTAACAGCCAGGATGAGTACTGCCGCTGATAAAACTATTTTTTTCGCCCCCAAAGCCCACCGAATTATTGGGTCGTAAAAGCGGTTGAAAAAAGTCATAATTCTTACAGACACATTTCTCTTTGAAGGTTCTGTAGGTTTTAAAAATACCGAGGCAGCCACAGGTACATAAGTAAAACAAAGCAGCATGGCCCCAATTAACGCAAAGCTGAAAGTCTGCGCCATGGGAATAAACATTTTACCTTCCACCCCACTGAGGGAAAGAATTGGAATAAATACAATTAAAATTATCATTTGCCCAAAAATGGCGGAATTCATCATTTTTGAAGCACTCTTTACCGTCACCGCATCTTTTGCCAATTGCTTTTCCGCAACGGGAAGCGCTTTTAATTTTGAAGCCTTGGAACTTATTTTAAAGGCTACAAATTCCACAATAATAACGGCGCCGTCTATAATAATCCCGAAGTCAATTGCGCCCATACTCATTAAATTGGCATCGACCCCAAAAATATACATCATTGAAAGCGTAAAGAGCAACGATAACGGAATAACAGAGGCTACAACCAGCCCCGAGCGGAAATTACCCAGTAAAAGCACCACCACAAAAATTACGATTAACACCCCGAGAATCAGGTTTTCGGCGATGGTAAAAGTGGTTTTTCCTATTAAAACGCTACGATCTAAAAACGGATTGATATACACGCCTTCCGGCAAGGATTCTGAAATTTCGGCAACCCGATCTTGCACGGCCTTAATAACCTCATTGGAGTTGGCATCTTTTAGCATCATTACTTGTCCGAGTATCTTTTCGCCTTCGCCATTTCCTGTAATGGCACCAAAACGCGGTGCACTGCCAAATTGCACTTTCGCGATATCTTTTATATAAATAGGGAAACCGTTTTCGTTTTTTACAACGATATTCTCAATGTCTTCCAAAGAAGAAATAAGCCCTTCGCCACGAATAAAATAGGCTTGGTTTTCCTTTTCAATATAACCGCCACCCGAAACGCTATTGTTTTTTTCCAAAGCGGTGAATATTTCGGCAGCCGAAATATTCATTGCATTTAGTTTATGGGTGTTAATGGCAACTTCGTACTGTTTTAAATGGCCTCCCCAAGTGTTAACCTCAACTACGCCGGGAATTCCGGAGAGTTGTCTTTTAACGATCCAATCTTGAATGGTACGTAAATCGGTATCGGTATATTTATCTTCGTAGCCCGGTTTTACGTCTAGAATGTATTGATAGATTTCGCCCAGTCCAGTGGTTATTGGCCCCATTTGCGGTGTGCCAAAACCTTCGGGAATGTTTTCGGAGGCAGACTTGATTTTTTCGGCTATAAGCTGCCGGGGCAAATAGGTACCCATACTTTCTTCAAAAACAATGGTAACTACCGAGAGGCCGAATTTTGAAGTGGAGCGGATTTCAATCACGCCCGGGAGATTCGCCATTTCCAACTCTACCGGATAGGTTATAAATTGTTCCATATCCTGGGTGGAAAGGTTGCGGGAAGTGGTGATAACCTGCACTTGATTGTTTGTAACATCGGGAACCGCCCCAATAGACAATTGGGTGAGCGAGTAGGTTCCAAAGCCTATTAACACAAGGGTTAACAAACCTACGATGAGTTTATTATTAATACTGAATTGAATGATTTTTGAGAGCATAACTAAAATGATCTTTGTTGTTCAACGGAAAAATCTGTTGAAATATGAAACAATGGAATTGTTTGAAACCGTTCCAAGTTATGGAACCGATTAAAAGACCGCGAAAAGAATTGGAAATACGTAATTTCCAAATTGGGTCTATTTCGTTATGCGAATTTTGGGGGCTGGAAAATAGAGACTCTTTCTAAAGAAGAATAGAGGTTTTGATAGTAAAAAGTATGGGAATGACGAATAAGAATTTCGCCTTTTAAGATAGAAATGTCGTACGGAACTAGCACTACATCGGTTAAAACGTGATGACAAGAAATATGTTGAAATGGTAATTCTCCGTGCTCTGGTTTTTCTTCGTTGTGTTTTTTTTCGTGTTCTGCTTTTAAGGAACCGTAGTGTTTTTCAAAAAAGGTGAAGAAATCATCACCGTAGTTTTCATAATGATATTCGGCGTGCTCCACCAATTTATTCAACAATAAAATATCGTTCACGCCAAGGCCCAGACTTTGAAAAAAGACGAGGAAGGAAAGCGATATGGCTATTATTGTTTTCAAATTGGCCTCTAAAATAATCAATCCTATTTAATTAATTAATGATGAATGTCAGTTTCATCATTATTTTTTGGGAGTCGCTGTTATTTCGATTAGCACTTGGTATATACAAAAGTATAAAAAGAAGTTTTAAAGAACAGTAACCATTGTTACTTATGACCAAAAAACCCCACGAAACGCTATTTCAAAGTTTAAGATAAATGACTAAATTAGCTGAAAGATGAAAAAATTATGATAGTTCACGACTTTAGCAAACACAATTCCTTAATCAACCAATACATTCGTGAGATGCGCGACGTTTCCATCCAAAAGGATTTCCTGCGTTTTAGAAAGAATGTAGAGCGGGTGGGCGAACTGTTGGCTTATGAAATGAGCAAAAGCCTCCCGTACGAAACCATCACCGTAAAAACCCCGCTGGGCACAAAGGAAGTGTCTGTGCCAAAGGCAGATATTGTACTTTGTTCGGTGTTGCGTGCTGGCTTGCCGTTACATCAAGGAATTTTAAATGTTTTTGACGGGGTGGAAAACGCATTTATATCGGCTTTTCGCCACCATCCCAATGGCGAAGATGATTTTGAGGTAATTGTTGAATATCTGGCCGCACCTTCCATTGAAGGGAAAACCCTAATACTTGCAGATCCAATGCTGGCTACGGGTAGGACTTTTGAAAACGTACTGCGAGCCCTTAAAACCCACGGCACTCCCAAAAAGATCCATCTTATATCTATCATTGGCGCCAAAGCGGGCATCTTTCTGGCGGACACGGTCTTTCCTTCTGAAACCGAATTGTGGATTGCAGCTGTGGACGACGCACTTAACGAACGCGGCTACATTGTACCGGGATTGGGAGATGCTGGCGATCTTTGCTATGGAAAAAAAATATGATTATTTAAAATCTTCAACGTCGTCGCTTAAGTCAAATACGTTTTTTATTTTTAATTCCTTTTCAAGAATACTTGCTCCTGCAGCACTGCGGTAACCACCGGCACAGTGAACAACGATAGGCTTGTTGGTTGGAATTTCATCAACGTTTTCGCGCAATTGATGCAGTGGAATTGTAATTGCATCATTAAAGAATTTGCCTTCGGAAACTTCGCTGTCGTTTCTAATATCAACAATTGTGTATTTTTCTGTATTATCTCTAAATTCTTCAACGTTAAAGTGTGAAGATTCTTCCTGTTTATTACTGCCAATTGTAAGCACCGCTAAAACATTGGATTCATAACCAATTTTTGCCGTGCGATGCAGGATTTCTTCAGCATTTTCAACTGAATCTACTACCAAGTGAAATTTCTCATCGGGTTGAACAATTGATCCCAACCAAGTTTCGAATTTGGCGGTTTCAGAAACTGCCATAATATTTATACTTCCCGGCAAATGATTCTTTTTAAAGGCCGCTTCATCTCTAATATCAACAATTAAGGCATCGTTTTCAGTTCGATTCTCCCCTATTCTAAATTCAATTTTTCCAAGAGAAGCCCGTAGGTTTTCCGCACCGTTTTTATTGATATCAACATTATAACCGAAGTAATGCGGAATAAAAGGCTGGGAGTCTAAAAGGTGATTTACAAACTGCGCTTCGGTTTGGTTTTTAAAAGCCCAATTGCCAACGCGTTCATTGCCAAGCGTGCTGGATGAAGCATCTGCGCTCATTCCTTTGCCGCAAAGCGAACCTGCACCGTGCGCGGGATAGACGTAAGCATTATCGGGTAAATCGGTGAATTTATTTTGAATTGTGTGATACATCATTGAAGCCAATTCTTCACGCTTAGCTTTCATATGTCCAGCTTTTTCGCGCAAATCTGGACGGCCTACATCGCCCACAAAAAGGGTGTCGCCTGTAAAGAGGGCGGTTTTGTTTTCTTCGGTTGCAACAATGGTTACACTATCTGGCGAATGGCCGGGTGTATTTATAGCTTTAAAAATGGTATTGCCAATAGAAACGGCATCGCCATCGTCAAAAGCTTTATGCGGATAGTCTGCGCCTGTTTTCGCGCTGCAATAAAGGGTTGCGCCCGTTTCGTTGTGAATTTGTAGATGCGAACTTACAAAATCGGCGTGGGGATGCGTTTCAAAAACAGCAACAATTTTAGCGTCGTTCTCTTCGGCATATTTATAGTATTGTATTGGATTTCTTTCCGGATCAACCAAAGCCATTTTTCCGTCGCTTATAATTGCGTACGAATAATGGGAAAGTGGCTTATATTCAAATTGTTTGATTTTCATAGCTGTGAATTTTTAAAATGTTCGTTCAAGTTTTTGTATAAAATTAATAAACTATTCTGATTCCTCCTAAAGCTCGAGAAAGCTTTTAAACAGCAGCACAGAAAAGAAGATGACGAAATATAATTACCAAATCTTTGGAAGAAACCTACCCGACCGTTTTTTGTATTCCGAATAGTTTGTAAATACCTCCATCAAACGATTTTCCTCGTAAACAGATTTAAAGTAAAACAGAAGGGCGAGAATTACGGCCACCAACAGTTTATAACCGGAATCTGCAATTATTGCGAAACCGATGAAGGCCATAATAATTCCAGTATAAATAGGGTGTCGTACAAATTTATAAACTCCTTTTACAATTAGCTTTGAACCCGGCAACGGACTTGGAAACGGCGATAAGTGAATATTGAGTTGCAAAACGGCAATAGTAGTTACCAACGCACCCAAACCCAACATACCTACGCCGATCCAAAATACAATTTCGGGGAAATAGATTCGCATTGCGCCAACTTCAAAAACAAAGGCGACAAAGAGTGCGAATTGTAGCAATACAAATAAAATGTCTTTAAATGGAATTCTCAATTTTGAACTTTTTTAATATTAACGCATATATATCCCCTTTTCAAATAAATTTGTTTTGTCGCCATTCAAACCGTTATTCGTGAAAACTACCTAAACACAATTCAATTTCCACTTTTTTTCATCTTTATAAAAAGCTCGTTTCCGGCTCGCGGTGGAATGGAATTATAGGCGGTTTCCATCGTTTCTATATTAAACTTTCCCTTAAAAAGTGAAAGATAATCCTCCTTATTTCCACCGTATGGCGGCCTGTCATTATGTAAAGGAATATTAAAAAGCAGCCCCACAAGTTTTCCGTCAGGTTTAAGCAAGGAAGCCATTTTGGCAACATATTTTTCGCGCAATGACGGGTTTAGCGCACAAAAAAATGTCTGTTCTAAAATTAAATCGAATTGATCATTTAACTCAAAAAAATCTGAATGCAATAAATTTTCCTTCGGAAAAGACGGAACGCGTTTAGCTAAATTTTCAAGTGGAATGGAAGAAATATCAATTACATAAACATTGGTAAATCCATTGTTTACAAGGTATTCCGCCTCGTACGAATTGCCACCACCCGGAATTAATATCTTTAAATTTTTATCGGTTAGCTGATCTATGTACGCTTTCAAAGGTGTTGAAACATAGCCAATATCCCAACCGGTTTCACCACTGAGGTATTTGGTTTTCCAAAATTTTTCTTGATCTTCCATGGGGTGTTTTACAATCAATTTAGCTAAAACTACTCATCGTTTTTCCCCTTCAACTTGGGGCGGTCGCCGTGCATTTTGTTATAATGGGCTTGAAACCATTCCGGCTCTTCCACTTCGTTTTCAAACATATATTCTGCAATCTGGCGAATGGTATTTTCAGGGTAGAACTGATACGGCATCAATCCGAATTTCTTTACTGCGCCAGGCATTTTAGTTTTTTCTTCGGAAGGATTTTTAGACCATGCAACCATTGCATTTACAAAATCTTCCTTTGAAGTGTCTTCAGAAATATAATGCATTTTAATAGCAACCATAGGCGGTGCCATCATTTGTTCTTCGGAAGTTTTTGGGTTGTGGCAAGAGTAGCAGTTGTTTTCCATCAATTTTTTTCCAGGATGTTTTTGTTGAATTTCCTTTTCAACAAATGTGAAATTTTCAGCATTTGCCAAATAGCCGTCGTGTTTATTATGGCAGGAGCTTAGCAGAATAATCAAAAATAATGTGACGAATAATTTCATAAACAGGAATTTAGTTCAGAATACTTCAAAAATAAATTTAAGCAACTTTTTCGCCAGTAACAAAAGTTACACTTTTAAATGTTTCAAAATTACAGCCGAGAAAAACGGTTTTCTAAAGTGAAATAATCTTGATGCTATTTCTGTAAAGCTCAATTTTACCAAGCGATTCCAGCTTTTTCAGCAATCGTGAAACCACGACGCGCGAAGTGTTAAGCTCATAGGCAATTTCCTGATGGGTGGAGTTTATTACTGAATCGTTTGTAACCTTTTGTTTGTTTTGAAGGTACTTCACCAAACGCTCGTCCATATTTAAAAAAGCAATACTGTCTATGGTTGCTAACAGTTCGGTTAAGCGTTCGTGGTAACTTTGGAATACAAAATTGCGCCAACTTTTATACTTACCCGTCCACTCCTCCATTTTTTGGATGGGTATCATTATTAATGTTGTATCGAGTTCTGCAATAGCGCGTATTTCGCTCTTCTTTTGCCCCAAACAACAGGTTAAAGTCATTGCACAAGTATCGCCGCGTTCTAAAAAATAGAGCAAAAGTTCGTCGCCGTTGTCATCTTCTCTTAAAATTTTGATCGCGCCCGAAACAAGTAGCGGCATAGACCTTACATATTCGCCAATTTCAATTAGTTTTTCGCCCTCTTTTACCTCTTTTAAGGTGCCCACTTCGTTGATTTCCTGAATAAGCGCATCTTCAAAAACATGAGTGAAATTTTCTTTTAAATCGTCGAACATGTAAGTTTATTTTGGTAGAATTTAACTGCTAAAATACAGCTTTAAAATCACTTTTTATAAATTAAACGACCCGCTTTATAGCAGTGTAATTCTGTAAACTAAAATTTATTTAAAATGTAAAATACAAATTTGAAAAAATTATTGAACGTACTTTTTAAACAGAATTCACATCATTTATATAGCGGTTTATTATCTTTAAAATACAGAAATTTAAACAAAAATAATATACTACAATGGCTAACATTGGATTGGTTCTTTCGGGTGGTGGAGCACGCGGGGCAGCACATATTGGTGCATTAAAAGCATTTGAGGAATACGGGCTTTCGCCTACGCACGTGGCAGGAACGAGCGTTGGTGCTATTGTAGGCGCGCTTTACGCGGCAGGTGTGCATTGGTCTGAAATATTAAAGTTTTTTAAAACGGTTTCTATTTTCCATACCAAACGATTTGCTTTTAACAAACCCGGATTTTTAGATTCTGAAAAGTTTTATGACGACCTCCGCGTTTTTTTTCCAAGAGATAATTTTGATGTTTTGGAAAAAACCTTATTTATAACTGCAACAAACGTAATAACGGGCGAGTTAAAGACTTTTGGCAAGGGACAGCTTATAAAACCGGTGATTGCTTCGGCCTCATTTCCTGGCGTTTTCACTCCTACCGAAATTAATGGTTCGTATTACATTGATGGTGGAATTCTGAATAATTTCCCTGTAGAACCATTAAAAAAGCACTGCGATAAAATTATAGGCATCTATATTAACGCCTTAAAAAAGATTAGCGTTAAGGATTTAAGACACTCCTACACCGTTGCCGATAGGGCACTTAAAATACGAGCTGCTTCTGAATCGATTGTGAAATTTCCGGAGTGCGATTTGGTAATTGCGCCAAAAGATTTAGGCGCCTACGCAATTTTTGGATTGAGCAAAATGGACGCCATTTTTGAATTAGGCTATGCTGCTACTATAAATGCGCTTGCGGAAACCGAAAAATTTTAAAGAATTTATTACAGTTTTATTTCAAGTTGAATTGGGCAGTGATCAGAGCCGTAATACGCTGATAATATTTCGGATAATTTTATGTTTTCAACTAAATTTTCACTGACCAAAAAATAATCTAACCTCCAGCCCGTATTGCGCTCCCTAGCTTTAAAACGATAACTCCAGTAGGTATAGGCTACGGTTTCAGGATGAAAATACCGAAACGTATCTACAAAGCCTGCGTTTAACATCGCATCCATTCCGTCAATTTCAACTTGGGTATAACCGGCGGTTTTGTTGTAATTAGATTTATCGTTTTTCAGGTCTATTGCACGATGCGCCACATTTAAATCGCCGCATAAAATTACAGTTTTGGTTTGCTCAAGATTTTTTAAGTAGTTCCTAAAATCTGCGTCCCAACCCTTTCTATATTCCAGCCGCTCCAGTTTTTGACCGGAATTAGGGACATAAACATTTACTAAAAAGAAATCTTCAAAAGCTGCACAAATTACTCTGCCTTCGTTGTCGTGCTCCGCAACACCCATATCGTAAGTGACGGATATTGGTTCTTTTTTGGTTAAAATGGCAACTCCAGAATACCCTTTTCGCTCTGCCGAATTATAATATTGATGATACTGATCTAACTGCGACAATGCTTTAGCCACTTCAGAATCTTGTGCTTTCGTTTCTTGGAGACAGAGCACATCTGGATTTATTTTTGAAATATCTTCAAAAAAATCTTTTTTAGTTATTGCCCGAATTCCGTTTACATTCCAAGAGATTAACTTCATAATTGAAAGTTTTGGTAAATATCTATAAGGTGAAGTGAATTTCCAATTAATACAGACTAGAAAAATAAATAATAAAGTACCTCCAGTACTTCGGTAGTTTATTTAAAGCTGAAAGAAAGAAGACTTTCAAATGGGGGTTAATAATGAAAAAAATATACTTTGAAGAAGGAGAAGTTTCTTTAAAATATTGAGTAATCTTGTAAAAAATCATTTTAAAAAAAACTATTTCCTAAAATGGAATTTACTGAAATATTAGGTTATGTAGGAGCGCTTTTTGTAGGGGTAGTGCTTGGTTTAATTGGTGGCGGAGGTTCAATATTGACGGTACCTGTAATGGTTTATCTATTTGCGCTAAACCCTGTTGTAGCAACAGGATACTCGCTTTTTGTGGTAGGAACAACAGCGCTATTTGGCGCTTTTAGGAATATGAAAAAGAAGATGGTTGATTTTAAAACTGCTTTTATATTTGCTACCCCAGCCTTTATTGCAGTCTTTTTAACCCGAAGATATCTGCTACCTGCAATACCCGAAAATCTATTTACCATTGGCAATTTTGAGTTTACAAAAAGCATAGTAATAATGTTGTTTTTCGCCATTGTTATGCTTGCTGCTTCCCTAACAATGATTCGGAATAAAAGACCAGAACCAAATGTTGATGCGAAAATTAACTACAACTATCCATTGATTATGATTCAAGGAATTTTCCTCGGGTTTATAACAGGGGCGGTAGGTGCTGGTGGCGGTTTTTTAATTATCCCAGCCTTAGTTCTATTGGCAAAATTACCGATGAAAAAAGCCGTTGCGACCTCATTACTCATTATCGCGGTAAACTCATTAATAGGATTTACAGGCGATATTGCAACCTTGGAAATTGACTGGCAATTCCTGCTAATTTTTACCGCAATCTCAATCGTCGGAATCTTTATCGGTATAAAGTTAGGCACACTAATAAACGGTAAAAAGCTTAAAAAAGGCTTTGGTTGGTTTGTACTGCTTATGGGTATTTATATAATTTATAAAGAAATAAGTAGTTAACAGCCTACCTCATTTACAACGGAATATTCCCGTGTTTTCTTTTGGGTCGAACAACTTCTTTAGTCTCTAACATTGCGAAAGTTTTCAGCAATTTTCTTCGTGTTTCGCGTGGCTGAATTACTTCATCTATAAATCCGCGTTGCGCAGCTTTAAACGGATTTGCAAATTTTTCGGCGTACTCAGCCTCCTTTTCCGATAGTTTCAAGGCTGGGTTTTCGGCAGCTGCAATTTCCTTTCTAAAGATAATTTCACTTGCTCCTTTCGCTCCCATTACAGCAATTTCGGCAGTTGGCCAAGCGTAATTCATATCGGCTCCTATGTGTTTGCTATTCATTACATCGTAAGCACCACCGTAGGCTTTTCGGGTAATTACAGTAACTCGCGGCACAGTTGCTTCACTTAAAGCGTAAAGTAATTTGGCGCCATTTAAAATAATTCCGTTCCATTCTTGATCGGTTCCCGGAAGAAAGCCCGGAACATCAACCAAAACCAAAAGCGGAATATTAAAGCAGTCGCAGAAACGGGTAAAGCGCGCTCCCTTTTTAGAACTATCAACATCCAAAACGCCCGCCAAACTCATGGGTTGGTTTGCAACAATACCTATGCTTCGTCCACCTAATCTGGCGAAACCTACTATAATATTATCTGCGTAATCTTTATGCACTTCAAAGAAAGAATCGGCATCGATAATTCCTTTAATAATCTCGTGCATATCGTAAGGTTTATTCGACGAATCTGGAACGATAGATTCCAATTCATCGCGATATTCTTCGGCCGCTTTAAACGGTAGTTTTTCAGGCTCAGTTTTATTGTTTTGCGGCAGATAGCTCAGCAAGGTTTTAATCTGTTCCAAGCACACAATGTCATTGGCCGCAGTAAAATGTGTTACTCCGCTTTTTGTGGCGTGAGTACGGGCGCCACCTAATTCTTCTGAAGTTACATTTTCATTGGTAACGGTTTTCACCACATTTGGTCCGGTAACAAACATATAGCTACTGTCTTGCACCATCATTGTAAAATCGGTCATTGCCGGCGAATAAACCGCGCCACCAGCGCAAGGTCCCATTATAGCTGAAATCTGCGGAATTACGCCCGAAGCCTGTACGTTTCTGTAAAAAATATCGGCGTATCCGCCCAAGGAACGAACACCTTCCTGAATTCGCGCGCCACCGGAATCGTTTAAGCCAATTACAGGTGCACCAACGCTCACTGCGTGGTCCATAATTTTACAAATTTTCTCGGCATGGGTTTCGGAAAGTGCGCCTCCAAAAACCGTGAAATCTTGCGCAAAAACATAAACTAATCGACTGTTGATTGTGCCGTAGCCCGTTACAACACCATCGCCGTAATACACTTCCTTTTGCATATCGAAATCGGTAGTTCTGTGGGTAACAAGTATGCCCATTTCTTCAAAAGAGCCTTCATCGAGAAGATATTCCACTCGCTCGCGAGCGGTGAGTTTTTTCTTTTCGTGTTGTTTGGCAATACGTTTTTCTCCGCCGCCCATTTTGGCTTCGGCAATTATTTCTTGTAGTTTTTTATTATTGTGGGTCATAGTAATTCCATTAAAACCCCAAAGGCTCAAAGTGCATTGGGGTTTAGTTTGCTATTTCGGTAGTCGAAGTTTTTCTGAATCTTTTAAATATTGTTGCAATGCGAAAAGCGCTGCTATTTTTGCCTCTTCTTCATTTACAGCTTTTAACTTTTCTTCGGAATAGTATTTCTTCACAAAATTAGTGTCGAAATTTCCACTGCGGAAAGCATTGTGTTCAAAGACAAATTTTCCGAAAGATAATGTTGTACTCACACCTTCAACATCGTATTCTGAAATGGCTTTTAGCATTGTTTGCATCGCTTCATTTCTGGTTTTTCCGTAGGTGATAAGTTTGGACAGCATGGGGTCGTATTGAATGGGTACTTGCATACCCTCGGCAAAGCCGTCATCAACGCGAATGTTTTTTCCGCTCGGCGGACGATAAACTTCAAGTTTCCCGACGCTTGGCATAAAATTATTTAGCGGGTCTTCGGCGTAAACACGAACTTCAAAAGCGTGACCCGTAATTTTTAAATCTTCTTGTGCAAAGGAAAGTTTTTCGTTATTAGCAATATTTATTTGCTGCTCAACCAAATCTAAACCGGTTATTAATTCGGTTACGGGGTGTTCCACTTGGAGGCGGGTGTTCATTTCTAAAAAGTAGAAATTGTACTTATCGTCTAATAGAAATTCAACTGTCCCGGCACCTATATAATTACAAGCTTTGGCAACTTTTATAGCTGCTTCGCCCATTGTTTGACGTAATTCTGGAGATAAAACGGCAGATGGCGCTTCTTCAACAACTTTTTGGTGACGACGCTGAATACTGCAATCGCGTTCAAAAAGATGAACTGTGTTTCCAAAATTATCGGCTAACACTTGAATTTCAATATGGTGTGGGGAGGTTACAAATTTTTCAATAAAAACAGAACCATCGCCGAATGCGTTTTCGGCTTCGCTGATAGCGCGTTTCATTTGGTCTTCAAATTCTTTCGCATTTTCTACAATTCGCATTCCTTTTCCACCGCCGCCAGCAGAAGCTTTTATAAGAATTGGGAAACCAATTTCTTCGGCAATTTCCATTGCTGCATTTACATCTGTAATAGCTTCATCTGTTCCTGGAACCATCGGGATATTGTATGCTTTCACCGCATCTTTGGCTGCGAGTTTGCTCCCCATAATACGGATTGCGTGCGATTTGGGGCCTATAAAAATTATTCCACTTTTTTCAACGTTTTCGGCAAATTCAGCATTTTCACTTAAAAATCCGTAGCCGGGATGTATGGCGTCAACGTTTAATTCTTTGGCTACTTGTATAATTTTATCGCCCAACAAATACGATTCGTTGGAAGGTGGCGGGCCAATACAAATGGCTTGGTCTGCAAATTTTACGTGCGGTGCATTTCTATCTGCTTCTGAAAAAACTGCAACCGTTTTAATCCCCATGTTTTGGGCGGTTTTCATTATTCGCAAAGCTATTTCGCCACGGTTGGCAACTAGTATTTTTTTAATCATTTTTCTCTAATTCTATTAACAACATTCCTTTTTCAACGGTTTCGCCTTTAGTAATATTAACCGCTTTAATTACGCCATCGCGCGGCGCGGTTAAGGTATTCTCCATTTTCATTGCTTCTAAAACACAAACATAATCGCCCTTTGAAACAGTGTCGCCAACCGAAACATTTACTTCTAAAATCAGGCCCGGCATAGGTGCGTTAATTTCGTCTTCAACCGAGGCGTTACCCAGCGAAAGACCCATTTTCGAAATTAAGGCATCAAGTTGGTTTTCAATTGTAACTTGGTACCGATTGCCATTAATTGATAAGGTGTAGTTTCTTTTATTGAAATCGGTTTCAAGTGTTTCCACGGCAACCGATTTATTATTGTAGATAATATTAGATTCTTTATTAGCAGAAATTACATCCAACTTTTTCAAGTCGTCTGAACTCAACGAAAACTCAAAGTTTTCATTTACAGTTGCTTTAAATTTTTCGTTCATAAATAGAAATTTTGCTAAAGGTAATATTTGTAGAAAGATTATGCCAATAGGATGTTTTATAAATACAAAAGATGTTTAAAAAGTATATTTCACCGTATTTACAACGGCAGAATTTATTTTTAAACACCTTCGGTTTTATAGTAATTGCTATTTACCTTATTTTTTAGGTTTCGATTCGTTTTTCGGTTTTGGTTTGGTTTTTATATTATTCTTTGCTTTTGCATTAGATTTTTTATCGGCGACATTTCTAGTTTTTATTTTTTTTTGAATGGTATGCAAGGCAGTTTTTAACTCATTTATTCGCGTTTCTAAATCTTTATTGGGTTTATAGCTTTCACCTTCAACACCAGCGGCTGCATTTAATGACCGAGTTAAAAAATCGAGATGTTCCAACTCTGCTACTTTATTAGCCACGGAGCCTGCCTTTCTCCATATTTTATTGAAGCTTTGCGTAACCTCAGCCCATTTTGTTTCAATTTTATCGTCTTCAATTAAAAATAGCAGACATAAATTTATATTTAATAAAGCTATTAAATCCCAGTAATTTAGGTCGTTGTCTTGCGATTTTTCTACTAATTTTTCCTTTAGGTTTAAAAGCGTTTGTTTGGCTTCGGAAAAACTTCGCAATTGGTATTTATTCTTATCAACTGTAAATTCTCCGCCCTCTTTTATAGCTTCACTAAAAACTAACAAACAACCTATTTCAATGGAATTTACCAAGGAGTATATTTTATTAGTGTTAAAGTTATTTTTATACGCTCTTTCATAATGTGAAATTGCTGATTTATAGGCACTGGTTCGTTTTTTAGCATTTGGTGCGAGCATGGCCAACCGCTTAAATGCACTCCCTAAAAGATTGTGACGTTCGGCAGTTTCTCCCGCAAAAAGCAATACCTCTAGATCGCTAATAACCCGTTCGGTTTTGTTGTAGTTTTCTTCTAAAGAACCTGCTGCTACAGCTTCGGTTTCAAAAATTTCTCTGATGTAAAGTTTTGAACGTGTGTTACAATACTTCTCCATACACGAGAAGGAAAAATCTGCGTGTTCCATTTTTAAAAGTTCTTCAAACTTCCCGGTGGCTTCTACATACATTGCTAATTCTTGATAAATTTTGGCCACTCTTTCAACTATTTGCGGGGTTCGAGATACATCTCTATCTACAGCTGTCATTATTGTTTTTAAATCTGCTAAATGGTCGTTGTTTGCGCTTGTAGCCATTTGTAATTGGTTGAGTAAATTTTCTAAATCTATCTCTGCTTCCTGCGGAACTATATAGCTTGGCGACCAGGAACCCTTTCCGCCTGAAATACCTTTTAGTTTAAAAAATGGGTCTCCGTAGCACTGGTATGCGCCCCACGTATTGTTTTCGGGATGTTTCTCATAAATATAATTTCGCGCATTTTTTACGGCATCGCCAAAATTGTCACCGCCAAACATACTGTTGTAAAACACTTGTGCAAAATCTAATGCCGCGGCGTCATTAACGGCCCATCCCGCAGCAATAACAGCTTTAACCCCTATGCTAATTAACTGCGTGCCAATATTTGCAGCCAACTTATACCTATCGCGATAAAACCGTTCGTCTGTGGCATTGCTATAACCCAAATGACAGCAGTTTACAAAAACGAGTTCAGGGACTACTGGCATTTGCTCTATTTCAAATACGGTAAGAAATATCTCCTTCCCGATAACCATTCCAGATTTTTTTGGCGATTTTGGATTAAATACTCCGTGGCCCGCCAAGTGTATTATTGAATAATCGTTGCAGAAGAAATTTTTAACTATACTTTCTGCTCCCGTTCCTATAAGATGTGTAGTTGGATAACCCACGTTTTCTAAGGTTTCCTTCACCATCATTCCTTCTTCTTTTGCACCCGGCAACTGCGATATATAGCCGTCTAAAACTGGATCGGCAATTATTAATGCGCCTTTTTCGGCAACACGTTTTATATTTATTCGGTAATCTTTTGTGGATAGTTGGCGAATCATACCGGCATTTATACAAAGGGGTTTGGCATTTGTAGTATTGTCCTGCAGTAATTCCCACGGGTAGGATGCCGTTTTGGAATCGAGTATCCAAGAAATATTACCTTTACGTTTTAATTTTTCTTTTAAGTTATTCGGAATTAATAGTTCGAAAAGTGTTTTTGCGGTACAGGAAGACCATTGATTGCTGCTTGAAACTTCAGAAATAAACAAATCAATTAAAGGGGTGCTGCTGTAAAGTTCATTTTCTTCTTCGCGAGAATCATTGGTAGAAGATCCAAAAACCATGCTGGCAGGTTCTCCCGTTTGTTCGTTGGCTTCTTTGTGTTTAATTGTAATACGATTCCACCAACCTTCGGCATTGTCTAGGGGGGTTCTCTTTTTTATTCCTAGTAAGTTTTTAATGCGTTTGCTACCGAGAATAATATTGTAAGTTGTATTTTCTTTATTTGCTATTTTATTAAGCACGTACATACAATTAAGCGCTTTACTGGCATAGAGCTCTACTATTTCTATATACTGCACGGTTCTATAACCTTCGTCACCCAGCATTTTAACCTTTTCGTTTGCACGATTTACGCCATCTATAATGGCTTTTAGAGATCCTTCAACTGTAAGGCCACCGTAGCCAGTTGCGATAATTAAGGAAGAAATACCAATGCCTTTTTTAGGTATGGCAGTTCCACGAAGGCTTAATAAATAATTGAGTACGCCTTGCTCTATCGATTTTGAAAGTTGAAATGAGGTAAGTTGATCGGGCTCGCCAAGACCAACGATTATTGCGCCTTCAAAATCACTATTCTTAGGTTTTCCAAAGATTGCATTGGTTCCAATTTCGCCGGGGTAAAGTCCCAGTCTATGTTTTGAAGTTAAATTTCCTTCTAAATAATTGTCTATAGAACGTTCGGCATATAGCACTCCATCATTTAAAAAATGTCCCGCGATTATTGGATACGACGCATATCGTAAATCGCCGTTGCTTACCTTAACTGTTACAGGAATTTGGCTGCCAACTGTTTCGGTTTCTTTTTCAAGCCCTAAAATCGTTCTTTCTAATCCGCCTTCAGAAAGATCAAAATCTACATCCGGTTCGGCTCTAAATATTTTTTCTTCGCCTCGAAGCAGCGGTTTTGTATTGCGGAGCAAATTGGTTTGTCCGGTAGCAAGTATTTCTTCTATTGCGTTAAAGAGGTCGGGGTCGTTTGCTAGAGCACCATGTGTAACGCGAGCGTAATAAACGGCATTGGCATCGGCAAGTTGTTTGGGAATACCAGATGCCCAAGTTACACTTTGGTCGCCTTCGCTGGTGTAGAGAAAATACAGTTGTTTTTTGGGTGGAATTTTATCTAAATAATAACCACACGGCGTCATTTTATCCTTTCCGGCTATATACACCATATTGGTATAATCTATTTCATCTTTCTTACTTAATATAGTATCTCGGTAATTTTTAAAATAATTGAGATCTGCTTGCGAGGGAAGTGGCCAACTCGATTTTCCGAAATATTTGCGCATATCTTTCCACGTTTGCATATTTGCAAAATCGTTTTTCGGATCGGTTGTAAGTGGCAATAAAGCTAAGATTCCGGGAAATTTAGAAAACATTTTAAGCAATCTTTTTTTAGAATGAAATAAATCTAATTTGCTTAATTTTTTAATAATAGGATCTTCCCCAAATAAAACCGAGGGAATTCTAAAAGAACCGCCCAAGGGAGAGCCCAAGTATAACATTCTAAAACCTTTAGTCGCTTTTAGCTCCTGCCAAGTTTCATCGTGATTAATAATAAAATCGCGCACCAAAACACCTCCCATAGAATGACCAATAATTTTTATGGGTTGCTCAATTTTCATCAAGCTTTTAATTTTGGTATTAAATTCGCTTGCACATTCGGGAAGTGGTTTTCTCCAATCAAACGGATACACAACCACATCGTATTTACCAGATAACCATTTGTACAATTTGTAATACGAAGTTTTTACAACAGAATCTGCTATAATTTTATTCACATTAGAATATCCAAGGTTTAACAAGCCTCCGCTAAGTATGCGGCCGTAATGAAGCCAAATTTCCTTATCTTTTTGTGTTAAATTGGAACCCATGATACCCGGTAGTAGCACAACTATAGGCTTGGTGCCTGAAGGCGGCGTGGGAGATGGATACAACTCGCCAGATTCAATGAGCGCTCTATCGCTGCCGGGGATTTGATACTGGGGAATGCTTTTAAAACCGGGGATTAACTGTCCGTCGGCGGTTTTTAAAGCGAGTGCAATTGCCTCTCGGGTTTTTTCATTTTCGAAATATTTTACGTGGTTTACATCGGCACCTTGATCAAAGAAATACTGAATATTATTGGCACGTTTCACTCCTAAATACATAGAGTCTGTATTTACAACTAAATCGTTACGTTGCCAGTAAAAAAGTTTTCCGAGAATTACAAAAAGTCCTTGCCCCGAAAAACTCACCCGCCCATTTCCCGAAATAACAGCCAATGGTTTTCCGTTAATCGCATTTTCGGAAGAAGGGTCGTTTAAAATTTTAATAAATGGCGATTCGGGTCGTTGGGCTTCTAAACCGGGAAGCACATTTACATCGTCTTTGCTTTCAACCGCAGCGGAGAGTAATTCTTTTAAAATATCACCAAATACGCCGCCTACAATATTTACTAAATTTAAAAATACGTTTAAAATATGGTCTAATCTCTTTGAAGCAAGTTTGGTACCGGCAGCCGGACAACCTACTCGAATAAATTTGGCAACTGTAATTTTTTTGTCTTTAAAAATTTTATTTAGAGCTTCAATGTTCTTTATATCGTCCTCTCTATCTTCCTCCTGTTCAAGCAGTGAGATATGAGTATTGTTGAATCCTATTGCAGACGCCTCGTTATTACTGCTATATTTATTTAAAATATCGCCTACAATTCCACCTCGCGAATGTGTAAGCAGGTGTACAACCGAATTATCGGGAAGCATTTTGGCAAGCTTCACCGCATTTAACAAGGGACTTTCAGTAAGGGTTCTATGCTGAAAGGCGAGTACGTTTTCACCGTATAACTCATGTAAAGTATCCCAAGTGGGCGTTCCCTTTAAATCTTGAAACGCGCCAAAAGTATCTGAATTTGTTCCGTGAATAAATAGAAAGAAGGGACGATTGGAAGGTTTCCCATCAAAGACGCCAAATTTAAATTCTTTATTTATTGTAAATAAGGCAGCTCCTTTTTCTAGGTACTTTTTTGGAAGAATGGTAGTGTCTATTTCGTTTTGCAGATGTTGGTTTTCCAGTTTTTCAGCAAGTGCTACCACTCCCTTACCAACTGTTTTTTTAGCAAATACTTTTAACAGCTTTAAAGCAATTTTACCTATTATACCTCTTTCGGTTGCAGGAGCTTCAACTGAATTTGGAAGTACAAAAACATCAGTTTGAATATCGCGGCTACCGGGCGGTTTTAATGCTGGGTCGAGCTCGGGAAAAACTTCGTGCATGGTTGCTGCATCGCACATCCAGGATGTGCCATCGTCAAGCACTAACTGCAACAGTTTATCGTTTGCTTCTAAATGTATTTCGTGCTCATTGGAAACATCTCTATTACTAGTTTGTAAATTGTATACAATGGCGCCTTCTTCGTCGGTTTCCTTATTTCCATAAACTACAAGTTTTTTAAGTGGTTCCATATTATCGGTTGTTTGGTTGTTTTCAAATTTTGCGCGTTTCTCGCTTGTAAAAAACCTGCATTTTTGCTTATTACACTCAAATGCAGTAAAATACAGCTTCTGCAAGCGATTATTAAACTAAGCAAGCGCTCGCTATTAAGCTGTTTACTAGCACATTAAAGCCTAAAGTGAGTATTAAGTGAGGAGATTAAAAAGTTACGATAATTTTTCAATCTGAGAAAAAAATTTCGCTATTTCACTTTTTAATGAATAGAAAATCTATCTAATTTTAAAAATCGAGAAGAGGCTTAGATATTTTTAGTAAAATTTCACTATCTTTTTGAAAACAAATTATTTATGAAAAAGTATATTTTATTCGCAACGGCATTCATCGTTTTTGCCTCCTGTGCACAACAAAAGAAAAAAAATGATGTGGCTTTACAAACCGAGCCACAATCGTATAAAATTGAAGCTGTAGTTAAAGACCTTACAATACCTTGGGGAATGACGTGGCTCCCAGATGGAAGTATGCTTATTACCGAGAAAGACGGACGTTTAATTCACTTTAAAAATGGCGAAAAAACCGAAATAGCAAATGTGCCTGAAGTTTACAACAGTGGGCAGGGCGGCTTGCTCGATATTACATTACATCCTAATTATAATGAAAACGGGTGGATTTATATTACCTACGCTTCAAAAGAGGGGCCGGAAAAAGGTGGTCACACGGCTTTGATGCGTTGCAAATTAACAGCCAATTCGCTTACAAATATTGAAACATTGTATAAAGCCGGTCCCAACACAACTGCTGGTCAACATTTTGGGTCGCGCATAGAGTTTGACGATGAGGGTTATGTTTACTTTTCAATAGGCGAACGTGGCGCACGCGAAGTAAACCCGCAAGATATAACTCGCGATGGGGGAAAAATATACCGATTAAATGATGACGGAAGCATCCCTGAGGACAATCCATTTTACAACGAACCTAATGCAAAAAAGGCGATTTTCACCTACGGAAATCGCAATCCACAAGGAATGGCAAAACATCCCGAAACAGGAAAAATCTGGATGCACGAACACGGTCCAAAAGGTGGGGATGAAATAAACATCGTTAAAAAGGGCGCCAATTACGGATGGATGGAAGTTACCTATGGTGTAAATTACAGCGGCACTAAAATTACAGATGAAAAAACAAGACCGGGAATAGAGCCACCTATTTACTACTGGGTACCCTCAATTGCACCCTGCGGAATGGACTTTGTTACTAGCGATAAATACCCGCAATGGAAAGGAAAGCTATTGGTTGGTTCTTTAAAGTTTGCCTATGTTGAATTACTTACGTTAGACGGCAAAAAAGTAACAAATCGTGAAAAAATTGCCCAAGACATCGGGCGCGTGCGCAATGTAAAAATGGGACCTGACGGATTAATATATATTGCCGTTGAAGGACAAGGAATTTTCAGATTAATTCCCGAATAACGGTGGTGTTTTGAGCGCAGTAAAACTTATGTAGTTTTAGACTGCGCTCAAACAGACCGAGGTGCTGTTATTTAGTTCCTTTTTTTCGCTTCCTATAAAAATCAAAAGCGAACCAACCAATAACTACAATTACAAAATACATTAAATATGAAACGGGTTTTCCGCTACCCCCAACGGTAGTGAACAATCGATCCCAACGCACTTTTTTATTTAAACTATCCCAACTCATCCATACAAATACGGGTTTTCCAACCACGTGATTAAACGGAACAAACCCCCAGGTTCGGGCGTCTTCACTATTGTTTCGGTTGTCACCCATCATCCAATAGTAGTCCATTTTAAAAGTGTATTGGGTAAGCGGTTTTCCGTTTAATAATATTTCGGTTCCAGATTGGGTAATTGTATTGTCAACCCCTTGTTCACTACCTTCGTAAACTTCAATAATACGTTTGTACAATGGCAATGTTTCTGGGGTAATGGCAACTGTGGCGCCTTTCTTCGGAATATATAAAGGACCAAAAAAATCATTATTCCATGGATAGTTGCGATTATTGGGGAAAATACGTTGGTCCCATTCACCTTTTTCACCCCTAATTCGCCTAACATCAACTACACTCGGATTGTTTTTAAGCATATTTAAGGATTCTTCCGAAATAGCCGAAAACCCATACGTACCATTTTGATACCCATAACGATCTGTAATATTATAACGATTGTGTAGCATTTCTGGATTGAGCTGCCCGTTTGTACTCACTTGATATGCAAATTGAATCTTGGCTCTATCTGGCAAATCATTTTTCTTTCCGTTTATAAAAACATAACCATCGCGAACTTCTAAAGAATCGCCTGGAAGCCCAACACAACGCTTAACATAGTTCGATTTTTTATCTATCGGTTTTTTATAATACTTCCCAGATTTGTCAAAAAACATTCTTACCGTATCAACAGGCCAATTAAATACAACAATATCGTTGCGTTTTATATCTTGGAAACCCGGAAGTCTGAAGTACGGAATCTGGGGCTCCGAGAGATATGATTTAGTACGAACTACCGGAATAGTATCGTGCACCATCGGGAAGGCAATTGGCGTCATTGGCGTACGCGCTCCGTAGTGAAACTTACTTACAAAAAGAAAATCGCCTACTAACAAAGTTTTTTCTAAGGAAGAAGTTGGGATGGTAAACGGTTGCATTACATAGGTATGCACAATAGTTGCAGCAACTACAGCAAACAAAATTGAACTCACCCATTCGCCGGTCGATGTGCGGGGTTTTAAGCTTCTATCTTTTATATGAACAAGGTCTTGCGTATAGTTTATATAATATAGGTACAATCCCAAGGTTAATAAAACCAAAGTCGTGTCTGTAGTAGAATTACGGCCGAAGCTTCGAAGGGTTTCTACCCAGACTACTGGAAACATAATTAAATTTACAATAGGAATAAACAGTAGAATCGTCCACCACCACGGACGGTTAATAATTTTCATTAAAACTACCGCGTTGTACACGGGTACTGCTGCTTCCCAAGCTTTTCTACCAGCTGCTTGATACAACTTCCACGTTCCGGCAAAATGGATTACCTGAACTATCAAAAAAAATATAAACCATTCTGTCCAACTCATTTCCTTAATTTTCTATTACTAATATTTATTCTTTATGTATGCTAAGTTTATATTCCCAAGACGTCTTTCATTGTAAAAACACCATTTTTATCCTTTAAAAATTCTGCAGCCAAGATAGCACCTTTCGCAAAACCTTCGCGACTGTGCGCCACGTGTTCTAAAGAAATAGTATCTATGGAAGAAATGTAAGAAACGGTATGCGTTCCCTTTACATCTTCTTCGCGTTTAGCGGTAATTTTCAGGTTGTTTTCTTCTGAAGAATTCAACTTCCAATCCTGCTTTTCGCTATGTTTTAAAATGCTTTCAGCTATTGAAATTGCCGTGCCGCTTGGGGCATCTTTCTTTTCAGTATGATGAATTTCTTCAACTGAAACATCGTACTCTTTCCAAGGCGCCATCAACTTTGCTGCGTATTCATTAATACTAAAAAATAGATTAACCCCCACGCTGAAGTTTGACGCTGTAATGAAGCTTCCGTTACGGTTTTCACATAACTTTACCATTTCATCATATTTATTTAGCCAACCGGTAGTCCCGGAAACTACAGGAATTTCAGCTTTTAAAGCTTTTGAAATATTATCCACCGCAGCTTCTGGCGCAGAAAATTCAATGGCAACATCGGCAGCTTCAAAGTTTCCTTCGGAAGTGTCTGCCGTACTTTTAAATACTATTGTATGACCTCTGTCTAAAGCCAATTTTTCAATCACTTTACCCATTTTACCGTATCCGAGAAGTGCAATTTTCATGTGTTTCTTCTTCTTTATTCTGTACTCTTTATTCTTTCCTCTTTCCTCTTTCCTCTAACTACTTAAACCGATATGTCAACGACATTCCATATTGCGGCTTGGCGTTAAATTCGTTGAAATTAAAGTTAGGTTGCAGCGATAAATCTTCACTTACTTCGTATTGCTTTAAATGCGCATCTACGTTAGCATCCACAACATTTAACAAATAAAAGGCAACAGTAACGATTACACTAAGTCCTTTATTTTTTTGTGCAGATTTTTGAGCGTTTATTAATCTATCGTCTGAAATTCCTTGAAATTCGTCATCGGTATATCCAGCCAGCCTTCTTTTATACGCATCTCTAAACCGGTTATAATCGTCATCTTGTTGTTTGTAAAAGTAAATTCCAGCGGCCATTCCAGCATAAATAATTGGTATTTTCCAATATTTTTTATTGTAAGCTTGTCCCAGTCCGGGTAGCACCGCAGAGTAAAATGCAGCCTTAGCCGGAGCTAGTGGCTGGTATTCGTTTTTTGGCAGAATAGAGTCATTTACCACGATTACCTTTTCTTCTTTTTTAACTGTTAAAGTATCAGAAGTCTGCGCAAACAGGGAAGTGGCGAAGAGAAATAGAAGAATATTTAGGAAGTTATTTCTCACTTTTGATTAGCTTCAAAATACGTTCGAAGTCATCTTGATTTTTAAAAGGAACTACAAGCTGCCCTTTACCAGATTTTGAAACTTTTACTTCAACTGAAGTTTCAAAGAGATCTGTCAATTCTTTCTTTGCTCTTTTAGCGAAAGGCGGTGCGATTTTCTTTTGTGGCGCCGACTTTTGATCGGGGTTTTTAAAATTTCGGACTAAAGCTTCCGTATCGCGAACAGAAAGATTCTGACTTAAAATCTTTTCGTAAATATCTAATTGATCGCTTAAATTGTCAATATTAATTAATGCACGCCCGTGACCCATACTAATAAAACCATCGCGCATGCCGGTTTGAATAATTGGGTCTAATTTCAGTAAACGCAAATAGTTGGCAATTGTAGAGCGGTTCTTCCCTACTCTATCACTCAGTTCTTCTTGCGTAACGCTTATTTCTTCAATTAATCTTTGATAGGAAAGGGCGATTTCAATAGGGTCTAAATCTTGTCTTTGGATGTTTTCAACCAAAGCCATTTCCAGAGATTCTTGATCATTTGCAATGCGAATGTAAGCCGGAATAGTTTCTAATCCAACCAATTTTGAAGCGCGAAAACGGCGTTCACCACTTACAAGTTGGTATTTATCGAAATCTAATTTGCGAACTGTAATGGGCTGAATTACGCCCAATTCTTTAATAGAAGAAGCCAACTCGCGCAGTGAATCTTCATTAAAACTAGTTCGCGGCTGGAAGGGGTTAACTTCAATACTACCCAATTCAAGCTCCACGATACTGCCCACAACTTTGTCGGCATTTTTGTCTGCAACAGATTTTATATCATTAGAAGGATCTTTCAACAGTGCTGAAAGTCCGCGGCCTAATGCTTGTTTTTTGGTCGCTTTCGCCATTTATTCTTTTTCGTTTTTCTTAATTAATTCGTGCGCCAAACTTAAATAATTATCGGCTCCTTTGCTTGAAGCATCGTAACTAATAATGCTTTCGCCATAACTGGGCGCTTCACTTAAACGTACATTACGCTGAATGATTGTTTCAAAAACCATTTCGTCAAAATGCTTTTTCACCTCATCTACCACTTGGTTTGAAAGCCGTAAACGTTGGTCGTACATTGTGAGTAATAAACCTTCAATATCGAGGTTTACATTGTGTATTTTTTGAACACTTTTAATAGTGTTTAAAAGTTTCCCAAGTCCTTCCAAAGCAAAATATTCACATTGAATAGGAATTATAACAGAATCTGCTGCTGTTAATGCATTTAAAGTCAACAAGCCCAATGATGGCGCGCAATCTATAAGTATATAATCGTAATCTGCTTTTAAGCTTTCAACAGCATTTTTGAGCATATATTCACGATTTTCTACATCTACCAATTCAATTTCAATCGCCACTAAATCTATATGCGACGGAATTAAATCTAAGTTTGGCGAGTTGGTAGACACAATAGCATCCTTTGTCGTCGCACTGTGCTCGAGCAATTGGTACGTTCCAATTTCTACATTTTCAACATCAATACCCAAACCTGACGTTGCGTTAGCTTGCGGATCTGCATCAATAAGTAAAACCTTCTTCTCTAAAACGCCCAATGAGGCCGCTAAATTCACTGAGGTTGTGGTCTTTCCCACACCTCCTTTTTGGTTTGCAATTGCAATTATTTTACCCATTAATTACCTAAGATTTTAGCAGTTAAAAGTACAATTAATTATGTGGATAGAAAATCATTTTTGTTAACAGGAAGTGAACATTGGCATTAAGCCGTAAGCTTTGGACTGTAAGCTTATACTTATTTTGACTAAATTTTACAGCCTGTAGCTTAAAGCAATTTTACTTAGTTTTCTTTTCACGAATCATCGCCTCTAGCATATCCCACATTTGTTGAGGCACTGCTTCAAGTTGGTTCATTTGTCCCGCACCCTGAAGCCATTCGCCTCCGTCAATGACAACAACTTCGCCGTTGATATAGGCTGAAAAATCTGAAACCAAATACGCCGCAAGATTTGCAAGTTCTTGGTGTTCACCCACACGTTTTACAGGTACTTTTTTAGATGGGTCAAACTTTTCTTTTAAATCGCCAGGCAATAGTCTATCCCACGCGCCTTTTGTTGGGAACGGACCCGGAGCAATTGCGTTAAAACGAATGCCGTATTTTGCCCATTCAACCGCCAAAGAGCGCGTCATTGCTAAAACGCCGGCTTTTGCTGTTGCGCTTGGAACCACATAAGCCGAACCGGTGAACGCATAGGTTGTAACTATATTTAAAACCGTTTTATTGGTTTCTTTTTGCTCTATCCAATGTTTTCCAAATGCAAGTGTACAGTTTTTTGTTCCTTTTAAAACAATGTCTATAATAGTATCAAAAGCATTTGCTGAAAGTCTTTCGGTTGGCGAAATAAAATTACCAGCAGCATTATTTAATAAAACATCGACACTGCCAAATTCCTTTACCGAAGCTTCCACCATTGCTTCAACCTCATCGTAATTTCGAACATCGCATTGTAGTGGCAACACTTTGCCACCGGTAGTTGCTTCAAGTTCTTTTTTTACAGTTTGAAGCTTTTCAAGATTTCGAGACGTAATAACAACATTGGCGCCCAACTCTAAAAAATAAGTTGTCATTGCCTTTCCTAGACCGCTTCCGCCGCCTGTTACGACTATTGTTTTTCCTTTAAGTGCATCGTCGCGAAGCATTTTTGCAGTGTAATCCATAGAATAATTTGTTTGACCGTAAAGATAAGCAGTAAAATTATGACTGAATAATTAGTTGTGAAGAAATAGCTACACTTCAAAAATCAATCGTCCATTTTAAGCGTGTGTTTCTCTTGTTAATGAAATAACAAATTACAGATTTTGAAAGGTTAAAGGATGTGAAATTGCATTTATGTCGTTTAAAAGTGCCTTATCTTGAAACTATGGAAAAAATATTAGTTGCAGGTGCAAACGGCACCACCGGAAAAAAAATAATTTCAATTTTAAAAAATTCAGATAAATTCGAACCTATTGCAATGGTGCGGAAAGCGGAACAAGTGTCGCACTTTAAAAATGAAGGCGTGCAAACCATACTTGCCGATCTTGAAAAGGATGTGAGCGAAACCACAAAAGGAATTGACCGCGTAATTTTTGCCGCTGGTTCGGGTGGTAAAAACGTGAAAGAAGTTGACCAAGAAGGCGCAAAAAAATTAATTGATGCCGCAAAGGAATCTAATGTGAAAAAGTTTGTAATGCTAAGCTCGATGGGCGCCGACAACCCTGAAGAAGCTTCAGACTTAAAGGATTATCTCGAAGCAAAACACAATGCCGATGAACATTTAAAGCAGTCGGGTTTAGAATATGCTATTGTTCGTCCGGGTGCTTTAACCAATAACGAGGGAAATGGTAAAATTGAAATTGACAACAAACTAAATAAAAGTGGCGAAATACCCCGCCGTGATGTTGCCGAAACCTTGGTTGGTTCGTTGGAAGATTCGGTAGCAAAAAATAAATCTTTTGAAATTTTAAAAGGTGAAACTTTCATTAAAGCTGCACTTGAGAAAATTTAAAAAGTTTTTAAAATGGCGGGTATAAAAATGAAGCTGTTTACAATTTGCTTGGAATGTCCACCCGGCTGCCGTTGAGCACTCAAAACTCCCATTTACCAAAAGGTCACGACTGCGCTCGACCTAACCAATCGATTGTAGTTTTGCAATTATTCAGATTGCCAAAGTAGCTTTTGAGCAGTGCCGTGATCGCCCAATTGGTACAAGCTAACCGATGTTGCCTTAAAATGAATTGGTTTAAATACATACACTGTAAGATTATCCAAAAGACTAACTTCTGCAACGCCGAGACTTATGTGCGGATCGAAATTTTCGTAACTATATTTTTCAATGAAAGCAGGCACATAGGTTACTGTAGACTCACTGATTGCACTTCCATCGGGGTTTGGAACAAAAGAATTTTCAGAGCCATTTTTCACTATAAAAGGTTTTAACAGTGCGATAGATTTTTTGTGAATATCCATTAATGGCGTTGAATTTTCAATGCGAATCATCGAGAAACTTGCTTCTTTTTCTTCGTAATAGAAAAGGCTTTCAGCTTTTAAATCGTGATTTTTTATATCTTCAAATAAACCTGCCAACGCTTTATTCACTTTCGGTAAATCGCTTTCGTTTATAAAACACTGCAACAATGTTATATGTGGCACGTGATTTTTATCGAGTTTAATGGTTTCAGGATTGTTCTTATTTATAAAAGAATTAAGCTGAAGCGATTGCGCATACATTTCTTCCGAAGGGATTAACAACACATCTACTGCAATTACGTTTTCCTTCTTTGGAGTGCACGAAAACAGTCCGAAGCCAATAGCAGCGGCGATTACAAATTTCTTCATTATAAAAAAGCGTTTATTCAACAATCATTTTTATGGTTTGGACTGACGCACCATGTTGCAGTTTCAAAAAGTAAATTCCAGTTGAAAGATTGTGATTCCAAGTGAGTTTGCCGTTTGCATTCGTCCAAGTTTGATGCATCAATTTTTGACCCGTGATGCTGAAAACCGTAGTAGTTAGTTTTTTTACTGAAACATTATTCGGAATTACAATTTGAATATTATTTTGAACAGGGTTTTGCGCAAGTATAAATTGATTCAAAAATTGATTTTCGCCAACCGACATTACCCCATTTCTTATTTCATCTAAAGCAAATTGAGCACTCGCTGCAGTTACGGTTACGTGGTCCTCATTTTCGGTTGGAATGTAAAAATTTACAAAAGGAGAATCGCTTAAATTTGGAATTGCAAACCAGTCTGGATTATCAATCGCCAAGGCACTCATGGTGGGAATAAAACTATACAAATCTTGTTGCAGGGCGTTGATAAAATCTATTAAAACTTGGTTACCGCCACCATCGCCAAGTGCATCGCTAATACTACCGGTGCCACCCGGTGCGCTATCTACGCCATCACTATTGTTAGTTGACTGCGCCGTAGTTTGAAAGGTATCTATTGGAGCTCCAAAAAAGTTTACGGTTACATCGGTAACTGTGTTGGTTTGGCTGGCCGCAGGTGTAAATTTGAGCGCTACATCTACATCTGTAAAAGCGTCAATTTGCAGGTTTGTATCCACAATGGTAATTCCCGGACTGCCGGTGGTTGTTCCATTGCCAGCGCCATTAATCATTGTAACGTTACGCACAGAATTTGGAAAACCAAGCGCATCGAGCTCTGCTTGAAATTCGTTTCTAAAACCCGGGGCGCCCATAGGCAATAATTTGGTTGGATCTTGCTCATAAGTTGAACCCGCTAAAAGATGGCCGAGTAAATGATCTGTAAGCATTTCTTTAGCTGCTGGCGAATTGAGCAATTGATCAACAACTTGTTGCGCTGTAGCATCGCCTACTTGTTGCGCAAAATAATTAATTAAATACTGAAGACTTATTGGAATGTTTGCACCGCGATGTGGCGAATCAAACGAAATATAAAGACGTGTTTCGGGGTCTAAAGTATTGTTTTCCATATACGAAAGTGCGTAGCGCGCAATAAGCCCACCCATACTTGGACCGAGAACGACAAGCTCGTTATCGCCAACTTTATCTGCCTTCAACTGCTGTATCATTGCTATTAAAACCATCGCATTTCGTTGAATATAATCGCCGCCGCCGTCTATGGTTTTCCCATCGGTGGTATAAACTGGAGCATTGAGAATTACAATATCAAAACCCTCATCGCGAAGGATATCTGCCATATTTTGTCCGCCAAAACTTAGGCTCGCGTAAAGGCCGGGAATACCGCGAGAGTCTCCCGGATCAAACCCGTCGAGAATAATGATTGGATTGTCTAAAACGCCATCAACATTGTCTAAAAAAATTTCATATTCCCCTTGTCCAAAGTAAGCTTGGGTTTCTTCGTAACCTTGATAGGCTATGTTTGCCGTAATTGTTTCAATTGCTCTGCTTTCAGGATATATTGCGTTTTCAGGAATATTCTGAAAACGTATTTGCGCGAAAACCAATTGCGTGCTAAAAATTAATAGGAATATGTAAAGCTTTTTCATTGAGAGTGCGTTTTTGATTCTGCTTTGTAAGTTAGTGAAAATTAAAAAAATGGGAGTAACAAGTCCGACAGCGTTTAAATTAAAGTCTCAGCAACCAACGCATCAACTTCAATCTAAAAGGCGTGTGCGGATAATAGCGAATTGAGGGATCCAGCCAAGTAGGTTTATCCATCACACTTTTGTAATGTGTAAATGCCTTGAAGCCGGCTTCGCCGTGATAATTGCCCATGCCGCTATGGCCCACGCCGCCAAAGGGCAGATTGGAATTTGTTATATGCATTACGGTATCGTTTATTGCGCCTCCGCCAAATGAAATTTCCTTTAAAACTTTCTTTTTTACCGAATCGCTTTTGGTAAATACATAACACGATAATGGTTTCGGTAAGCTATTTACAATTGAAATCGCTTCTTCAATTGTGTCATACGGAATAACTGGGAGTATTGGACCAAAGATTTCTTCCTGCATAACAGCATCATCTAAAGTTACGTGCTGCATAACCGTAGGTTGAATGTATCGGGTATCGGGATTTGTTTCACCTCCAAAATATATTTTTTTTGAATCAATCATTTCTGTGAGTCGTTCAAAGTTTCGGTTGTTTATAATTTGAAGATAATTATCGTTTTCATAAGCAAAATGCTGACTAATAATTTCTTGTTTGGTTTGCTCTAAAAATTTCTTTTCAATGCTTTTATGAACCAGTACATAGTCTGGCGCAATGCAGGTTTGACCAGCGTTAAGGAATTTTCCCCAAACTAACCGTTTAACAGAGATTTTAAGATTACAATTTTCAGTAACAATTGCTGGGCTCTTTCCACCTAATTCTAAGGTTACAGGCGTTAAATTTTCAGCGGCGGCTTTGTAAACTATCTTGCCCACTTTGGAACTTCCGGTAAAGAATATTTTGTTGAATTTCTGCTTTAATAATTCCTGGGTTTCATCTACTCCTCCCTCGATTACTGTGAAAAAAGACGGATCAAAATGCTCTTTTACAATTTTTGCCATTAAGGCTGCAGTGTGCGAAGGCAATTCACTGGGTTTTAAAACAACAGTATTTCCGGCGGCAATTGCTGCAATTACAGGAGCTAAGGAAAGCTGATACGGATAATTCCACGCGCCAATAACTAAACAAACGCCTAAAGGCTCTGGAATGATAAAACTGGAAGCAGGAAAATTAAGGATTCCCGTAGAAACGTTTTTTCTTCGAGCCCACTTAAAAACATTTATTCTAGCTTCTTTAATATCTTTATAAAGCAGCGAAATTTCGGTAGAATAATTATCGAATTCAGACTTTTTAAAGTCTTTATAAATAGCTTCGTGCATTGCCGCTTCATTTTGCTTTAAGGCTTGTTGAAGCGTTTTTAGTTGTTTTCTTCTAAATTGAATGTTTTTGGTAGCGTGGGTATTAAAAAATGTACGTTGCTTATTGACAATTTCTTTCATAAAAATCAATTTTCCTTAAAAATACTTTTAAAGATATTGATTGTTGTTAAAAAATAAAGAAAAGTTGCTATTTTTCGCGATTTAGTATTTTGTATTCTTCATAGCAAACGCTAATTGCATCGAGAATTTGCAAATCGTTCGCAGTGCGAATAAAATTTTTAGAATAGTTACATTTATTTAAAATTTCATCTATATCGGGCCGTTCTAATTGCAAAACAGCCATTAATGTTTCGCGGTCGAATTTGCTTTGCAGCAGGTTTCTAATTTCGTCATCTTCCTTCATTTTGCGAAGTTTTTTCATCTGTCGTGGTCGTTTCCCAAAAACGTTATACAGAAAATCGGCAGGATTAAAAATAGAACTTAAAACTTTACTTACCGCGCCTGGTTGATTGCTTCCGCCTTCGTATCCAGAGCTAAGTCCCGAAATTCGGTATCGGTAATTATCGTATATAGGAATGAGTTTTGCGTCAATTTCTACATAGCCAGTAAGTTGCACAGGTTTTACAACTACTTCTTCCAGCGCAATACCCAGCTCGGTCATTTTTACTTTTATATCGCCAAATTTTAACCAGTCGTTTGTAACGCGCACCCGCAACGATTTAAAACCCAGGTACGAAAAATAGAGCGTATCATTTACAGCAGCTTTAATTGCGAACTCTCCTTTTTCGTTAGTGGTAGTTCCTTTTACTTGGTTTAAGTTTACTATGTTTACATTTTCCAAAATGGCGTCATCGGCATCGTTCATTACCGTTCCTTTTATAGTGTGGTTTTCTTGTGCAGTTGAAATTGCTACAAAAAACACAAGCGTTATGAGGAGAAAATATTTTTTCATATAAAGTTTAATATACAGAAAATTTCACTGGGAATAAGTGATTCTTTCTTTTTCAATTTTAGCTTTCAATTTTTCTTTAACTCCCCCAAACCATTCATCTTTTAAAATACTTAAAACAATGCTATCGCGTCTGCCATTTGGAGCGGCACAATTGTTTCTTAAAATACCTTCAACCGTGCAACCAATACTTTTCATGGCTGCAATACTGCGGGTATTTTTAGCATCTGCACGAAATTCTACACGGTCTAAATTCAATTCTTCAAATGCAAATTGGAGCATGAGCATTTTACATTCTTTGTTAATTCCCGTGCCCTGAAAATTTTTGCCATACCAAGTATAACCCAACTGAACTGTGTTGTGAGTTTTCTGAAAATCGTAAAAACGCGTGCTGCCAGCAATTTGTTGTGTGCGTTTATCAAAAACTATAAAAGGGTAGGCTGTTTTTGCTTTTCTTCCGTTTAAAGCTGTTGACAAATAAGTTTTTAAATTTTTTAAACCATTTGCAGATTGCTGCGAAAAAGTCCAAATTTCTGGCTCATTATCAGCAAAATACAGTATTGCTTCAAGGTCGCTGTCGTGTAGCGGACGCAATTGCACACGCTCGTTTTCTAATATATATTCCTGCAGAAAGTTGAAGGTTTTCATAAAGCTGAATAAAAACGGGCCTCAAATTAGGGCCCGTAAATATACTTATATAGACTCAAAAGTTGAACGAAAGTTTAATCTTTTGGAGCTAAAAAATTTAATATGGAAAAGGTTTCAATTTTAAGCCTTGGCAATAAAATTATGCTTTTCTTCTGCGTCTGCCACCTGTACCTTTTGAGTCTGGGCGATCAGGACTCCGGCGACTTTTACCTTTAAAAGCTGGTTTACCTCCGCCGCTAAAACTTGAGCTGCGTTTTTTGAATCCTTTTTTTCTGTCGCCACGATCACCTCCTCGGTCACTGCCGCTTCGGTCGCCTCTTCTTTTCCCACGGTCTCTACCGCCGCCACTGCTTCTTCCGCCGCGACCTGTATCTTTTGAAATTTCAACATTTATTTGGCGTCCGTCCAGTTTAAAGTCTTTAAAAATACCCATCACCAATTCTTGGTGTTTCGTATCCGTATTAAAGAAAGAGAAACTGTCTTTTACATCAACTTTATACACATCGTCTTTCCCCAACTGAAGTAAATCGCGAAGGAAATCTTTTAAACTCATCCAATCGAAATCGTCTTTGTTGCCTATATTTACAAAATAACGTGTGCTGTCTTTTGAACCCTCATCAGAAAAACTACGGTCTCCAGAAATATTTAAATCTTTACTGTTCTTGTAATAATTTAAGAAACGTGTAAATTCAACCGAAAACATTTTTTTGATAAGGTCTTCTTTTGAAAAATCTGCCAATACCTCATTTATATTTGGAAGGTATGGGTTAATCTCTGGATTTATTTTGGTGTCTTTTATGTTATTTGCCAAGTGAAACATTTGGACTTCGCAAATTTCCATCCCAGAAGGGATTTCTTTTGACACAAACTTCTTTTGAATCATTTTTTCAATTGTGTGAATTTTTCGCACTTCACTTTTTGAAACAATAACCATAGAAACCCCAGTTTTTCCGGCGCGTCCCGTACGACCGCTACGGTGGGTATATACCTCCGTTTCGTCTGGGAGTTGGTAGTGGATTACGTGGGTAATATCGTCTACGTCAATGCCGCGCGCAGCAACGTCTGTAGCAACTAACATTTGAATTTGACGATTACGGAAAGACTTCATTACCGTATCGCGTTGACTCTGACTTAAATCTCCGTGCAGTGCAGCGGCATTGTATCCATCGTCAATAAGTTGTTCGGCAACTTTTTGGGTATCGCGTTTTGTTCTACAGAAAATTACTGAAAAAATATCGGGATTTGCATCTGCCAAACGCTTTAAGGCATTGTACCGGTCGCGTGCATTAACAAGATAATACTCGTGCGAAACTTGATCTGAACCTACGTTTTTGGTTCCAACGGTTATTTCTACCGGTGTGTGCATAAACTTTTTTGCAATGGTAGAAACTTCTTTTGGCATGGTTGCGCTAAAAAGCCACGTGCTTTTATCTTTAGGCGAATGCGAAAGAATCTCGGTAATGTCTTCGTAAAAACCCATGTTGAGCATCTCGTCTGCCTCATCGAGTACGCAGTATTCAATTTTTGAAATATCAATCATTCCACGGCCAATCATATCTTTCATTCGGCCTGGCGTTGCAACAATAATCTGCGCCCCTTTTTTAATTTGACGTGCTTGATCGGTGATACTCGCACCACCGTAAATTGCAGTAACGTTTAGTCCTGGCATATACTTGCCATAAGCTGTCATTTCATTTGTAATTTGAAGACAAAGTTCGCGCGTTGGCGAAAGGATAAGGCCTTGCGTAGTTCGGCTATTAACGTCAATTTTTTGCAACATTGGAAAACCAAATGCTGCGGTTTTTCCTGTTCCTGTTTGGGCTAACGAAACCATGTCGGTCTCGCGATCTAAAAGAATTGGGATTGCTTTTTCTTGTACTTCCGACGGAGTTTCAAAACCCATGTCGGCGATGGCTTTTAGAAGATGCTCTTCTAAGCCAAGTGCTTTAAATGCTGTCATTTTTTTGTGAAATATATTTTTATATGTGTGCTAACGGGAAGCGACTGGACATATAAAAAACGGACAGCTTCACTATAACACTCCTCACCCTGAGGAATTTTCCTTGAAACAAGAAGTTAATAAACCTCGTATTTTTCAAGGGCGCAAAAGTAAGTTAAAGTTTTTATTAAAAAGCAACTGTTAACGTTTTTTTTGAAAATAAAAAAGCCCCAAAGGTTTTTAAAGCCTTTGAGGGCTAATACGGTACACTGCAACAATCTATTGTTACTTATTTTGAAAGGTATTCTATCAATTGGCGCATCGCTTTGCCGCGATGGCCTATTTCGCTTTTTTGTTGAAGTGTCATTTCGGCAAATGTTTTCTGGAAGCCTTTAGGTTGAAAAACTGGGTCGTAACCAAAGCCAGACTCGCCGCGGAGCTCTGCGGTTATTTCGCCTTCGCAAATACCCAGAAACATAATGTCTTCGTGTTCCAAATTAAGTGCAATTGCTGTTTTAAAGCGAGCACTTCGGTCTTCTTTTTCTTCAAGGTTTTTTAGCAGTTTTTGAATATTTGCATTGGAGTCATTCGAAGCCCCTGCATATCGGGCACTGTAAACACCTGGTTCGTTATTCAAGGATTTAACTTCCAAACCTGTATCGTCGGCAAAGCAGTTTAAATTGTAATTTCTGCGAACGTAATTTGCTTTTAAAATTGCGTTACCTTCAATGGTTTCGGCTGTTTCGGCAATATCTTCATTGCAGCCAATAGCGTCTAAACTAAGTAATTCAATGTAGTGCGGTAGCATTGCTTTTACTTCGGCAAATTTATTTTTGTTGTGGGTGGCGAAGACGAGTTTCATTTATTTAGATGTTAGATTTTAGACATGAGATAAAAGATGAATATCTTGAATTTTGAACATTGAAATTTGGAGCATTTTATTTGTGATTTGGTTTTTGTTATTTGGAATTTTTATATCGCTCAATTATCTCATCCGAGGCCTTAATCGTTCTTTTAATCCACTCCATTTCAATTTCAGGTTTTTCTTCTTCGGAAAGCTGCCATTTTACGTCGCTCTGTTTCAATTTTGAAACTACACTTTGTAATATTATTGCTGCGGAAACCGAAATATTTAAACTCTCCGTAAAACCATACATCGGTATTTTTAAAAATCCATCGGCTGCATTCATCACCGTATCACTCAATCCGTCGCTCTCTTTTCCGAAGAAAAATGCACTCTTTTTTGAAACGTCAAATTCGTGCAACATCGTAGAATTATCGTGTGGCGTAGTAGCGATAATTTGATAACCAGAGTTTTTCAAAGTTTTTATGCAATCGTTTATGGAATGGTATCGTTTAAAATTGACCCACTTTTGCGCGCCCATTGCAATTTCTTTATCAATCCGCTTGCTCACTTTTTCCTCAACAACGTGCAAATCTTGAATACCAAAAACATCACAAGTACGCATTACTGCGCTGGTGTTGTGAAGTTGGTAAACGTCTTCGGTAACTACCGTAAAATGGCGCGTCCGCTCGGAAAGCACCTTTTTAAAGCGGTCTTTTCTGCGCTCGGTTAGATAGGTTTCTAAGTGTTTTAATAATTCTAAATCCAAGGGTAAAGGGTTGTTGGGTTATTGGTAATGAACAGTTTTTTTAAAATTGTTTTCGCTTTCAATTTCGATTTCAATTTCATTAATGATTCGGCTAAGATAAAAGTTATTAGTTTAATGGTTTGTTTCAAAAATGGGCAATTTTGAATAACTTAGTCACTAAATATTTTAAAAATGAAAATAGCAGTGTTAACAGGTGCCGGCGTAAGCGCTGAAAGCGGTATAAAAACTTTTAGGGATAGCAACGGACTTTGGGAGGGGCACGACGTTATGGAAGTTGCCTCGCCCGAAGGTTTTAAGCGCAATCCGGCGGCGGTGCTAGCATTTTACAACCAACGCCGAAGACAACTTTTAACCGTAAAACCCAACGCTGCGCATTTTGCTTTGGCAAAACTTGAGAAAAAACACGACGTAACAATCATCACCCAAAACGTAGACGATTTGCACGAAAGAGCGGGCAGTACAAATGTTATTCATCTTCACGGCGAATTGCTAAAAGCGAGAAGCACTTATGATGAAAACTTAGTTTTAGATTGGAAGGACGATTTAAATCTCGGTCATTTATGTGAACACAACCATCAACTGCGTCCACATATTGTTTGGTTTGGCGAAATGGTTCCATTAATTGAAACCGCTGCCCAAGTAGTTGAAAAAGCAGATGCAATAATTATTGTTGGCACCTCCATGGTTGTTTATCCCGCAGCTGGGTTGGTGCAATATTCAAAACCACAAGCAAAAATATATTTTGTCGATCCAAATCCATCCATTTCTGAAAATAAAAGAATAAAGGTTTTTGCTGAAAAAGCTTCTACCGGCGTTCCAAAGGTTATTGAACTTTTACAATAGAAATTTTATGTTGCCCGAAGATTTAAAAGAAAGATTAATGGAGGTTGACAGCAGCCGCGCTAAGCGAATGGAGATTGGTTTATGGATAACCAAGAAACCACATTATGTGCGTGAAACGCTGCAGTGGTGTTTTACCGAAGACAGTGAGTTATTGGTTCAATCTGCTTGGGTACTAGAGGTTATTTGTAAGCATAAAGCAAAAAACTTCTTTAAATATATGCATCTATTTTTTGAGGCACTTCCCAATATACAAAATGATTCTGCATTGCGATCAAGTGCAAAAATTTGCGAAATGCTTTGTCATTACCATTTTATGCATGACTTTGGTATTGTTTTAGAAGTTCTAGATGAAAACGAAAGACAAATAATTACCGAATGTTGTTTTGATTGGCTAATCACAGACCAGAAAGTGGCCTGCCAAGCCCCGGCAATGCAATGCCTTTACTATTTGGGATGGGATCACGACAAAAAATGGATATATCCCGATTTGAAAAATATTCTACTAAAAAATGCGCCCAATAAAAGTGCTGGGTATCAAGCCCGAGCTCGAAAAATTTTAAAACGCATTTAATCTTTTTCTTTTTACAAAAGTTAAAATTAAGTTTATCGCTTTTTATAAAACGCGATATTTTTTAGCTTTACATAACTTTAAAAACTACCAAAATGAATTACAGAGTTTTACTTATTTCAATTTTCTCTTTAATTGTTGCAGCTTCCTGCAAAGAACCCAATAATAAAACCACCGAACCCATCACTCCTGCTGAAACGCGAGCCACAATGGAATACAATGAAAACCGGTTAGATACAGTTGCCGAACATACCCAAATTAACGAAGACTTTAGTTTTAGCGGCGGCGGAACCGATCCGTTTTGGACAGTAGAATTTAAAGGTGGGCAAATTCATTTTACAGCACCGGGCGAAACACTTAGGTCCTTTGTCGCACCGATTCCAGAACCGGAAATTTCAGGGAATACTACTAAATACATCGCTACATCGCATCGCGTTTTGATGGAAGTTTTATTAACAAAAGAAGAATGTATAACGCCTACAAATAGCAAAAAGAATACGCACAAAGTAAAAGTTTCTATTAAACCCAAAGCCGCGGAAGATTTTAATTATTACTACGGTTGCGGCTCCTAGATTTAAAGTGATATTGATTCAAATCAATTTGCTTTAAATTACAACTTGTAAATAAAAAAACCTCATAACTTTTAAAGAGCTATGAGGTTTTTTCGTAAAACGCACATACTATGCAGTATCTCGCGGTTGATGGTTTTCCTTCCGTTCCTTTACTTGGTGGTTAATATCTTTGCCTTGTGTAGCGCTTTTATTTATTGCCTGCTCCTTCTTGCTTTGTTTTTCCTGTTCAAGATTTTTTTCTGATTTATTCATAACATTTGTTTTTTTTATTTAAGTGAAAAGTTACACAACACAATGCTGTAAATCAAAACTTTAAAACAGAATTAACACTTAACGCTGCACATTTTTTAGCAGATAATCTTCAACTTGTATGTTTTCATCATTGGTGTGTAAAACTGCAATATCGCCTGTAGATTCAAAAATTACAGCTCGTATTTGGTTAAGTTCTAAAACATTAGCTTCTCGCAATTTTGCCCGTAGATCAGACTCTGTAACCCTCGCCTTTCGTAAATTATGGTGAAGTATTTCTCTACCATCCATTAAAAGCAGCGGTTGGTTGTCTATTACGGTTTGTACTATTTTAAAGCGACGCAACATCGCTACCGAAATTTGTAATAGATACACAGCCGCTAATCCCACAATGCCTTGTAATAGACTCACCGATTTTGATAAAACCGTAGTTGCTATTACCGAACCAATAGCCACAGTCATAGCAAAATCAAAACTGCTCATTTTTGAAAAACTTCGTTTACCAGCCAATCGCGTAAATAGTATCACGGCAAAATATATTCCTATAGCTGAAAGTACAATTGCTAATAAAGAGGTGTTGGATGCTTCAAACCATTTTTCCATGTTTTAGGTGTTTTAGATTAATTTGTATTATCTATTAAATTTATAATATTCTAAATAAGGGTGCGGTGTGTTGTTGATAGCATCTACAATGGCTTCCATTCCCATTACACTAAAAGTTATTCCGTTGCCGCCAAAACCCAAAATATAATGTTCGTTTTTATTAGGATCAGGTTTCCCAAAATATGGCAAACCGTCCTTCGTTTCGCCAAAAGTACCCGCCCACGAATAATCTGCAACGAATGGAATTTCGGGAAAACACTTCGAAAAACTTTTAGTCAATGCTTTTTCCTTTTTGGGAAGCAAAGCGTCACGACGGGTGGCATTTTTAAAATCGCTATCGCCACCGCCCATTACAATTCGCCCGTCGTTTGTACTTCTAAAATACAAATAAGGCGAATCTGTATTCCAGTAAATATGTTTTTTGAAAGCATTCGGAATGTTTTCATACGCTTCCGAAGCTAAAGCAAACGTACTTTTTAAATCTACTATTTTCTCTTTAATCGTCTCGACACTTTCGTAGCCGGTGCAATGCACAACGTCGTCAACCTCAATTAAAATACCCGCATTGGTTTTGGCTGTAATTTTATGCTCTTCAAATTTTAAACTTTTAACAGTGGTTCTATCGTAAATTTGAACGCCTCGTTTGGCACAATACGTTAATAAATCATTTGCAAGTTTATATACATCCATCACGGCCCCAGCTTCAGATTCAATTGCGGCGTACGCCTTTAAACCAAGTTTTTCCAATTCATTTTTTGAAAGCCATTTCACCTTAAAACCGTGTTCTTTACGCGCTTCAAATTCGTCTTTTAAAAAACTGACATCTTTTTTAGACGAAGTAAAATACACACTATATTTCTGTTGAAAACCGCAATCGCTTTTTACTTCATCTATAATTTCCCTTAAGTGAAAAATAGCTTTTTTACAATTTTGATAACTTGAAACCGCACACGTAAGACCAACTTGCTCAATTAGTTTATGAAGCGGAACATCAATTTCATATTGCAACATTGAAGTACTGGCAGCAGTGCTCCCGTTGCACACATCGCGACGATCTACAACAACAATTTTCTTGCCTTCTCTTAAGAGTTGATAAGCGATAAGCGCTCCCGTAATGCCAGCGCCAATTATTAAAACGTCAGATGAAATAGACTCTTTTAGAGACGGGTAACTCTGTGATAGCGAATTTTTAATTAACCAAAACGGCTCGTTAGAACGAACATCCATAGTTGAAACTTTTCTTAAAATTAGAAAATCTTAGCATTCGTAAATTCACTTTAATATTTATTTAATGTTTTACAGTTGAAGTTCTTAAAATTATTCAAGAAATACGTTAAACACATCTCAATTGTGAATTTTATAAGAATATGTTGCCAACTTAAAATTTAGTTTTATTGAAAATTGAAAAAATAAAGTATATGAAAACAACAAACGAAAAAGCTAAAGAACACAACCACGACAAACTTGTAGATAACCTTCAAGAATTGTTAGAGAAAAATTACGATGCTCAAAAAGGTTTTACCAAAGCGATGGAGGACGCAAAGAGCACCAACCTAAAAACGTTTTTAAAGCACCAAGCTGCACAACGCAACCGTTTTGCTACGGAACTTGATCATCAAATTAGAAGTTTAAATGAAACACCAAAAGAGAGCGGCAGCTTTACAGGCGATTTGCACAGAACTTGGATAGATATTAAAAGTGCCGTAGCCGGAAATACCGATGAGGCAGTTTTAGAAGAATGTATTCGCGGCGAAAAAGCCAGTTGGGATGAATATAATGAAAAATTAAAAGAGGAAAACTTCCCTCCAAATATTTCAAGCGTACTACAAAAACAAGCGACTGAAATTCACAACACACTTAACCGCGTAAAAACTTTAGAAGATCTTGCCGATGCCGATTAAATCAGCACTATGAAGAAGAAAAAAGGCAAGATAAAAAGCCCTGAAACTTAATTGTTTCGGGGCTTTCCGATTTAGTGTGTTTTACAAAAAATTACGACTCTACTGGAATTCCTGCATTTTTAATTGCGGCAAAACCGCCAGCCACATCTACTACATTATGAATTCCGCGGCTCTTTAAAATAGAAGCAGCAATTACGGAGCGGTAGCCGCCAGCACAGTGTATGTAGCATTTTTCGTCTTCTGGAAAATCGTTTAAATAGTCGTTTAAAAATCCAAGTGGTGTAAGTTTAGCCATCGGCAAATGCGCTCCTGCATATTCGCCATCATTTCGAACATCAAATACAGGAACGTTGCTTTCTAGCTTTTCTTTGAATGTTTCGGCTTCAACAGACTCCAACGTATCTATTTCCTTTCCGGCTTCTTTCCAAGCTTCAATGCCACCATTTAAAAAGCCCAAAGTGCTATCAAAACCAACTCTGGACAATCTGGTTATGGCTTCTTCTTCTCTTCCTGGTGAAACTACCAGCAATATTTTTTGTTCCACATTGGCCAATAACGCGCCAACCCAAGGTGCAAATCCCCCGTCTAAACCTATAAATATAGATCGCGGAATATGTGCGTTTATATAATCTTTTTGATGACGAACATCTAAAATTACAGCATCAGTTTCATTTGCCAACCGTTCAAATACCTCAGGATTTAACGGTGTAGTGCCTTGTGCTACAACTTCATTAAAATTGGTGTAACCTTCACGGTTCAATTTTACGTTCATTGGGAAGTATAGCGGCGGCGGTGCCAATCCATCGGTTACTTCTTTTATAAACTCGTTTCGAGTCATATTTTCCCGAAGAGCGTAATTCATTCTTTTTTGATTCCCTAAAGTGTCAACAGTTTCCTTCATCATATTTTTTCCACAGGCAGAACCAGCGCCGTGTGCGGGGTACACAATTACATCGTCTGCCAGCGGCATAATTTTATCACGAAGGCTGTCAAACAAAATTCCCGCTAAATCTTCCTGCGTCATTTCATTGGCTTTCTGCGCCAAATCGGGACGGCCCACATCGCCCAAAAACAGGGTGTCGCCACTAAAGATTGCATAATCTTTTCCGCTTTCATCTTTAAGTAAATAGGTCGTACTTTCCATGGTATGTCCGGGCGTGTGCAATGCAGTAATTGTTACGTTGCCAAGCTTAAATACTTCACCATCCTTCGCAATTAATGTTTTAAAAGTAGGATTTGCGAGCGGGCCGTATACTATTTCAGCACCAGTTTGTTGGGCTAGCGTTATATGTCCACTCACAAAATCTGCGTGAAAGTGAGTTTCAAAAATATACTTAATTGTTGCGTTGTCGTTTTTGGCGCGGTCCAAATATGGCTTGGTTTCACGCAAAGGATCAATTATGGCCACTTCGCCGTTGCTTTCAATATAATATGCACCTTGCGAAAGGCATCCGGTATAAATTTGTTCTACCTTCATTATTTTTCTGTTTTTGGCAAATATAACGATAGTATCTCCCAAAAATAAAACCTCAGAATTCAAAGTGTCCTTTTTCACATAACTTTTGCATTTAGACTTCTAACTTATTTTATCTTTACCCGTTAACCTAAAAAATCAATTATGAAAAAACTAATGTTTATCCTATTAACGGTACTTATTGCTTCTTGTTCAACAGAGAACAAACAGGAAGAAGTAATTCGCGAATTAGCTAAAAAAGATGCTATTGAGAAATTACAACTTCCCGAAGGCACAAAATTTAGCGACGAAAATATTGATGTAACCGAAACCGAAACGGGAGAAGGTTCTATCGGCGTAACTTATTTGGTTAAAGTAACTATTAAATCGCAAGACCGCGATGGTAACGAAATAGTTAAAACCCACACCTTTAATTATAAAAAAGTAGGTGAAGGTGGCCTCGCACCTCAGGATTACGAACTCACTTCATTTGAATAACCCCAGTTAATATAGCTATGAAAATTTTATTTATTGCAGCAATTTCCTCGTTAATATTTTCTTGCAATTCTGCACAGAAAACTATCGATTCAAAAGATAAAAGCGTTCAATACGCAAATTCAATAACCGCACAGGAACTTAAAGACCTTTTGTACGTGTACGCCGGTGACGAAATGGAAGGCCGAATGACTGGCTCTAAAGGTCAGAAAATGGCAGCAGAATTTATCCGTGATTTTTACAAAAAAGAAGGAATTGCCGCCGCTCCGGGAACTGAAGATTATTACCAATACATTCCCGCTACTTTTTTTGAAGGTCGAAGAGATCCGCAGGAAACTGAAAATGTAGTGGCTTTTATTAAAGGTTCCGAAAAACCCGAAGAAATTATTGTAATCTCTGCGCATTTAGACCACGTTGGCGTTGATAACAGTGGTAATGTTTTTAATGGCGCCGATGACGACGGCAGTGGTACTGTCGCTATTATGGAAATCGCCCAAGCCTTTAAGCAAGCTGTAAAAGATGGACATCCGCCAAAAAGGTCGATTCTATTTCTGCACGTTACCGGTGAAGAAATAGGTCTTTACGGCTCGCGTTATTACACCGAAAACCCTTTATTTCCGTTGGAAAACACGGTTTGTAATTTAAATATAGATATGATTGGCAGAATTGATCCCGATAAAATAGACAATCCAAATTACATCTATTTAATAGGAAGCAATAAATTGAGTCAGGAATTGCAGGATGTTTCCAGCGCTATGAACGATAAATACACACATTTGGAGTTGGATTATAAATATGACGATCCAAACGATCCAAACCGTTTTTATTACCGAAGTGACCATTATAATTTTGCAAAAAACGATGTGCCGATAATTTTCTATTTCAATGGCGTTCACGAAGATTATCACAAAATTACCGATACGCCAGATAAAATTGAATACGACTTATTAGCAAAACGCACCAAGTTAATATTTCATACTGCTTGGAAAATTGCCAATCGCGAAAACAGAATAGTAGTAGATCAGAAATAAGATGTATTTGAAAAATTGATTTGAAAAATTCTTCCTCAAAAAGGGAGAATTTTTTTTGAATAATTGTTATCTAAAAATAACCTTTCGAAAATAAATGAAGTCACAAAAAAAGCCTCTCCAATTAAGGAAAGACTTTGTTTGTGGGTGGAAGACCGGGTTCCCTTCGGCTCCGCTCAGGATAAACTTTTCACCCGGTTGGCCGTTACCCTAGCTTTTAGAAACAAAAAAAGCCTCTCCAATTAAGAAAAGGCTTTGTTTTTGGGTGGAAGACCGGGTTCCCTTCGGCTCCGCTCAGGATAAACTTCTCACCCGGTTGGCCGTTCCCCTAGCTTTTAGAAAC
>NZ_JAIRBA010000027.1 GCF_022008365.1 Aequorivita vitellina
AAAATCCAAGTCTTTAAATAAGGGGAAGGTGGCCCCCGGACGAATTTTTAATTTTTGATCAGAATTTTGAATCGGGGGTCGGAAGGGGTTTTGTCATAATTAGGCACGGAAGGTAATTCACTCTTAACAAAAAGTTAAAGTTCCATTGTTTTGAAGTTTTTTGGAATGCTGAAAGCACGATAAATGGGGAATCCGATTATATTTACCGAGCGATAAATTCACCTGTATTTTTAGGGTTTTTATCCCAATTTGTTAAATATTAAATCTTACCATTCTAATGAAAAAATTAATTATTTGTTTCCTACTTGCTGCTTTCGCACTGCCTGTTCAGGCCAACGAAGGTATGTGGTTTTTAATGCATATTGAGCGGTTAAACTACCGCGATATGCAAAAAATGGGGCTTCAACTTACGCCCGAAGAAATTTACAGTATAAACAATGCCAGCTTAAAAGATGCCATTGTACAGTTTAACCGTGGGTGTACTGCCGAAATAATTTCAGACAACGGCCTTGTACTAACAAACCATCACTGTGGTTACAGCCAAATTGCTGAACTTTCTACCGCCGAAAACGACTACTTGACCAACGGATTTTGGGCAGGAAACCACAGCGAAGAATTAAAACCAAAAAGCCTTTCGGTTCGTTTCTTTGTTAGAATGGACGATGTTTCTAAACGCATTCTAAGTTTAGTTAATGAGAATATGACTGAATTAGAACGTGAAGCTACCATCAATAAAGAAATTGCCAAGATTGAGCAAGAAAACAACGAAGGCGGAAAATACACCGTTTCGGTAAAGTCTTTTTACCAAGGCAATGAGTTTTACTACTTTGTTTACCAAGATTACAACGATGTGCGTTTGGTAGGAACTCCTCCAGCCAGCATTGGAAAATTTGGTGGCGATACCGATAACTGGGAGTGGCCACGCCACACTGGCGATTTTTCACTTTTTAGAGTGTATGCCGATAAAGACGGAAACCCTGCAGAATATTCAGAAGACAATGTGCCGTTAAAGCCAAAATACCACTTAAAGACGAGCATTAAAGGTTTTGATGAAAACGACTTCGCCATGATTCTTGGATACCCAGGAAGAACAAACCGATGGATGCCTGCTGGCGGGATTGAGCAAAACGTAGAGTACGCATACCCGGCGTGGGTTGAGGCTTCAAAAACGTCTATGGATGTTATGAAGGATTATATGGATAAAGATCAGCAAGTAAAGCTCGATTATGCTTCAAGCTATGCATCTATTGCCAATTATTGGAAAAACCGTCAAGGAATGATCGATGCGCTAAAACAGCACAAAACTGCTGAAAGCAAACGGAAAGATGAAAAAGCTTTTCAGAAATGGGCCGATAAAAAAGACAATAAAAAATACGCCGATGTAATTCCCGTAATTAACAATTACTACGAAAAAACAAACGAAGCGAGTCGGCACGATAATTATTTAAGACTGTTGCTACGTACTAATATGGCAATTCTTCCGTATCGTTTAGGGGGCGCTATCGACTATTATTTGCAGCAAAACGAAGCTAAACAAGCTGAGGTAAAGCCTAAAATAGAAGCAGAAATAAACAACCTTTACGACGGACTTTACCTGCCTTTGGAAAAAGATGTTTTGGCCGCACAATTAAGACTTTATTCTACCAAAGCTGAAAACATTGCGCCTATGGTAGCACGTCTTGCCACGGCAAACAACGATAGCGAAACAGGTTGGGAAGACTATTTAAACACCGCTTTTGAAAACAGTATTTTTGAAACCAAAGAGAAATTGGAAGCTTTTATGGCGAATCCAGATGCCGAGGTTTTAAAGAACGATCCATTGTATCAACTTTCTGTAGATTTATTAGCGCGTTACCGTTTTAAAACTGAAGAGGAAAAGCAATTAGACAACGATTTTGAGCGTGCATACCGAATGCTGGTTCAAGGAATGCGTTTGCAAAACCCAGATAAAAAATACTATCCAGATGCTAACAGCACCTTGCGTTTAACCTACGGAAAAGTTATTGCTTTGCCTGCCGATGAACGCAACGATGCCGATAAAAATTACTACACAACCCTAAAAGGAACTGTAGCAAAATACCAACCCGGCGATGCTGAATTTGACATGCCGCAGGAACTAATTGATCTTTATGAGAAAAAGGATTTTGGTCAATATGCCGATAAAGATGGGTATTTGCCAGTAAACTTTTTAACCGATAACGATATTACCGGTGGTAATTCAGGTTCGCCAGTATTAAATGGAAAAGGAGAACTAATTGGTTTAGCGTTCGACGGTAACATTGAAGCCATGGCGGGCGATGTTATTTTTGATGATCAATTGCAACGTACCATCAATGTAGATATTCGTTACGTACTGTTTTTAATAGATAAGTTAGCTGGTGCGAGTCATATAATTGATGAGCTTACCTTGGTAAAATAAATTCACACATATTTTAAAATAGATTTTAAAAACCCTACAAATCACTGCTTAGATTTGTGGGGTTTTGTTTTTCTTTGTGTTTCATTATTCAATAAAAACAGATATTATTAAATGGCTTCAGGAATTTTTGCAATTTTAGACGATATCGCCGTTCTCTTAGACGATGTAGCATTAATGAGTAAGGTTGCCGCCAAAAAAACGGCTGGTATTTTGGGTGATGACTTGGCCGTGAATGCCGAAAAAGCTTCGGGATTTGCTTCTGCAAGAGAGATTCCTGTACTTTGGGCAATTACCAAAGGTTCGTTTTTAAACAAATTGATAATCCTTCCGCTTGCGTTTTTGCTCAGTGCGTTTCTTCCTGCCGCAGTTACCGTAGTTTTAATACTTGGGGGATTATACTTGGCCTTTGAAGGAGCCGAAAAAATTTATGAATTCTTCTTTCCACACGCTCATTCCAAAGAATCTTTAGTGGCGGAAGATATTACCGAAAGTGAAATATTAGCCATTGAAAAGGAACGTGTAAAGTCTGCAATTGTCACCGACTTTATCCTTTCGGTCGAAATTATAATCATCGCCTTGGGTTCGGTAGTGGAACAAGCTTTGCTTACCCAAATAATTGTAGTTAGCCTTATAGCAATTGTAGCCACAGTGGGGGTTTATGGCATTGTTGCGCTTATAGTTCGTATGGACGAACTCGGTTTCAAATTAATAAAATACAGCAAAAACAAAAAGAGTTTTTCAAAATGGTTGGGATTGCTTTTAGTACAAGCGTTGCCCAAGGTAATTAAGTCTTTAACGGTAATTGGCACCATTGCTCTTTTATTGGTTTCGGGTGGTATTTTTGTGCACAATATTGATTTCTTTCACCATTATTTGCCCAATATTCCTTCACTAATAAATGAATTTATTGTTGGATTGTTGGTTGGGTTTATTTGTTTGATGATAGTAATGGCTTTCAAAAAAATGTGGGGATTGATTAAAGGGAATAAATAAATTCTGAAAGAAGGGATTTCTTCAATTATATATTGAAATATATCTTCCAAGTTTTTGATTAAAACCCAAAGAATAAATTCTAAAATGGTTTTACTTATACTTTCAATTTCACGACATTTGAATTCTCTTAGCATTTTAAATTGAAGAAACGAATTGTCGCCATATCATTTCTATTTGTATTATTCGTCCCGGCGGCAGCGATGTTTTTATTTCTTCACTATCAAAAATCGAGCATCAAACGCGAAATTAAGTGGAAGATGATTGCCGGAATTGACGAAGAGGAATTGGTGCTTTTAAAGTTTTCAAAAGAAGAAACGCAAACAAAACTGCGGTGGGAACACTCAAAGGAATTTGAATACAACGGGCAGATGTATGATGTGGTTTCCAAAGAGATAAAAGGCGATTCCATTTTTTACCGCTGCTGGTGGGATCACGACGAAACCGCCCTCAATAAAAAGCTTCAGAAATTGGTGGCAGACGCCTTTGGCACAGATAAAAACAATCGCAACAATCAGAAGCAACTATACAATTATTTTCGATCTTTTTTCTGTACCGAACTTTTTGATTGGCACGCTTTGCCAACCGAAATACCGACCGAAATATTTGAAAACATGCTGTACGCCGCTAATTTTACTTCGCTGCGGTTCAGTCCGCCCACGCCTCCACCTAAGTTAAGTTAACTTTCAATTTTTGAATAAATTCTTGTTGTCATATTAGTTTGGCAGCAATGAATTTTTATACGGTTTTAGAAGAAACGTGTTTTAAAAATCAAGGTGTTAAGCCTATGTGGTTCAGAATTTAATGAATCTAATAATACGTATCTTCAAACCTTCAGTTAACTTAATACAAGCCAATTAAAAAAAATGAAAAAATTATATATTATATGGTTATTGTTGGGTTTTGTGGGATCCACTTTCGCCCAAACCATAACTGTAAAAGACGCCGAAACCAATGAGCCTATAGAGTTGGTTACGCTCAGCAGTCCGCATTCTAAACAGTACGCCACCACCAATGCAAAGGGGCAAGCAGACATTAGCGCTTTTAAAAATGAAGAAAAGATTGAAATTCGCACCTTGGGATACAAAACGCTTATAAAAAGCTACAACCAATTGCAAGCCGAAAATTTTAATGTGAAGTTGGAAGTTTCAAATTTAAATTTAGATGAAGTAGTAATTTCCGGTTCGCGTTGGCGGCAGAGTAGCGACGATGTGCCGGCAAAAATAATTTCTATTTCAACCAAAGACGTTGCCTTGCAAAATCCGCAGACCGCAGCCGATCTTTTGGGTATTTCGGGAAAAGTATTTATTCAGAAAAGTCAGCAGGGGGGAGGTAGCCCTATGATACGTGGCTTTTCAACCAGCCGTTTGCTTTATTCGGTCGATGGAATACGTATGAATACGGCAATCTTCCGATCGGGAAATCTTCAAAATGTAATTAGTTTAGACCCCTTCGCCGTTGAAAATACCGAGGTGGTATTTGGCCCGGGATCGGTAATTTACGGCAGTGATGCCATTGGCGGGGTTATGAGTTTTCAAACTTTAACTCCGCGTTTATCGCTAACAGATGCACCATTAATAACGGGGAAAGCAAATGTGCGTTACTCATCTGCCAACAACGAAAAAACTGGTCATTTTGATGTAAATGTGGGTTTTAAGAAATGGAGTTTTCTTACAAGTATAAGTTCTTTTGATTATGATAACCTTCGCCAAGGAAGCCATGGACCCGAAGATTATATTAGAGATTATCACGTGCAACGGCAGGACAGTACAGATGTAATTATTACGCAGGAAGATAAATTGTTGCAGATTCCAACAGCCTATTCGCAGGTGAATATGATGCAGAAATTTAGATTTAAGCCCAATGAAAAGTGGGATTTTCAATATGGGTTTCACTATTCCGAAACTTCAAATTACGGTAGATACGATAGGCACCAGCGCGTTAAAAATGGTACGGCGCGTTATGCCGAGTGGGATTACGGACCACAAATATGGATGATGAACAATTTGAGTATTGGTTATAATGAATCTAATTCAATCTTTGACCAGATGAACATCCGTTTGGCGCATCAATGGTTTGAGGAAAGTAGAAAGGATCGTTCTTTTAACAAGCCAGACCGAAACATAAATGAAGAAGAGGTAAGTGCCTACTCCATAAATGCCGACTTTATAAAAGCAACTGGCGAGCGAAACACAATATTTTACGGCCTTGAATATGTTTTAGATGAGGTGAATTCCGTTGGCAAAGTAACCGATATTACCACGGATAAAACCGTACCAGGACCCGCGCGTTATCCCAACAGTACGTGGCAATCTTTGGCGGCTTATATAACCGATGAGTTTAAGGTTACAGACCGTTTTACGCTGAGTGGTGGTGCCAGATACAATCACGTTTTGTTGGACTCAGAGTTTGATACTACTTTTTATCCCTTTCCTTTTACCGAAGCCAGTTTGAGCAACGGTGCCTTAACAGGGAGTTTGGGAGGCGTTTATCGCCCCACAAATACATGGGTTTTAAGCGCCAATTTAGGCACTGCCTTCCGCGCACCGAATGTTGATGATGTGGGAAAAGTATTTGATTCTGCCCCCGGGCAAGTGGTAGTGCCAAACCCAGATTTAAAACCTGAATACGCGTATAATGCAGATTTGGGAGTGGCCAAGGTTTTTGGAGACGTGCTTAAAATAGACGTTACAGGATATTACACCCATTTAAAAAATTCATTATTACGACGCGATTTTAAACTGAATGGACAGGATAGTATAATGTACCAAGGCGAAATGAGTAGGGTACAAGCCATTCAAAATTCGGCGGTGGCAAATATTTATGGGGTGCAATTTGGGCTTGAATTAAAATTGCCCAAAGGTTTTGGATTTAGTACAGATTTCAATTTTCAAAAAGGAAAAGAGGAACTGGAAAATGGCAAAAAAAGCCCCGTGCGACATACGGCGCCATTTTTCGGAATCTCTCGTTTAAATTACAAAGCCCAAAAATTAAATATGGAAGTGAATTTACTATTTAACGGTAATCGTGATTTTGACGATATGCCCGATGGTGAAAGGACCAAAACAGAAATTTATGCCTTAGACGCAAACGGAAATATCTATTCGCCGGCTTGGTATACTTTAAATTTTAAAGGACTTTATAAATTGAGCGAGACACTTGATGTAAGCGGCGGTATTGAAAATTTAACCGATCAGCGGTATCGACCTTATGCTTCGGGAGTTTCTGGTGCGGGAAGGAATTTTATTCTCGGTTTAACCGCGCACTTTTAATTTTATACAGATTGAATTTTAGTTTGTGAAAAGCAATTATGATGGTACAACTAGAAACTATTAGTTTTATATTGTTGAAAAAAATGGTTAATCATAACATAATAAGATAGTTATAGTTGTGGAACTTATGTATATTTGATTAAGCCTTTTGGCTTATATCTCCCCAATTAATTAAAAGAACCCACGCCAAATTTGGTGTGGGTTCTTGATTTTAACAAATGTGCACTAAAAAAGAGGAAAGGGTCGGTCAAGAAAATACTTGACGCAAACCCTTTCACTCATCAACTAACTATACAAACCAAAGAATAGTCAAACACGCGATTTACGCTTTTTCATCTGTTTCTCTTCCAGCTTTTTTAATATTTTTTCTTGTTTTAATGCTTTAGCATCTTTAGCAGAAGCTCTAAGATTTCTACCTTTTGCCATTTTATCAATTCTTAAAAATTAACAACATAACATCCCAGCTTCACCTTTAAAATAAATTTTTATAACGAGTTTAAAGCACCGATAATTTCGGTGTAAATAATGGATGTATTTTTTGAAAAAGGAAGCCGTTACGGCACACTCGCGGGTGCGCCTTAATTCGGGAAGATAATCTTCAGCTTAAAAAATGATACTAACGATTTCCGCAGCCCTGTTAGGTTACAAATGCTCTTAGAAAGTTGAATTAAACAGGGCATAGCGAAAACTTTATTAAAACAGTATTGTTCGATTAAAAAACATATTTTGTCCCTACGGGAGACATTTACTTAGTCGTCACCTCTTAATTACCAATACTTTGCCTCGATGAGGCAGTATGCCGTTAGGCATTAAATATGGGTAAAAAAATAAAGCCCCGTCAATTCCTAGTCGAGTAGGAACTACATATAATATGGGGTTTTCAAAAGTTAGTCATTACTTTTATCGGGCAACAATGTAATTAAAAGTAAACATATACAATTTTTTAGAGGAAAGCAAATTGAAACATCCTACGCGTTCGCTCTCGGGATTTTATTGTAATAACGAATGCCTACATAAGTGAAGATTCTTTTTACCATATTATTTTTTCTACAAAACAATATTATTTCCTTGTTGTTTTCGCGGGCTGTTTCAGTAGTTAAATAGAGCATATAAGCACCGGCAATATCGAGCTTTTCTAGCAAGTCTAAATCTACAATTAAAGACGAGGTATTATCCAGCGCGCTTTCAATTCGGTATTGAACTTCAGAAAGATTTCCGCTGTATAATTTTCCTTCTAAACTTAAAAATCGATTGGTTAAAAAACTCTGCAATATCATACTAAGTGATTTAAATTATTGATCACATAGGTTTGCGTAGGGATTTGAGGATATGCCCGATTTGAGGAAAAAAATTTAAAGAAACGTGAAGATACAAAAAGCTGAATTAATTAACGCCGCAAAACCTGTGCGAAGATTACTACTATTTATAAGTTTTAACTCACTAATTTCTTGAAATACACACAACAACTTCCTATTTACCGTCTGCCAATTCACTTCTTTTTAATAGTTTTGCAAACTTTAAAAATGACTTGAGACGGAAGGACATAAGACGTATGTGGAGGCAATGCCAAAAAAGCATTCTAATCATTTTGAAGAGTGCCATACGTCCTACGAATTATAGTTTTACGTCATAAAAAAACAACACATTAGAATATGATTTCAATAGATGGTTTAGCGGTTGAGTTTAGTGGTGATACACTTTTTAGCGACGTTTCATTTGTAGTAAACGAAAACGACAAAATTGCCCTAATGGGGAAAAACGGCGCGGGGAAAAGTACAATGATGAAAATTATTGCCGGCGAACAAACGCCAACGCGCGGCAATGTGCGTACTCCAAAAGATGCCGTGATTGCCTATTTGCCGCAGCATTTATTAACAGATGATACTGCAACAGTTTTTGAAGAAGCCTCAAAAGCCTTCAAGCAAATTTTTGAAATGCGGGACGAAATGGATCGCCTAAACAAAGAGCTGGAAACCCGCACCGATTACGAAAGCGACGCCTATATGAATATTATTACCAAAGTGGCAGAGCTCGGTGAAAAATATTACGCTTTGGAAGAAATAAACTACGAGGCCGAAGTAGAAAAAGCCTTGCGCGGATTGGGCTTTAAACGAAGCGATTTGCACCGCCCAACTTCCGAGTTTAGCGGTGGATGGCGCATGCGTATTGAATTGGCAAAGCTGCTACTTCAAAAACCTGACTTGATTTTGCTGGATGAGCCCACAAACCACGTAGATATTGAATCGGTAATTTGGCTTGAAGATTTCTTGCTGAATAAAGCCAAAGCGGTAATCGTAATTTCGCACGACCGAAAATTTATAGACAACATAACCAATCGCACGATTGAGGTTACAATGGGACGCATTTACGATTACAAAGCCAATTACAGTCACTATTTGCAACTACGAGCGGAAAGAAGGTCGCATCAAATAAAAGCCTACGAAGAACAACAGAAATTTATTGCCGAAACCCAACAGTTTATCGAGCGGTTTAAAGGCACCTACTCTAAAACCAATCAAGTAAATTCTCGCGAAAAAATGCTTGAAAAGTTGCAGCTAATTGAAATTGATGAAATAGATACTTCAGCTTTGGCACTTCGATTTCCACCTGCACAACGCAGTGGTGATTATCCGGTTGTTGCAGAGGGGCTTACTAAGAAGTACGGCGATTTGGTGGTTTTTAGCGACGCCAACATGAGTATTTCGCGGGGTGAAAAAGTGAGTTTTGTAGGCAGAAATGGCGAAGGAAAATCAACTATGATAAAAGCCATTATGGGCGAAATTGACTTTGAAGGCACTTGTTCTTTGGGCCACAATGCCAAAGTGGGATATTTTGCGCAAAACCAGGCCGCACTTTTAGACAAAGATTTAACGGTTTTTCAAACGGTGGATGAAGTTGCAAAGGGTGAAATTCGCACGCAAATAAAAAACATTCTCGGTCGTTTTATGTTTAGCGGCGACGATATCGATAAAAAAGTAGGCCTGCTTTCGGGAGGAGAAAAAACGAGGTTGGCAATGGTAAAGTTGTTGTTAGAGCCAGTAAACGTTTTAATTCTCGATGAGCCAACCAATCATTTAGATTTAAAATCGAAAGATGTATTGAAAGAAGCACTGCTTCAATTTGACGGCACTTTAATTTTGGTATCGCACGATCGCGATTTCCTTCAGGGGCTTTCAGAAAAAGTATTCGAATTTAAAGACAAACGCGTAATTGAGCATTTTGAGAGTATAGACGATTTTCTTCAACGTAATAAAATTGAGAATTTGAAGGAGATTGATTTGAAGGTGTGAAATCTTCTTCAGTAATCAATAAATTTAATTATAAACAACTGCAATTATTAAATTGTCGATATTTCAAATAAATTAAAAAACCACGATGCTTTTAATACTTCAAAGTAAAAATAGCTTTAGAAAATTTATAGAATAATGCGAAATTACCTACAGATTAGTATATTGCATACCTTAGAGAGAAGATAGAATAAAAGTTGAAGAAAGTCGGCGATAATAAATACAATCAGTTTTACGAAATGCTGTTAAAGGCGCCGTCTGCCGTTGGCATGGTAAAAGGCGAAAACCATGTTTACGAAATGGTTAATCCGCTTTACTTGCAATTAATGGGCAGAAAAGATGTGATAGGAAAAACTGTTGCCGAAGTCTTTCCCGAAATGGAGGAGCAGGGCATTATAGCGCAATTAGATCGTGTATATCAAACTGGTGAAACCTACAATGGGAAGGAAAGGTTGATTAAGGTAGCAAACAAAGATACTGGCGGCTATGCCGATTTTTATTTAGACTATGTTTATCAGCCTTATATAGATAATGACGGTTTAATTGCCGGGGTTTTCTTCTTTATAAACGACCGCACTGAACAAGTAACCACAAAGAAAAAAATAGAAAAAAGTGAAAGCCAGTACCGTCGTATTGTGGAAACTGCGCAAGAGGGAATTTGGTTGCTCGACGAGTTTGGCAGGACAACCTTTGTCAATAAAAAGTTATGCGAAATTCTTGAATATTCTGAAGTAGAAATGTTGGGGAAGAAGAATTCATTTTTTATGGATGAAGCTTCCAAACGGCAAGCTTTGAAGGCATTGGAAAGAAGAAAAAGGGGAGTTGCCGAAAGTCTGGAGTATAAGTTTATTTCTAAAAGTGGAAAAAAAATTCTTACAAAAGTAGCTGCCAATCCAATCTTTGACGATGCTGAAAATTTTAAAGGCTCGCTGGGCATGGTTTCAGATATTACTGAGAAGAAACATTTGGAAGAACTCTTAGAAAAATCGAACAGACTGGCAAGAATTGGAAGCTGGGAGATCGATGTTGAAAAGAACACGGTATATTGGTCTGATATTACGAAGGAAATTCGTGAAGCCCCGGCCAATTTTATCCCCGATCTCAGCACGGGTATTGGTTTTTTTACCGAGGGCATCAATCAGAAAATTATCGCACAACGCGTTAAGGAATGCATGGAAAACGGAACTCCGTGGGACGAGGAATTGCAGTTCAAAACATTTAAAGGAAATTTAAAATGGGTGCGAACCATAGGAGAAGCTGTTTTTACCAATGGTAAGTGCAGCAAAATATACGGCTGTTTTCAGGATATTACGGAGCGTAAAAATGCGGTCAATAAAATATTTAGGAGCGAGGCTAAGCTAAAAGTGGCACAGACCATTGCCCAAGTAGGCAGTTGGGAAGTAGATATATTTACCAATACACATACTTGGTCTGACGAGATTTATAGAATTCTGGGGATGGACAAAAGTGTTGTGCCATCTGCAGAAACGTTTTTAGATTTTGTGCATCCAGACGATAGGCCAATGGCATCTAAACGCGTGGCAGAGGCATTTGCCAAACACCAGGATTCTTCGTTTTATTTTCAGTTTTACAAAGAAAATGACGAACTGGGTTACGGTTTAACCGAATGGCGGTTTGAGTTTGATAAAGCAGGAAACCCCTTGTATATTTCGGGAATTTTACGCGACTTAACCAAGGAGAAAAAAGCTGAGAATGAACGCCTTAAAATGATCTCGGACTTGCACCAGCGCAATAACGATTTGGAGCAGTTTTCGTATATAGTATCGCATAACCTACGTTCGCCAGTAGCTAATATTATTGGTTTAACCGAAGAGTTAAAAGACGAGTCGCATAGTGCCGAAGTAAAAAAAATACTGGGAGAAGCCCTCATTTCAGATGCCCATCGGCTTGAAAATGTAATTGGCGACCTCAACACCATATTACAAACCAAAACCGAAATTACCGAGCGGAAGGAGCTGGTAATCTTTTCAGATTTAACACACGATATAGAGCTGAGTATCAGTAATCTTATTCAAAAGGAAGAAGTTGCCATTACAACTGATTTTTCGGCAATTGATGAATTCAACACTATAAAAAGTTATCTGCAGAGTATCTTTTACAACCTTATTTCAAACAGTATTAAATTTAGGCAACCCACCGTTAGACCGTTGATTGAAATTAGTTCGCAGCTCTCTAAAAATAAATTGATTTTAACTTTTAAAGACAATGGCAGCGGAATTGACCTAGAGAAAAAAGGCGACGAGGTTTTTGGGCTCTATAAAAGATTCCACGCCGATAGGGAAGGAAAAGGAATGGGATTGTACATGGTAAAAACCCAAGTGGAAACCTTGGGCGGGAAAATCTCTGTTGCTAGTAAAGTAAATAGTGGCACTGTGTTTACAGTTGAATTTGAACACGATGCATAGACTTATATCCGTGTTAAATATTATAAATGTATTTGTCTGCCTATAACAATTAAGTATATTTATCGGCGATGACTAAATAAAATTTAAAAAATGCCATTTTAAAATGTGCAAATCCCCTCTTCTATTTTAATAACCTACCCATGAATTTACCCAATCGATTTATAGTTGTTGATGATGATCGTATTAGTAATTTAATTTGCGAATTGGCGTGTCGCAGGTTTTCTTCCCTTCCGGAGATCAAAACCTTTTTAGACCCTCATGAAGCGCTTAGTTTTATAAAGGACGCCTATACCAATTCACAAAATAGTACACCAACAATGCTTTTTCTAGATATCAATATGCCAGTGATATCGGGTTGGGATTTTTTAGACATTTTTAATGAATTGCCGCCACACATTAGGCAACAGTTCAGTATTTATATACTTACTTCCTCTCTGGAGCAGAGAGACGTAGAAAAGGCCGAGGCACATAAATATGTAAAAGGTTTGTTGAGTAAACCCCTTTCGGCAGAAACCATTGAAGGTATTTATTCTGAAGATATATTTATCACCAAATAGCTAAAACTTCGGTTTAATTTGGGCCAGGCTTTGTCACTATAAGGGGTATATATTTATAAGTTTTAAAATTTTTATATTATGGAGAAACCAGATTTTTCAAAACTCAAAGCACTTTATATTAACTGCACCCTCAAGCAATCGCCACGTATGAGTCATACACAGGGTTTAATGAATGTTTCACAAAATATAATGGAAGCCGAAGGGGTTTCTTTTGAAAATATTCGTTTGGTAGATCATGCTGTTGCTAATGGTGTATATCCAGATATGACGGAGCACGGCGCCAAGGAAGATGCCTGGCCAGAAATATGGAAGAAAGTAGATGCCGCCGATATTTTAATTATTGGCACCCCCATTTGGCTGGGTGAAAAATCGTCTGTTGCCACAAAATTAATAGAGCGTTTATACGCCATGAGCAGTCTTCAAAATGATAAAGGACAATATTATTTCTACGGAAAAGTGGGTGGCTGTATTATTACCGGAAACGAAGATGGTATTAAACACTGTGGCATGGGGATTTTGTATTCGTTACAGCACGTGGGTTACAGTATTCCGCCACAGGCAGATTGTGGCTGGATAGGTGAAGCTGGCCCCGGCCCCAGTTATAGAGATGAAGAAAGCAATGCCAAAAACAACGATTTCACCAATAGAAATACCACTTTTATGACTTATAATGTGCTTCATTTAGCAAAGATGCTAAAGGAGCAGGGTGGATATCCTAAATACGGAAACTCCCGTAAAGAATGGGATGATGGTACCCGCTGGAATTTTGAAAACCCGGAATATCGTTAATTGAACCGCAGTTTTTCTATTAAAGCAATCCGTGCTTTTATTGAAGAAGGTTGATAGCCAATCCATTTCGGCACAGTGCTTGCTTCTTCAATAAAAAACTATAATTATGAAAACACGAAATATTTTATTTGCCGTGCTGTTTAGTTTTATTCTTGGCGGTGTAAACGCTCAGGATAAAACAGCCAAAGCACAACTGGCTCCCAAAGCTGAACAGAGTACAACTGAAGTCTTATTGAATTCAAAAACCTTTGAATTTATTGCTAACACGATGTATCCGATGGGGCAACCTTCAAAAAATTTAGTGGGTAGTGATTATTCCGTGACCTTTTCTCCAGAAATGATTGTAAGCAATATGCCGTTTTACGGGCGATCGTATAGCGCTTTGGCAATTGGGAAAGACAAAGGAATGCGTTTTAAAGGAGCCCCCGAAGATTTTACTGTCGAAAAAATAAAGCGAGGCTATGAGGTAAAAACGAAAGTGAAAAATGACAGAGATACATTTGCACTAGTTTTAACCGTTAGCGATTCGGGATATGCCACACTTTCCATTTCAACAAATGATCGCGAAACTATAAGTTATCACGGGGAAGTTCGGTAGTTCTTAGGCGGTAGTCGGTAGTGGGTAGTCGGTGGTCTTTAGTTTGTAGTCAGTAGCTGGTTGTGCTGGCTGCTTACACAATTTTTCTCAACTTTTAAATTGACATAATGAGTATTTTCAATAAAATATTAGGAAACGCAAGCGAAGTTTCTTCCGAAAAATTAAATGAGAAATACAGTCGGCTTTTAATTGAAGACGAGGTGGTGGAGGTAGGTTTCAAGCTTTTTCGCGATGTATTTATGTTTACAAACAAACGCCTAATTTTAATAGACGTACAGGGTTTAACCGGAAGTAAGCAGGAATACAAATGTTTGCCCTACAAACACATTTCGCGCTTTTCGTTGGAAACTGCCGGCACATTTGATCTTGACGCCGAACTAAAAATCTGGATCAGCAGCGAAGACGCGCCAACGGTGAGCAAAAAATTTAATAAAAGCATTGATATTTACGAAGTGCAGAAATATTTGGCTTCGAAAGTTATGTGATTTTTCGTTTTTAACGGGTTCATCGATCGCATTAAGCCAAAAATTTGTGTCTTGGAGGTAAACAGAAATATTCGCTGTTATTTTTAAAGCACCAATTCTTCAAAAAGTCTTTCCAAGGTTGCATCAAGGTCGTTGCTAAAACCATTGTGTGGCCGCGAGGTTTGCAGTGATGAACTGCGTTGCGCGGTAAGCCATCGGAACCTATCGGGTTTTTCCCACTGCGCCAAAGAGCCGCCTTCTTTTGAACCCAAGCAAATTTTTTCGAAAGCGTTGAGGTTTTTTTCAATTTCTTCCACTTCCAATTCGCAGGGGAAAAGTTTTAGTTTTTCGGTGTCTATGTGGTATTTGCAATTTAAATACTTTGCACCCTTGCTAAAAAGAATGATCCCCACATTTAGGAATTCCTCGCGCTCAACACGGGGCACCAAACGTATTACCGCATATTCATACAAGTGTTTTCCGGGCATCCTGAATTTGTTTTACAAAGTTGTTTGCATGCTTTCTTCGTTGTACTAAAAATTGAAAATACACTGCTCTTATTTCTTCGGCTTTCATTTCAACATCTTCCCAATCTAACCATTCGGTGGGGATGAGGTTGGTGATTTCGCGTAATTTTTCATCGGGAAGCAGCGCAATCATTTTATCGTTTATTTCTTCAACTAAGGTTGCTTGCGGCAACAGCACGTGATCTTTTATATACGGAAACGGACTCATAGCCGCCTTTTCCCAATTGCTCCACGAATGGTGAAAATAGAAAGTAGCGCCGTGGTCAATCAGCCATAATTCCTTATGCCAAATAAGCATATTGGTGTTTTTTACCGTGCGATCTATATTGGTGAACAATTTTTGAAGCTAAATTTTCATCTAAAGTTGTTACAACGGGATCAAAAGTTAATGCTCCCGAAAGAAAATGCAATGCTAAATTAAGACCTTGGCTACCCTTCAGCAAATCTTGAATCTCCTCGTCGCCTTCACTGCGACCAAAGGCTTCGTCGAGGTTTGCGAAAACCAACTCCGGGACTTTTAAACCTAAGGTGCGCGCAATTTCGCCCCCAAGCAATTCGGCAATCAGGGCTTTAACTCCGTGACCTGCACCGCGAAATTTTAAAACGTATTTAAAATCGTCATCGGCTTCGGCCAAAGCTGGTAGCGAGCCCCCTTCCCGAAGTGGCGTTATGTAGCGTGTAACGTTTACCGAGCGCAGTTCTATTTTCTTCGTTGTCATTGCCTACAAAATTAGGCTTATTTGTGAATATTAAGCCGAAAATTTTAATGCGATGCTTTTCTAGGCTTTAAAAAACAGATTCTAGATATTTTTAAAAGTATAAATTCGTATTTTGCAGCAAACGTAACTAAACCGAAAGCTATTGAATTTAACCATTGAAAACATTCTACTTGTAGGCTCTATTTTACTTTTTATAAGTATTGTTGCCGGTAAAACTTCGTATAAATTTGGGGTTCCCACCTTAGTGCTTTTCTTGGGAATTGGTATGCTGGCCGGTGAAGATGGTATAGGTATAAGCTTTAACGATCCACAAATTGCGCAATTAATTGGTATAATTTCATTAAACTTTATCCTCTTTTCGGGAGGGCTTGATACAGATTGGAAAGCGGTAAAACCCATTATGAAAGAAGGTTTTATTCTTTCTACGCTTGGGGTTTTCTTGACGGCCGTTGGGCTCGGAACCTTTGTTTACTACCTTACCGATTTCACAATTTACGAAAGTTTACTCTTGGGAAGTATTGTTTCCTCTACAGATGCGGCTGCCGTGTTTTCTATTTTGCGTTCCAAAAATTTGGCGCTCCGGGCAAATTTACGGCCCACTCTTGAAATGGAAAGCGGAAGTAACGACCCCATGGCGTATGTGTTAACCATTGCATTTTTGGGGTTGGTAGTCAATCAGGATCAAGGGTTGGCATCAATGATTCCGTTGTTTTTTCAGCAGATGATAATTGGTACTATTGCTGGTTTTGGTTTTGGTAAATTGAGTAAGATTATTATAAATAGAATAAACCTAGACTTTGAAGGGCTTTACCCCGTACTGGTAATTGCATTGATGTTTATCACCTTTTCGGTAACCGACTTTTTCGGTGGAAACGGCTTTTTGGCAATTTATATTTGCGCCCTCTTTTTGGGGAATCAGTATCTAATTCACAAGAAAACCATCCTAAAAATGTACGATGGTTTGGCGTGGCTCATGCAGATTGTACTGTTCTTAACTTTAGGGCTTTTGGTGTTTCCGTCGCAGATTGTTCCGGTGATTGGGATTGGACTTATAATTTCGCTGTTTTTAATTTTTATTGCGCGTCCGGTAGCGGTTTTCGTCAGTTTGATATTTTTTAAAATGAAGTTGCGCAGACGGTTTTACATCTCGTGGGTTGGCTTGCGCGGCGCCGTGCCCATTGTATTTGCCACCTATCCGTTATTAGCGGGAATAGACAAGGCAAATATGATTTTTAACATTGTATTTTTCATTTCGTTAACCTCTATTTTAATTCAGGGAACTACACTTTCGGTAGTTGCAAAATGGTTAAATGTGAGTATTCCGGCGACCGATAAAATTAGAACACCTTCAGAACGATTTTTAGAAGAACACCCCAAAACCGAAATGCGGGAGATTGGTATTGCAAGCGGAAACAAAATTGTTGGGAAGAAAATTGTAGATATTGAATTTCCCAAAACCGCTATTATCGCGATGATAAAAAGAGACGAAAAATACATTACTCCCAATGGCGGAACTGTAATTAACGGCGAAGACGTGCTTATTGTGCTTTCTGAAAATAAAAAGGGAATTAAGAAAGTTTTTAAAGCCTTAAATATTCGCGAATTTTCGGCTGCTTAAACGCTAAGCTTTCAATATAATATTTAAAATATTTAAGGGCGAATTATATTTTAAAGGAATATGAAAAATAATATGCGACTATTTTTTTTGATGTTGTTTTGCTCGACGACTCTTTTCGGTTAAGATATTTCAATCGGGAAGCGCGATAAAGTATATTCTGAAATTCTGCAACAAGACCGTGAGTTCAAGAGATTTATAGAAGCCGAACAGCTTTTAAACGAAGCATTGGCCATCAATCCAAACAGTTTTGGGAGTTATGATATTTTGGCCAAAGTGAAAATGGCGAACGGCAATAAAACTGAAGCAAACAAAGCTATTGACCAAGCAATACGTCTCGCAAACCAGCTAGAAGCTAGGCAATGGCAAATCAACGAACTTTTGGAAACAGAGTCTGAAATCAATAAAAAGCCGTAGTTTTAATGTGAAAATAAATCGGCAAAGGAATTAGCGTGAAAAACCTGTTTAAAATATTGCGAATTACAAGCTTTCTATTTCTTTTGGGAATGTTCAGCAGTTGCGAAGAATCCAAGGAGATAAGCTCCTACCATCCCAACCATTGGGAAGATCACTATGTCAATTCCGAAACTTTTGGGAAGACAAGTGATTCGCTAATTGTGGGGAAATCGTATTTGAGTATTTACTCGCATATCTACAGCATTTCAATGGAAAAATCGCAGAATTTAACTGCCATGGTCAGCCTTCGAAATGTGAGCGATACAGATACAATCTACATTACAAAGTCCGACTACTACAACACAAAAGGGGAATTGATTCGCAGTTATTTCAAAAAACCCATTTTTTTAAATCCGTTGGAAACCGTGGAAATTATAATTGACGAAACAGATAATCACGGAGGCAGCGGCGCCAATTTTATTTTTGAATGGACCACAGAATCCACCACGCCCGAGCCGTATTTTGAAGCGATTATGACTTCACTTCGCAGTTCGCAGGGATTGAGTTTTACCACGGTGGGGAGACGGGTTGAGTGAAAATGCCAAATTTTACAAATCTCAAATCTCAAATCTCAAATCACAAATCGCAAATCGCAAATCACAAATTCCAAATCCACGAATTAACGAATCAACCAAACAACAATTCCCGAATCAACGAATCTCAATTCCCAATAGTTTTCGTTATTTTTGAAGAAAAAGAATTTTAATGAAAATAGTAGTTTCCCCGGCAAAAACGCTGGATTTTGAATCCAAACTTCCCACCACTCGCGCTACCCAACCCAAGTTTTTGGAAGAAGCTGAAATGATAAATAATAAGTTGGAACGGAAAAGCAAAAAAGCTGTTTCAAAATTAATGGACATCAGCGATAAACTTGCCGAACTCAATTATCAGCGTTACAAAGAATTTAGTACTCCCTTTACCAAAGAAAACGCCCGTCCTGCGGTTTACGCCTTCGCTGGCGATGTATATACTGGCTTGGATGCGTATTCAATTCCTTTAGAAAAAATAGACCTTTTACAGGATTCACTTCGCATACTTTCAGGAATGTACGGATTGCTACGGCCTTTAGATTTAATGCAACCCTACAGACTGGAAATGGGCACTAAATTGTCTGTAAATAGAAAAAAGGACTTGTACGCATTTTGGAAAAAAACACTCACCGAAACGTTGAATGACGAATTGGAAGAGAATGAACTTTTCTTAAACCTGGCGAGCGTAGAATATTTTAATGCTATTGATGAGAAGAAATTGAAAGTGCCGGTTATTTCTCCAGTTTTTAAAGATTTCAAAAATGGGGAACTCAAAATTATTTCCTTCTTCGCCAAAAAAGCAAGGGGCAGTATGACGCGTTTTGCAATCGACAACAATATTAAAACCGCGGACGATTTAAAAGCATTCGACTACGACGGTTATGGGTATAGTGAAGAATATACCGAAAACGCACAGGAGCCTGTTTTTATTCGGTAATAGAAATACAGTAAACCTATTGTTTTTCACAATGGGTTGCTCATTTTCTAATAAAACCGCCTTTCCCGAAAATATGTTTCATTATTAAATGCGTTACTTTATATTTGTTCATTATCAACCCTGCCCTTTATGAAGTTTGCGTATTTATTGTTGTTTATGTTTGTCGCGGTAAGTTTCACATCTTGTGTAACCACCAAACAGCTTACCTATTTACAGGAAAATGCAAACGGCAGCGACACTTTAGCATTGTTGAGAAAGAAGCAGGAGCCGTACCGACTTCAAATAAACGATCTTTTAAGTATTCGCGTAAAGGCATTGGACCAGGAAACAGTGGGTATTTTTAACCCAATAAACGACGACAATCCCAATGTTACCGGAGAGGAACGATTGTATTACGACGGCTTTAAAGTTGACGATCACGGTAACATTCGCATTCCGAGTTTAGGGGAGATAAACGTACTGGGTTATACGGTAGATGAGGTGCAGGAGATGCTGGAAGAACGCTTGTTGCAAGATTATTTTAAAGCCGAAGCCAACGTATTTGTTACTGTAAAACTGGCCGGAATTCGATATACAATTAACGGGGAAATAAACGGTCCCGGTTCCAATATTATTTACCGCGACCAAGTGAGTATTATGGAAGCTATTGCCAACAGTGGCGATATAACCTTAACCGGTGACCGAAGTGATGTTGTTATTATTAGGCAGTATCCCGCAGGGCAGAAAGTGCATCACATTGATCTTACAAAATTAGATGCGATGAATTCGCCTTATTATTACATAAAGCCGAACGATTTAATTTTAATAAATCCGCTGCCCCAAAAATCATTGGGCACGGGAACCACCGGACTGCAATCATTCACGACTATTATTTCAATTACAACAGCCTTGGTAACAACCATATTGTTGTTTACCAGATTATAAAATATGAGCGAGGACTTCGAAAAAAATGAAAACCCCATCACCTTTGATTTTAAAGGTTTTCTCTTGCGGCTTTTGCACCACTGGCCGTTGTTTTTAGTTTCGTATATTATTGCTTTTGGCATAGCGTACTACGTGAATGTTCGCAAACTGCCAATTTATATTATGGAGAATACGATCTCTATAAAAGACGATCAAAACCCTTTTTTTACCAGCAATACCAGTCTTACTTTTAATTGGGGCGGAACTACGGACAAGGTTAACACCGCTGTTATTTCGTTGCGGTCGCGATCGCACAACGAAAAAGTAGTAGAACGGTTGCAGTATTATATGACGTATTTGCGAGATGGCAAGTACCAACAAGTAAATGCCTATAAGCAAACCCCTTTTGTTGTAGATGTTGATGCTTCAAGGTCACAGATGCTAAATGAGCAAATTAAAGTTGTTTTTAAAGATTCTATTAATTTTGAATTGAGCGTCGCTTTTGAAACGAGTAAAAACATCAGCCTACAGAATTACAGCAATAAGGAAATTAGCACTCAATTTATTGATGCTGGCACCTATTCGCATTCGTATAAAATTGGGGAGCGTATTCAGTTGCCTTTTTTCAGTGGCACATTTAGAGCAAATCCTGATGTTGTTTCCAGTCCCGGTACGCCTTATTATATAGTTTTTAGAAATTTTGATGGGGTAGTGCAGCGCTATTCAGGAATTCGGGTTGATGCCGAAAGCAAAGGTTCTTCGGTTTTAAACATGCGACTCACCGGAAATAACAAGGCCGAGCTGGTTGATTATTTAAATGCGTCGGTACGTGTGTTAAGCGAAGATATGCTGGAGCGTAAAAATCTTTTCGCTACTAAAACAATTAAGTTTATAGATAGTAGTCTCGCTATTAAATCGGCTGAACTTTCTACGGTTGAAGATGAGTTAAACCAGTTTAAAAACAAAAATGCCATCTTCGATCTTGAAAGCGAGGGCACGGAAATAAATACGAAATTAAACGAATTAGATCTCCGCAAAGAAGCAGCTACCCGCGAATTGAATTATTACAACACCCTGGAAAATTACCTGACGAATAGAACAGATTACAAAGATGTGCCGGCACCTTCTGTTGCGGGCATATCGGAGGCTAGCGTAGTAAGTGGAGTTGGAAAAATAATTGCATTAGCCGAGGAGCGCAACAAACTTCAGTATTCTTTTAAGGAAGGAGCCCCTATTTTTAGCGATATAGACCGGCAAATCAATGCGGTGAAAACCGTGTTGTTAGAAAATATTCGCTCTTCAAAAAGTTTAAAGAATCAGGAACTCGCCTCTATTAATCGCGATATTGGCAAGTATGAAGCCGAAATACGAAAACTTCCGAAGGAACAGCAAGGCCTTTTAAATATTGAGCGACGCTACAATTTAAGTCAGGGGGCCTATAATCTATTTTTAGAAAAACGCAGTGAAGCAGGTTTGGTAAAGGCCGCCAATGTAAGCGATGTGATGGTGATAGATTCGGCGAAAGACACTGGCGGCGGACAAATTGGTCCGAATACGCAATTAAATTATATGATGGCTGCCTTGTTGGGCGGATTGTTTCCTTTTCTGTTTGTGTTCTTGCGTGTGTTTTTCGACACCAAAATTAGCAAGGTGAAGGACTTGGAGCGCGTTACATCAATTCCCTTGTTAGGAATTATCGGAAAAAGTCCGATAGATAGCAATTTAATCGTCCTTGAGAAACCGAAATCTGCTATAGCTGAAGGATTTAGGGCCTTGCGGTCTAGTTTGCAATTTATATATAAAAAGCAGGGAATAAAGGGGGCAAAGACGGTGTTGGTAACTAGTTCGGTAAGTGGCGAGGGAAAAACATTTTGCTCCATCAACCTTGCTTCGGTGTTTGCATTAAGCGAAAAGAAAACTGTATTGGTGGGCCTCGATCTTCGGAAGCCTAAGATATTTGGCGATTTCAATATCAATAATGATGTGGGAGTGGTGAATTTTCTAATAAATGAAGCGGATTTTGATGCTGTAATTCAAAAGACGGAAATCGATTATTTGGATGTTATCACATCGGGTCCCATTCCACCAAATCCTTCCGAATTACTAATAGGCGAAAAACTAGATGAACTAATTGATGGGTTGAAGGAGCGCTACGACTATATTATTTTGGATTCACCTCCTTTGGGAATTGTTTCAGATTCCTTAGAACTTATGAAACACGTAGATGCGACTCTCTATATGGCACGTTTTAATTATACGCATAAGAATATGTTTGCCTTCGTCAATGAAAAGTATAAAACTGGAGAGGTGAAACATATAAGTATTGTGTTAAACGACTATATGGAAAAATCGGGCCGCGTTTACGGTTATGGCTACGGTTACGGTTACGGTTACGGCTATGGAAGCTACGGAAATTACGGAACTGGCTATCACGACAAAGTAAAACCTTCTTCGGTTTTAGATAGGATTAAGCGGGTTTTTACACGGAAATAACATTGCCTACATCCTTGCGAAACATCCCCCTAAATCCCCCTTCAAAGGGGGACTTTTTGGCCTGTGATTAGGTTGGGGGTTTGGGTGTTTTGGGTTTTCTTTTCGCTTTAAATACGGTGCTCCTAAGCCTAACCACATTATAAATCAAATCCGAATCTACGCCTCCCTTTCAAGGGAGGTTGGGTGGGATGTTTTTTTTGGGGGTTGTTGGTTTTTATTGAATCTCGGCGAAACATCCCCCTAAATCCCCCTTCGAAGGGGGACTTTTGGCCTGTGATTAGGTTGGGGGTATGGGGGTTTTGGATTTTCTTTTCGCTTTGAATACAGAGTTTATAAATCTAACTCATTTTAAATTATATCCGAATCTAGCTCCTCCCTTTGAAGGGAGGTTGGGTGGGATGTTTTCTATTGTAGGGTGGGTTTAGGAGGAATGATTTTTAATATCTTTATATGGTGGCAAACAAGATTATTCCATATAATAAGCATCTCAAACCTATAGCAAGGGAACTTCGAAAGAATATGACACCTTGTGAGCAATTGATTTGGAAAAAAATTAGAAGGAAATCTTTGGGTTTAGAATTTCACAGACAAGTTCCGATATTGAATTATATTGTTGACTTTTATTGCCACGAAATCGGACTAGTTATTGAAATCGATGGTAGCGTACACGACCCTAATTTTTTAGAAGATGCGGAGAGACAAGGCAAAATGGAGAAGTACGGTTTGCGGTTTTTGCGTTTTTCCAATGATGAAGTATTAAATAATATGGAAAACGTTTTGGTGACAATTCGAAATTATATTGAAGAAAATACCTGAAACATCCCCCTAAATCCCCCTTCGAAGGGGGACTTTTGGCCTGTGCTTGAGTTGGGGGTAAGGGGGTTTTGGACTTGCTTTTTGTTTTAAATTAACCTTGCGAAACATCCCCCTAAATCCCCCCTTCGAAGGGGGACTTTTTGGCCTGTGCTTGAGTTGGGGTATGGGTGTTTTTGGATTTACTTATCGCTTTAAATACAGAGCTTACAAATCTAACCACATTATAAATAGAATCCGAATCTAGCCCCTCCCTTTGAAGGGAGGTTGGGTGGGATGTTTCGGTTTTGGGGTTGTTAGTTTTTATTAAATCTCGGCGAAACATCCCCCTAAATCCCCCTTGAAAGGGGGACTTTTTGGCCTGTGCTTGAGTTGGTGGTATAGGTGTTTTTGAATTTTCTTTTCGCTTTGAATACGGTGATCTTAAATCTAACTTCATTATAAATCAAATCCGATTCTACTCCTCCCTTTGAAGGGAGGCTGGGTGGGATGTTTTTTGTTTTGGGATTGTTAGTTTTTATTGAATCTCGGCGAAACATCCTCCTAAATCCCCCTTCAAAGGGGGGACTTTTGGCCTGTGCTTGAGTTGGTGTCATGGGAGTTTTGGATTTTCTTTTCGCTTTAAATACAGAGCTCCTAAATCTAACCACATTATAAATAGAATCCGAATCTAGCCCCTCCCTTTGAAGGGAGGCTGGGTGGGATGTTTTTTGTTTTGGGGTTGTTGGTTTTGATTAAATCGCGGCGAAACATCCCCCTAAATCCCCCTTCAAAGGGGTACTTTTTGGCCTGTGATTAGATTGGGGGTATGGGTGTTTTTCAATTTTCTTTTCGCTTTAAATACGGTGATCTTAAATCTAACTACATTGTAAATAGAATCCGAATCTACTCCTCCCTTTGAAGAGAGGCTGGGTGGGATGTTTTGTTCAAAGGGGAACTTTTTGGCCTGTGATTAGGTTGGGGGTATGGGTGTTTTTGGATTTACTTTTCGCTTTAAATACGGTGATCCTAAATTTAACTACATTATAAATCAAATCCGAATCTACTCCTCCCTTTGAAGGGAGGTTGGGTGGGATGTTTTTGTTTTGGGATTGTTGGTTTTTATTGAATCTCGGCGAAACATCCCCCTAAATCCCCCTTCGAAGGGGGACTTTTTGGCCTGTGCTTGAGTTTGGGGTATGGGGGTTTTGGGTTTACTTTTTGCTTTTAAAACAGAGTTCATAAATTAACCACATTATAAATCAAATCCGAATCTAGCTCCTCCCTTTGAAGGGAGGTTGGGTGGGATGTTTTGAGGCTGGGTAGGATGTTTTTTGTTTTGAATTTGTGAAGAGAGTTGGGTGGGATGTTTTTACAATTCTCGCATTAATTTTTCAAAGTCTTCATCGTTGTCTTGGAGGTGCATTTTTGCTTTAATTCGATGTTTTGTGGCGGCAACTTTTTCTTTTGTTATGCCCATTAGGGAAGTAATTTCTTCGGTGGAAAGCTGTAGTTTTAAGAGGGAACAGAAGGCGATGTCGTCTTCGGTGAGATTTGGAAACATTTGCTCTAGATTATAACCAAATTCGGGATGTACTTCTACAAATTTGGTTTTAAAATGCTTCCAATAATTTAACTGATTTAATGTAGAGACAATCCGTTCCGCAAATTCTTCAGATACTTCATTTTTATCGCTCGATTGGATTATATCTTTAATCTGTTTTTGAATATCTGCTACTTCCAAAGAAATTGCTACCAACTCCCGTTCTTTATCGGCGAGATTATTTTCTTTTTCGGCTAAAAGCTCTTGTTCCAATTCTTGGTTTTCCTTTAAAACCGAGTTAGCTTTTTCCAAGTTTGCAACAGCTACTTTTTGCAGTGCCAGTCGCTTTTTGTTATACATAAATATAAGAATGCTTAAAATTAGAATTAGAGCCGTAAGCAGCCAACTGAGAATTGTAATGGTTCGCTGCTTTGTATTGTACCGTTTAAGCATCTCATTGCTGTTTTGCAGCGCGATATTTTTATCTCTCTGAAATTTATTTTGATACGATTCTTCCAGCTGCTTTATTTTTACCCGATCTATGGCAGACTGCATGGAATCTTTTAAGTAGTCGATACGGTCGAAAAGATTGAGCGACTTTTCAAATTGTTTTGTATTGCGGTAGGTTTCACGTGCATTAAGCAAAAAGCTCAACTTATCTTGGGCATTCATAGCAAGTTCAAAATTGTTGGTGCTGTTTTTAACACGTTCAATCACTCTAATGGCCGTATTGTAGTCTTTTTGAGCGTTTAAAAAACTGAGGTAATCGCTGGCAATTTGCAAAAATCGGGGAGACTGTGATTTCTGTAAATAATTAAACGATTCCGAATAAGCCTCTTTCGCTAAAACGGGCCTATTGGTCGCTTTGTAAATATTTCCCAACTTGCCCCAAGCCACATACATATATTCCAAATTCTTTTTCTCGGTAAGACCTTCTTTAGCTTCCAATAAACGCTTTTCGCCTTCTTTAATATTTCCCAGTTCAACCAAGCTTTCGGCGTAGGAAAGTAGGGTGAGGTAATAGGAGGGAGCTTTATCTTCAGCAAATCGTGGAAGCACTTGTTCGTATAAATCTACCGCAAACTCATAATTTCCGGTGTTGTAGTAGGTGTTGGCGAGCTTTTGTTGTAAAATATACAACCGTTCATCGCCTATTTCTTTAAAAATTTCAATGGCGCGTTTAAGGTTTGTAATCGCTTTTTCCTTTTCGCCCATATAGTTATAATTGGACGCCATTTCGCCATATACTACGCCTTCGCCGCTGCGATCGCCGTATTCTTGGTAGATTTCCATAGCTTGTTTAAGTGCCGCCAATGATTGGGGGTAGTTGGCATAATTGCGGTAGTTAATTGCGCTGTTGGCGTATAAATCGGCTTTTAGGGTTGGGGATTCATCAGCTAAGGCTATTCCTTTTTTAAAGTAATATGACGAAGAATCGTAAATTGCGAGTTGACTGTAAGTAATGCCGAGCTTGCTATACGTGAGGGCTACCAGCGTATCATCGCGTTCCTGCGAATACTCCAATAATTTAAACAAATAAATTTTTGCCGAATCTGGTTGTTTAAAAAGATACTTTTGTATTTCGGTTTCTAACTCTGCTATTTTATCGTTTTGAGCGAGGAGAGAACTGCTTAAGAACAGCAGAAATATGGGGAGGCAAAAATGTTTCATAGAATTTGAGTAGGGTGGCAAATTTATCGAAAAAAAACAAATAGGGAAGTAGATAAGTTTGTGGTTCAAAAAAATGGGATTTAAATGTCTGTAATTCAGCTATCTTTTGACCCATATTTTTGAAATATTAATTGAAATCGCGTTTAAAACGGAATATAGCGGGGTTTTAGGGTAAAGTTTGCAATTGCAGATTGGTATTGAATAAAGGTGAAATATAATAGGAATTGTTCCAGAGATAGTTCTTATTATTTACGGCAACAATGGGCGCCAGTGTAGTTTGGCTTTAATAAATTAAAATGAAGTTGTTGCAATTTTGCTATATTAGCTGCCAATAAAAAACATTTCTTTGACTCCCGAAAACAACGACAATTGGCTTTACGAAATCTCGTCTAAAAAAAGTGCTTTCGACCTTAATTTAAAAGAAGTTTGGCGCTACCGCGATTTGCTTATTCTTTTTGTGAAAAGGGATATTACTACGGTTTACAAGCAAACTATTTTGGGGCCGTTGTGGTATTTTATTCAGCCGCTGTTTACCTCGGTTATCTTTACCTTGGTTTTTAACAATTTGGGGAGTATAAGTACGGGAAGTATTCCGCCTTTTCTCTTTAACCTCGCTGGAATTACCGCTTGGAATTATTTTACAGCCTGCTTTACCGGCACGTCCAACACCTTTAGAAGTAATGCCGGAATTTTTGGAAAAGTGTATTTTCCACGGGTTATTATGCCAATGTCGGTAACAATTAGCAACCTGATGAAATTTGGCATCCAACTGCTTATATTTATTATTTTTTATTGTTATTTTTTATTGCAGGGATTCGATTTAAGTCCGAATTTGTATTTGTTGCTTTTTCCAATATATATTTTAATGATGGCTTTATTGGGTTTGGGTTTGGGAATGATAATTAGCTCCATGACTACTAAATACCGCGATTTGAATGTCTTGGTAGGCTTTGCAGTTTCGTTGTTGATGTACGTTTCTGCTGTGCCATATCCGCTTTCGGAAGCTCGGAAAAAACTGCCGGGGTATGTTGCAAATTTTGTGGAATACAATCCGCTTACACAAATAATAGAAGGCTTCCGATTTATGCTTTTAGATACGGGAAGTTTTAGTTGGCTGGGATTTTTCTATACGTTATTGGTAAGTGTAGGCTTGTTTTTGTTGGGATTGGTTATTTTTAATAGAACGGAGAAGAGTTTTATTGATACGGTTTAGGTTTGAGAAATGAGATTTGAGATTTGAGATTTGAGATGTTAGAAATGCGACTTAAGAGGGTATGACGTAGGACAAATGTAGGTTAGAGATATGATTATTTAACGAATTAACACTATAATTGTAGATGTGAGAATGCGTTTTGGAAGTTATTTTTTTATATGTGGGACTAGTATGATAGTAGGGGTTGAGTAGGGATTGACTACCATGAATGTAGCACTCGAGTAGCATTAAAGGTATAGGAACCATACATTAATACAACATGAATGTAACATTAATGCATGTTGAACTATGCATTCAAAATTTTGAAAAGTACATAGAAGGTATTAAAAAGGGCTGTTATTTTTGAAGAAATGGGGGGGGAATTGCAAATGATAAATGACTAATGACAAATTGCAAATCTCAAATCTCAAATCTCAAATCTCAAAAAAGGTAAATCACAAATTACAAATCTCAAATCTCAAATCTCAAATACCAGTTTTTTATTAAAAGTGAATTGTATAACTTAATGTCACAATTTAAAAGGGCTTCAGTTTCAATTGCTTTAAACACCGTTGAAGGACAGGGCGACACTAATGCGCACTTTAATAGATTGCTACAAGTAGTTTTAGATTGGGTGAAAGAATGTGTAGTATACGCTACCATAGCAAAAAGGCTTTATTTCCGAAGAACAAGATTTTAATATTAGAACTCATTGATCCGAAAACTCACACCTGACTAACATCTCCCAGCTAATGCCAATTAACAAAGAAATACATAATTTTACAGCTAAACCCAAAGCGTTTTGCGATTAGTTTTTATATTTGGAGCGAAAGGATTTTATTCACTAAATACACTTCCAACTACCGACAAATGACTATTTTAAAAGCCGAAAACATAAGCAAGCAATACCGCCTCGGAAACGTGGGTACTGGTACGCTTTCGCACGATTTAAATCGTTTTTGGCACAACATCCGTGGGAAGGAAGATCCTTATTTAAAAGTTGGCGCAGTAAACGACCGAAGCAGTAAGGCGAAATCAGATTATGTTTGGGCACTGCGCGATATTAATTTTGAAGTACAGGAAGGGGAAGTTTTAGGAATTATAGGGAAGAACGGCGCCGGAAAATCTACCTTGCTTAAAATACTTTCCCGTGTTACCAGCCCCACCACAGGCGTTATTAAAACAAAAGGCCGAATAGCCTCTTTATTAGAAGTTGGCACCGGTTTCCACCCAGAACTTACAGGCAGGGAAAACATATACCTTAACGGAGCCATTTTAGGAATGACCCGCGGTGAAATAACTGCCAAGCTAGATGAAATCGTAGATTTCTCTGGCTGTGAAATGTATATTGGTACACCCGTTAAACGTTATAGTAGTGGGATGACCGTTCGTCTTGCTTTTGCCGTGGCTGCCCATTTAGAACCCGATATTTTGGTGGTAGATGAGGTGCTTGCCGTGGGCGATGCAGAGTTTCAGAAGAAGGCGATTGGCAAAATGCAAGACATTTCGAAAGGCGATGGTAGAACTGTTCTGTTTGTTAGTCATAATATGGCGAGTGTACAAAATTTATGCAGTAGGGCCATTTTACTTAAAAGTGGAAGTATTTTTATTGACGGAAATGTTGATGAGGTTGTAAATGAATATTTAAGTATAGACTCCGTTCTCTATTCTCAATCCTTTGCGGTTTTACAAACTCCGCAGCATAAATCTGTTTATATTAAAAGTTTTAAAATTACATCAGAAGTGAGGACTGGTGCAACATTTAGCTTTGAATATGAAATAGTTTCGCAAACAGAGAAACAAGTTGATGTAGCTATAAGTTTTAAGACATATCAGGAAGTGTCTATATATCAAATTTATAGCGGTCATACCAATGAAATACTTATCCTAAGTAATGGGTGTAATAAAATTAGTGGTAGTATTAGAGAGTTGCCACTTATTCAAGGTGATTATAGCATTTCACTATGGATAGGTTCAGGGGCTATTACTTTTGATTTCTATCCTACTATTGTACGAATCAAAGTATTGGAAGGTGGATTTAAGAAAAATCACATTGCCGAATACAGGAATTTTCCTGTTATTGCAAACGCAAATTGGACAATAAATGATTGATAAAAAATACGTAACACATCAAAGAGAACCCTTTTTTGAAATTGTCAATAAGCTCATTACGCTCAATAGCGTTGTATTAGATGTTGGCCCTGGAGATGGTAGCTTTGCTAAATATTGTAAAAGGGATGATTTTTTTTTATATGAAGGAAATCCAGAAAGTGCGGAAAACCTTAAGTATAATTATCCTAACACATTTCAAGGACAATTGCCTAAACTTCCTTTCAAAGATGCAATGTTCGATGTAATACACATGAGCCACGTAATAGAACATCTACAACCCCAGGAAGTTTACGATACCTTAAAAGAATTTGATCGATGCTGTAAACCTGGTGGAGCCATTGTTATTTCGGCCCCATTGCTCTGGAGCGGGTTTTATGACGACCTCTCGCATATAAGGCCTTATCCTCCCGCCAGCTATGTGAAATATCTAAGTAACTTAGGTAGCAATCCTACAAGGACGCAAATATCAAATATTTACACAGTAGAGCATATGCAATACCGTTATCAACTAGTAGATAACAAATTTAGGTTACGAAAGAAAACAGGACTTATCCACAAAGTATTTTATAAGCTAGGTACATTCATCCGGCTATCGGAGTCTATTTTTACAGAAACAGGTTATACTTTAGTTTTAAGAAAATCGCAAAACAAATAAATATGCGAGAACCATTGGTTTCCATAATAATACCTACATACAACCGTGCCCACTTAATTGGTGAAACGCTGGATTCCGTATTAGCACAGACTTATCAAAATTGGGAGTGTATTGTGGTGGATGATGGGAGTACAGATCATACAGGCTCTCTTTTAAAAGAATATGTTGAGCGTGATGATCGATTTAAATATTGTCATAGACCAAAGGATAGACCTAAAGGAGCCAATGCTTGTAGAAATTATGGGTTTGAATTAAGTAAAGGAGAATACATCAATTGGTTTGATAGTGATGATTTAATGACTGAAGAAAAATTCTTCGAACAATTGCAGATTCTTGAAAACGATTTGTCTCTAAGTTTTTGTACTTGTGAATATGGGCTATACGATAAAAATTTTCAGTTGATTTCTCGAATGACTTTTCAATCTGCAAATTTATTGGAGGATTATATAATAGGTCAAGCCTTCTTTAATTTACCTACTTCAATTTTCAGAAAAGCCACACTCCCAAAAAAGCCACTTGATGAGAATTTGTTTAAAGCTCAAGAAATGGAATTTTTCTTTCGCTATCTTCAACAGGATTCCAATAAGTATGGATTGTTGAATAAAGAGTTTGTAAAAGTGAGAATCCACGAACATAGTATAACTAATAGTTTTAAACTCGGTAATAAAAAGGCAATTTATTCAGAAATGAAAGTAAGATTATTAGGATTGAAAATTTTAAAAGAAAAATCTTCAATACGAAATCTAAATATAGCTTTGAATCATTATATGAGATTTCTTAAAGTCATACTCGTTCAGCGGAAAATGAAGATGTATTATCAAAATTTATATACATTGAGAAAAATAGTGCCGTTAGGTAAACTGATAAAATTGGTCTTTATAGGTTCTATATTTCGTTTTACAGGGAAAGGTCTGTATTTTTTCCGCAATCATTATTATTTTAAATAGTGAAGAATTGAATTTTAATAATAAAAATATTCTTTTGATCATTCATTCTGGTGGCCTAGGTGGTGCAGAACGACAGGGATTAAGTCTCGGAAAGGTTTTGACTGAGAAGCATGGATGTAATGTTTATTTACTGTTAACTTTTTCGAGGGAAACGTCGGAAGAATTTGAACAATACGCCCGTGCCTGTCATATAAAAGAAATATTCTTTTTTGGAGAACCTTATATAATTTTAAGACGCGAATTGACATATAAAAATTTAAAACGTCTTGTTTGGTCATCAAAATACTTATGGCGTTTGCGCACAGGTTTAATGCCTTATAAATTTGATTTCATATTCCCGTTTTTAAACTTTCCTAGTAAAGTTGCATTTTACCTCTATAAATTATTGCCAAGCGTAAAATTTACTTTTTGGCACCAGTTGGGTTTAGATACATTTAAATTTGACATTTTTGAAAAACATGCAGCGAAAAATATTCCTTGTGTCATTGCTAATGCACCTAGTGGAATCGAATTATTTTATAATGCTCATCTAAAGAGCAAAAGGCCTTCTTTTGTTCTTCCTCAGTTTTTAGCATTTGAAGTTATTTTTAAAAATCGCAAAAATTTATTAAGAAAATATGGCATACCAGAAAATGCTATAGTAATTGGTATGGTAGCTCATTATCGTCCTGAAAAGCTACATTATTTACTTTTAAATGTCTTTAAGGAATTGCTAAAAGAACATAGTAATATATATATGATTTTTTTGGGTAATAAAAATAATAGCACGGTTACAAAAAAGACATTTGAATCTTTGCAAGAAAATGTAATAACAAATCAGTTGACCGAAAAAATAAAATTAATTTCTGAACAGCCTGTTACAGAGGTTCTCAGTATTTTAGATATAGGGGTGTTGGTTTCAGAAATAGAAGGCACACCGAATGCAGTAATGGAATATATGGCATATGGTTTACCTGTAGTTGCAACAAATCATAGTGGCTGCAAGCTATTGTTAAAAAATGAAGATTTTTTAATTGAGAATTCAATGGAATCCCTGAAAAATAAGCTGAATAAATTAATTATATCTGAAGAATTAAGAAAAGGTGAGGGTGAAGTCAATCGGAAACTGATTCGGGCCTACACTCCAGAAAATTATTTAAGAGAACTTTTACTTATCGTCAAGCAATTTGTATGAAAAATTTAATATCTATTATTATTCCTTGTTACAACGATGGAGAATTTATCGAAAAATCAGTGAGATCTGCGTTGACTCAATCTTATTTAAACAAGGAGGTTATAGTCGTAGACGATGGATCTAACATTGTAACCAAAAAAATACTACGGGATTTAGAACCCGAATTAGATCTATTAATTACTCAAGAAAATAGAGGGCAAAGCTCAGCTAGAAATAACGGAATACAAAACGCAAGTGGAGATTTTATTTTAGTTCTTGATAGTGATGATTATTTTGAACCAACATTTTGCGAAAAGGCTTTTTTAGAAATGAAAAAGAATGAATATATAAAGTTGGTTACATGTCATGCAATGCTTCATTTTCAAGATAATTCAAAGAGGATTTATATTCCAAATGGTGGTACATTAATTGATTTTCTTTATTCAAATAGCGCAATAGGCAATGCTTTGTTCAGAAAAAAGGATTGGGAAGTGATTGGTGGTTATGACGAAACAATGAGAGATGGTTGGGAAGATTGGGAGTTTTATATCCGTTTAATTCAATTAGGAGGGATTTGTGAAGTGATTCCAGAGGTGCTTTTTCATTACAATAAACGTTGCAACACAACCACTCTTCGTGCAAATTCGAAAAAATATGAGTTATGGCGCTACATATTTTCTAAACATGCTGCGCTTTATATGGAAAATTATAAATTGACGATTGATTTTTTACTCGATAAAATTAAGCAAGAAGAAAGTGAAATGAAAAGTATCAGAAATAAAATTGATTTTCGCGTCGGTCGGAATATGCTTTACCCTTTCAGAATGATTAAAAGGATTTTTAAATGATATTATACAGGTTAAGAAAAAAAATAAAGAAGAAAGCTTTAAAACTCTTTTTTTGGATAAAAATATATTCACTTCAATTATTTGCCAAACAAAAAACTAAACAAATTTATATTGACATCTCAGATATCGACAAAAATAGATATTTGGCTAATTTCATTAAATTTTTTAATTTATTGGATTATACAATATATATACCAAATAACAGTGAGTTATTATATAAACTTAAGGGAAATAGAGGAGAGTTTAAGTATACTTCAGGAATATTGAGAAATAATATAAAATTAGGCCGACCAAGAAAATGCAGTCTTACAATTGAAAAGGAACAATTAAGCAATGATTATTTTACGAATTTTTTGAATGATTACACAAACACCAAGACTTATTATATCCCTATGAGTATGTATCCAGATTTTTATAAGAATCATATAATTGGCACAAGCAAATTTGAATTGACAAAAAAGAGAAATAGATCAATTATAATGGCTGGGAATTTCGACAAAAAAAGCTATACAAAAATTGAGAATACAGGATATTTTGAAATTCCTAGTCGTAGTAGGACGATTGAATTTTTAAAAGAAACCGAATTTTATGAAAAAGTAAAATCGCAAAGCCAATTGGATGATATAATTATTAATCAAAAGGAAAATAAATTATTACTTATAGATACTACAAAAGATTTTAAAATATCAATGTACAGTTTACCATATTATTTGTCAAAATTTGATTTTTATTTGGCTTTACCAGGAATAGAAATTCCTCATTCACATAATCTTATTGAAGCAATGGCAGTTTCTTGTATACCTATTATCCATAGTTGTTACGCAGCCTTATTTAATCCGCCACTTAAACACCAGCAAGAAGCTTTTGTGTTTCTTAGTCTTAATGATCTCGATGGAATTATTAAAAACCTAGAATTTATAAGCGAATTGGAAATTCTTACCTTAAGAAAAAACTCATTTAAGTATTACGAAAAGTATCTCAACCCTTCATCTGTGGTTGAAAAATTAGAAAGCAAACAATTTAATAAAATTTATATTCAAGCAGAGAAAGTTAGTTTAGAACTTTATAATGGCTCAATGCCAATAGCTTAATATCGATATTCTTAATTGTTGAGATTTTTCGTTACTATCAAAGAAATAATTTTATGAAATATATTTCTAAAAGTATTAAGTTAAATGAAGAAGAAAAATGCATTAATTGTAAGTTTACAATTAAACTTAAACTATTTGATACTCTATGATGTAAAAGTTTAATAATGAACTAATCGAAATATCTTTTCAAAACTTAGTTGTAATTATATCACGATTTTTTTAGAGATTAAAATAACTATTCGATAAATAGAAATAAAATCGTATAAGTAGAATTACATAAAAATGAATCAGTGCGAAGGATCCGAAATTAATATTAATAAAATTTGAATTTGTTAATGGAGATATTTGGAAGTTGTGTAACCAATCTCAGATTACAATAAAAAAAATTTAATAAATGATAATATTACAGAGAGAGTGTTCGAATAAAAAAATTCTATTAACTAATGTTTGGATTATAATCAAACTAGAGAATGAAGAACATGTTTTTGTTAGTAAAAAAATTAAAATCAGTGAGTAATAGAGATTGTTTCCAAATATCCTGATTTTTGGAGAAAACGTAGTTATAAAGTTTACATCCATTATAAATTTTAGAAAGATATAAAAAGATTAAAACTTGAATATTTGTGCATTTCAAAGTAACCATAATTCTCGCCACCTACAACCGCGCCAATTTAATAGCGGAGACTTTGCGTTCTATTGAAAGACAGACCTATGCTAATTTTGAATGTCTAATAATTGATGATGGGGGTAGGGATAATACTGTAGAGGTAATTGCTCCATTTCTAGAGGATAGAAGATTTAGATTTTTAAAGCGTCCTGAATATCATAAAAAGGGATTGCCCGGTTGTAGAAATTATGGACTCGAAAAAGCTAAAGGCAATTATGTTATATTTTATGACGATGATGATATTGTACACCCTCAAAATTTAGAAATATCTTTAAAGATTCTTTCCGAAAATAAGGGTTCTCATTTCTGCCATTTTCAGAAACAGTCTTTCACGGGCGATTTTGAGTATAACCAAATTACATTCATTGATAAATTTAATCAGACTGGAACAAATAAATCTATAATGAAGAAAATGCTCAGATACGAGGTTCCTATGGCATCCTGTACTGTTTTATGGAGAAAGAAATGTTTTAATGATAATTTTTTTAATGAATCTTTGCAATATGCAGAGGAGTGGGAATGTTACCAGCGGATATTGAGTACTTACTGGAAAGGAATAATATTAGATTGTACACTATACTATAACAGAAAGCATCAAAATTCAAATACTGGAGAGTTTTGGTCTAATAATAAGGTGAAGAATGAGTCAAAAAGAAAGGCAATTATTTTAATTATAGAGAATCTAAATGAGAAAAATTTACTATCACCTTCATTATTAAAATATTTAGCAGGAATATCAATATCGTGTCGTGACAAACCACTTTTAGATAAAATACTACTGAAAGCAGAAGTTTCATTATACAATAAGACGGTTTATAATTTTAAATTTCTTTGCTTTCCATTTTATAGAAAATTAAAATGGTTGCATTAAAAAAAAACTTGAAAAGATGAGAACTGGTATAAATCCACAAAAAGCGGAAGGACTTTTAGAACTTACCACAAACCACAGAATAGTGATGGTTGTTTTTATTCCAGAGCTTAAAGGTTATTATTCTGATATGTTTGAAGTTATAAAGGTGTCAATATCGTCTTTAATAAATTCAATACCAAGAACATCAGCTATCACCATCGTGGATAACGGCTCATGTGGAGTTACCACGGATTATATTATGAGTTTGTATAAAGAGGGGGTAGTGGATACCATACAAATGCATAAAGAAAATATAGGAAAAATTGATGCTCTTATGGGGGCTGCCAGAACTGCGAGAGAACCAATTATAACTTTGACTGACTGCGATATTCTTTTTAAAAAAGAATGGGTAATGGAAACGATTAAGATTTTCAATTCATTTCAAAATGTGGGGTCTGTATCTCCTATACCAGTGAGGCGTAGCGTTACTTATTATACTTTTTCCGGCCAGGAAGCAATTTTACGAAAAAAACTAAAGTTTAGTTTTACGGAGATTCCAGAAAACTTTGAAGATTATAACAGATTCTTGCAAAGTATTAATTGGGATTTAGAAAAATCAAATAAGTTTCTATGGCCAGTTGTTGAGGAAAATGGCAATTGCGCAATCATGGGCAGCGACCATCAAGTTTTAACAATAAGGCGTGATATTTTATTTAAATACACCCCACATAATCCTTCATTCACCAAAGTAGGTAAGGAGTCTGAAAGAGAGTATGTGGATTTGGCAGTAGACTTAAGTGGTAAATTAAGGTTATCGACCTATAACTATTTTGCAATACATATGGGGAATAAATTAGAAGACTGGATGCGGGTTAGTGCGAATGAAATCAGCAATAAAAATCCCGCTTATGAGCTAAAGTTAAATCCAGAAATTGAATATATAAAGCCGAATCAATTCTATTATAAATTAAAAAAAATGATTTTGAAAAGAATATTTAAATTTATACTTCCCCAAAAAGATTACTAATAAATTGGAGATTTCAATTACAAATAGAAAAAAGTGAGTTTAAAGATTCTAATACTTGCAGAAACCTTGGACGTTGATAGCAGTAGTGCAGGGAAAGCTCAAAATGCTTTTATAAAATCTTTGGCAGCAGAAGATTTTGATATTAAAGCCTATCATTATTCATATAAGGAAATAAATATTAAAAACGTCCAAACCATTCTAATTAAAGAGAACCGATTAGATATCTATTATGTATTAAGTCGATTCCAAAGAATATTTCAAAGAATGACGAAGCTAAATATAAGTAGGTTCCTGGAAACAAGGTTTGGGTTCTCTTATACTTTTAGAAATGATGTTAATAGTATGGCAAAGACCTTGAAGTTGGAGAAGCCAGCAAATTATGATATTCTAATCACCCTTAGCAGAGGAGCCAGTTATCGTACACACGCTGCCCTATTAAAACTCCCGAAATGGCATAAAAAGTGGCTTGCATATATCCACGACCCTTATCCATTTCACTGGTATCCTAAACCCTATAAGTGGCTACAAGCGGGTAGCGCTCAGAAAGAACAGTTTTTTAAACAGGTTGCTTTAAAAGCAAGGTGGCTGGGTTACCCCAGCCAATTATTATCGGAATGGATGGGGCAATTTGATAGTTCGTTTATTGAAAAGGTTGTTATCTTACCGCATCAGATTCCGAAAAACATAACTGAAAACATAAATGTATTACCAGATTATTTTGAAAAGGATAAATTTACCGTATTACACGCTGGTAATTTATTAGCCCAGCGTAATCCCTTTCCTCTTATCGAGGCTTGGGTTAACTTTTTAGATAAAAACCCTGAAGTAAAAGACGAATGTCAACTTCTTCTTATAGGTCCAGCTTCTTACCATCAACCAAAATTGTCCCATATTTGCACTAATGCACCATCTATATTCGTGAGTGATGGTTATAGACCACAAAAGGAGGTTATTCAAATTGAAACTAAAGCCTCAGTAAATATTATTTTGGAAGCTGTTTCAGAAATCAGTCCCTTTTTACCGGCCAAATTTCCAGGCTTAGTAAAAGCAAATAGACCTATCCTCCATTTAGGGCCAGAACATAGTGAAAGTAGAAGATTATTAGGAAGCGATTATGAATATGTAGCAGTTGCCGATGATATATTAACTATTTCAGATAAATTGCTGTTATTATATAAGGAGTGGAAAATGAATAATTCCCATTTCTATTTAAATAATCCAGAATTGCAATATTATTTTTCAAGTGAAAATTTTGAAAAAATAATTAAAGGGTTAAAGCGAATGATTTCATGAAAAACTTAAAATTGGTTGTAAGTTCCTATGCCATTTATCCAGATATTAAATCTAGCGAAGGAATAGTAAATAAAAATTGGTTAACACTTTTGGGAAGAAAAACACCCACTCTTTTTTTAAGTGCCAAAAAATCGATAGCAATCGGTAATAAAAAGGATAAAAGCAAAAGTCGGGTTGAAACTAACATTTTCTTGAACACTCTCTATTTTTTATCAAAAACTGATAATTTACCAATCAAATATTGTTACAAGATCATTAATTTTCTTTTTTTTAAAGCATTTAATGTTTCATTACAAAATTATTTTTGGTCAAAATATCAAAAATATATCCTCTTCAATTTTGTTAGAAATAATAATTGTGTAGTATGGGTTAGAATATTACCACTTTTATCGCTGAGGCCTGTATTAGATGTATACAAGAAAAAAGAATTTCCTATAATTCTTAATATTAATGACCCAATTGAATTTGAAACCCAGCAAGATAATAATAGTGACCATTATTTCAAAGAATCAATCTCAAGTGTCCAGTGCTGGACCTTTCCAAGCAATGCATTGGCAAATAGGACAATTATGAGATATAAATTGGATAAGGAAAGATGTTTCGTTCTTCCACACGCAATGGAAAGACAAGCTATATTATACGACGGGATTAAAAATAAAAACAGAAAAATTAAATTAATTTATACGGGGACATTTTATAAATCTGCTTTTTCAGAAAATTTTAGGATGGCACTTAAAAAGTTTTGTGGTACCGAGGCTTCGCGTTCTGTAGAATTTGTCTTTATTTTATCACAATTTGATAAGCAATCAATCAAATGGCTTAAAGAAACAATTACTAATCTAATAATCCATAACAACCTTGATAGGAAGGAAGTCTTAATGCACTTGTCTAATTCTGATTGTGTTTTAGCAGTCGATTCTGAAGGACATAAAGAACTTTTAAAAGGCAAAGTGGCTGAAGCAGTATCATTTGGACTCCCGATTTTAGGAATTACATATCAAGGCTCAGTTATGGAAAAGGTTTTATTAGAATATTGTGGATATTGTTCTTATCAAACAGACTCTGAAAACATTTTCAAAGCCCTACTTCTTGTCTGTTCAAACTTAAGAAATAAAGAATGGAAACAACATTTCTTTATAAAACGTAATTTGGTAATGGAAAAATTATCAGAAGAAAAAATAATTTTATATTCAAACAAAATAATTGAGTTTGCATATAATAGGTTTCAAATGTTAGATAATAGATATGTGGAAGATATTGAGGTGCCAAATATTCCACAATGGCCTTGAGTCTGTAAGTTACAACAATAAAAGTGAATAAATTTAAAAAAACAATAGTCATAATCCCGGCCCGTGGCGGCTCCCAACGCTTGCCCAAAAAAAACATTCGATATTTAGCCAAAAAACCTCTTATCGAATATAGTATTGCGTATGCTTTATTTAATATGGATATAGTGGATGAGGTATATGTTTCTACTGACAATGAGAAGATAAAAAATATAAGTTTACAACTTGGAGTTAAGGTAATAGATCGTCCCGAACATTTAAGTGGAGACAATGAACCGACAGTTACCGCTCTCAAACATGTACTGCAATCATTAAATCATAAGATAGAAAACGTAATTCTTCTACAACCTACAAACCCGCTAAGACCTAAGGATTTACTTAAGGATTGTTTTCAAGCATTCGAAAACGGAAATTACGATAGCGCAATGACTGTAAGCCGAAACCACCAAAAATTCGGGATAATAGAAGATGGCAAGTTTGTGCCGTATAATTATGAATTTGGACAGCGTAGTCAAGATTTGGAGCCGCTATATTTTGAAAACGGTTTGTTATACATCACAAAGTCTTCTCTGATTTTAGAAGAAAAGATAATGGGTGATAAAAACCTCCCTTTTATTGTAGATCATCCATTTGCCAATATTGATATAGACACCAAGGAAGATCTTTTAATGGCTGAATTTTATCTTTCGAAATATTTAAATGACTGAGGATGGATTCAGCGAATGTTCAAATTTTAAAAAAGGGTAGGGATTTCCACTGCGTATTCCGACCTTTGGTCTAGCTTATAATTTGGCAGCTACTTAATTATTGAATACTTTAACTATTTAAAACACTTCCAGAATTTTGAAGCCGGAAATTACAATAGGAACTAGGCAAATTGGGCCAGAACATCCACCCTTGGTTATAGCGGAAATTGGAATCAACCATGAAGGCTCTCTCAAGGTTGCCAAGGAAATGGTCGATGCAGCGAAACGAGCTGGCGTTGAAGTAGTAAAACATCAAACCCATATAGTGGAAGATGAGATGAGTTATGCAGCCAAGAAAGTGATTCCCGGAAATGCCAAGGAATCTATCTATGAAATTATGGAGCGTTGTGCGCTATCTGAAACCGATGAATTTGCGTTAAAGCAATATGTGGAGGCCCAGGGAATGCTTTTTATTAGCACACCGTTTTCAAGGGCTGCGGCCGATAGGCTCGAAAAATTTGGAGTATTAGCTTATAAAATAGGAAGTGGTGAGTGCAATAACTATCCTTTATTGGAGCATATTGCATCCTTCGGAAAGCCTGTAATACTGAGTACTGGCATGAATTCTATAGTAAGCGTATCCAAAGCCGTTAAAATCTTTGAGAAACAAAATGTGCAAGTATCGTTGCTACATACCACTAACTTATATCCCACCCCCATACATTTAGTGCGGTACGGAGCTATGACGGAGCTGCACCAAGCTTTCCCCAATAAAGTTTTTGGTCTTAGTGACCACACTTTAAATAACAATGCCTGTTTAGGAGCAGTGGCTTTGGGAGCGTCTATTCTGGAACGTCATTTTACAGATCATAAGAAACGTAAAGGCCCAGATATTATTTGTAGTATGGATGAAACTGAATGCAAAGATTTGATAATTGGTTCAAATGAAATCTGGCAAATGCGTGGTGGCACGAAACAAGCTGCTAAAGAAGAACAAGTAACTATGGATTTTGCCTTTGCTACAGTTTGTACTATTGCGTCTATCAAAAAAGGGGAAGTGTTCACAAAGGAAAATATTTGGGTAAAGCGTCCTGGAACAGGTGAGATTAAAGCGGAAGATTTCAATTCGCTTTTAGGCAAAAAAGCTTCTCATAATTTAGAAAATGATAAACAGTTGGAATGGAAAAGTATAATTACATAAAAATTTTCAATAAAATTTTGGCGCTGTAAAGGTGAAAATGATATGAAAAGAATAATTAAAAGCATCTTTTATAAATTTGGATTTAAATTCACCAAGATTAATCCGAATCCATTGCTCAAAGACAATTATTTAGAGGCGATTAAACAAAAAATTGGAGTAGAACCAATACTGTTCGATGTTGGGGCCAATCAAGGACAGTCCGTAAAATCTTTTCAGGCAGCTTACCCCACTTCCCAAATTCATAGTTTTGAACCTAGTAAAATTTGTTTTGAAGTTTTAAGGAAAAATTTTCCAAATTCAAAAAATTTAAAAATCATCAATAAGGCTGTTGGAGGCGAAAAGGGATCATTAAAATTTAATGAGTATGCTTGGAGCGCCCTCAATTCTTTGTTGAAAAGATCTTTTACAAAATCGGAGATAATTGATAATTATATGGTTGATGTAATTACGATTGATGATTATTGTAAGGAGAATAAAATATTTCAAATAAATGTCTTGAAGACTGATACCGAGGGGTATGAACTTGAGGTGCTTAAGGGAGCTGAAAGAATGATGAATGAGAATTCTATTCAATTTATCTATTGTGAAATATTTTTTTATGAAAACTATATTGATCAATCTTCATTTGGTGATATTTATAATTATTTGCTTCAAAAAGGATATAGCTTTGTTAGGTTTTATACTTTCGAGTATACAGATGAAGGTTTGGCCAACCGCACAGACGCTTTATTTGTAAATAGAGACTTCAGGAGTAATTAGGATGAAAAAAATAGTATTCCTTACTGGTACCCGTGCTGATTTTGGTAAAATAAAATCCTTAATCACCATTTTGGAAGCACATCCTAATTTCGAACCTTATGTTTTTGTTACTGGGATGCACTTGTTAGAAGAATATGGCTATACCCTGATAGAAGTGGAGCGATGTGGGTTTACCAATATTCACACTTTTGCCAATCACACTCACGAATCAACAATGGATTTAACCCTCGCAAAAACAATGGAAGGGTTTTCTGCTTTTGTAATGGAGATAAATCCCCATATGATAGTTGTACACGGGGATCGAGTAGAAGCCTTGGCAGGTGCCTTGGTTGGGTCGTTAAATAATGTTTTGGTCGCCCATATTGAGGGGGGAGAAATTTCTGGCACTATCGATGAACTTATCCGCCATGCCACCAGCAAAATGAGTCATATTCATTTTGTGGCTAACAAATTGGCTAAAGCTAGACTGATTCAAATGGGAGAGGTTCCCGAAGCGGTATTTATTATTGGTTCTCCCGATGTAGATACTATGTTTTCTGATAAGTTGCCAGACTTAGAAGAAGTTCGGAGATATTACGAAATTTCATTTCAAGATTATGGAATAGCAATGTTTCATCCAATTACAACTGAAATTGAAAGTATAGAGAAATATATTTCTGATTTTACCAAAGCTTTGGTCGATAGCGAAAAAAATTTTGTGGTGGTCTATCCCAATAACGACTTAGGAAGCAGTACTATCATTTCAGTATTTAACAAATTAAAAGAAAACAATAGATTTAGGGTTATTCCTTCCATTCGTTTTGAGTATTTTTTGGTTTTGCTAAAAAACGCAAAATTTATCATAGGGAATTCCAGTGCTGGAATTAGAGAGGCTCCTTATTATGGAGTGCCCACCATTAATATTGGTACACGGCAAGAAAACCGGGCTCTTCACGGTCATATCATTAATTCAGGTTATAATTACGAGGAGATTATTTCAGCCTTAAACAGCAAATTGGAAAAAGTTGTGCCAGATAAGCATAGCTTCGGCAATGGAAAAAGCGATGTCTTATTTTTGGAAAGCTTGCTTCTACCTAGCTTATGGTCAATTAAACATCAAAAACAGTTTGTGACTTTATGACTTCAACTTCTAAAAAACTAGCAGTAGTAATCACCGATGGTGTAGGTTTTCGAAACTTTGTACTGAGTGATTTTTTTGTGGAAGCAGCACAAAATTTTGAGGAGGTCGTAATTTTATCTTGTTTACCGGCATCCGTCTATACAGGGGTTACAGAATGTAGGATTATTGAGCTTGATGTTTTTGAGGAGCATTTTTTTACTTGGTTTTTTAGAAAGACAAAAGAAGTAGTTCATCTTCAAAATTATAAAAAGGGCAATTTTGGGATTACCGATAATTTGAACACAAACAAATCAAAAAGTAAAAGCCCACGTGGCTATGCTACTCGTTTTATTTTTAAGATTACGAGTTTGTTTCACAGTGAAAAATGGATTTCCTTTTTTCATAAACTTCAACAAAACACTTTTAAAAACAAATCGATTACTAACGGTTATTTAAAGATTTTAGAAAAAGAAAAGCCAGACCAGCTTTTCTTTACACATCAGCGACCCCCGTATATTGCGCCCTTGGTATACGCAGCACATAAATTAAATATTAATACTTTGGCATTTATTTTTAGTTGGGATAACCTAGCCTCTAAAGGCAGAATGGCGGCCGATTTTAAAAATTATATGGTGTGGAGCGAATTGATGAAAAGTGATTTGCTTCGTTTTTATAAAAATGTAAAAGCTGAAGCCATAGAGGTTGTAGGTACGCCTCAGTTTGAACCCTATGTGTTGTCAAGGTATGCAAGTACTCTAAAAGAATTTCAAGATCAATTTAGTTTAAAAGCTGACTTGCAAACGGTTTGTTTTAGTTGTGGTGATATTTCAACAAGTAAGAATGATGAACTCTATATCGAAACAATAGCCGAAGCTCTACAGCAAGGGCAACTGCCTCAATTTAATTTTATAGTGCGCACTTCTCCAGCGGAAGATCCAATACGGTTTAAAGAGATATCGGCGAAATATCCCTTTATAATTTGGAATTACCCCGATTGGAAGATAAGTCGACACGGTCATCAGGAAGCCTGGTCGCAGCGAGTGCCGTGTGTTGATGATGTGAAACGTTTACGTGCAATTCTTGAGTTTTCAGATATAAGTATCAATATGCTTTCTACCATGAGTCTCGATTTTATGCAATTTGATAAACCTGTGATAAATCCGGTATTTGGCACAGAAAATAACGGGTTATACAATGACGGTCGCTTTCTTAACTACGAACATATTGAACACGTGGTGAAGAGCAATGCAACCAAAATAGCAAAGAATAAAACTGAACTAATTGAAGCCATACAGTTTTATTTGGCAAACCCCAATGCCAATCATACTGAACGACAATTGTTACTTGCACAGCAAATAGGTAAGCCATTAAAAGGTACAAGTGAACGCATAGCCAAAACCTTGAGGCAATGGGTATAAAAAAAAATAGTATAGCAGTACTTTGCGATTATAGTTTAATGCCAGAGAGAATTGGCGGGATGGACTATTTTTTTTGGCAATTTGATGCAAGTTGTAAAGCACAAAATATTGGTGTAGATTGGTTTTTTCCGAATAAAGAAATGCACGGTGAATATGGTAATTTGAATATAATTCCAGCAGAAGGGAAATCGATTGAGAATTTATTTCTAGACTATGTGCAAAAAAACAAAATTCATTATACCCATGTCATCACGCATTTTTTAGAAATATGCACACCATTTTACAAAAACGTAAAAAAGATTCTACTTGCCAAAATTATTGCAGTAGATCACAATCCGAGGCCATTAAGCGGATACTCAATCAAAAAGAAAATAGTAAAACGAATTAAGGGAAGGTTATATTCTAAATATATCGATCTTTTTATAGGGGTATCTCAATATACTGTTGATGAATTAATTCGCGATTTTGGAAAGCATATAAAACCAAAATGTCAAGTTATATACAATGGAATTGTACTAGAAAATATAAAAGAGAGAACGATTCGAAATACCAATAATCCTACGCTTTTAGTCGCTTCTCATTTACGGGAATCAAAAGGAATTCAGGATTTAATTGCTGCAGTAGCTCTACTTCCGTCAAATTTGAAAGAGAACCTCACAATAGATGTTTATGGAGAAGGACCCTATGAGAAGCAGCTATTGGAACAACTGAAAGACATGAGGGTTGAAGAAAATTTTAATTTTAAGGGAAGTTCTCCAAATCTATCTGAAACATTTTATAAATATGATTACTTGTTGCATCCCACCCATATGGAATGTTTTAGTTTGACAATTTTGGAGAGTTTAGCAGCTAATGTACCCGTGATTACTACCCCTGTAGGTGGGAATTTAGAGGTAGTATCTAATAGCGAGAATGGTTTTATCTTTAATGCCAAAGAAATTGATGAATTGAAGAATCTCATCATCGGTCTTATAAATGGCAACAAACAAATCATTGGAAATACAAGAACTTTGATAGCCAATAATTTTTCGCTTCAAAATATGGTGGAACAACATTTAAAGTTATTAAAATGAAAATCGCCTTTCTAACCCCCGAATTTCCCCACGAAAAAACTGGCAAGTCTGGTGGTTTGGGGACAAGTATCCTAAACCTTGCTACGGGTTTAATTAAACTTGGACATCAGGTTTCAGTTTTGGTATATCAGCAAAAAGAAGATGCTGTTTTTGAGGAGAACGACATCACAGTTTATCAAATAAAAAATATAAAAGTAAAAGGACTGTCTTTGCTATTAACACAACAAAAAGTGCAGCGCTTAATAAATAAGCTATATGTTGAAAAGAAACTAGAAATAGTGGAAGCGCCAGATTGGACGGGTTTTACAGCTTTTTTACGGCCCAAATGTCCTTTAGTAATTCGTCTTAATGGAAGTGACACTTATTTTTGTCATTTGGATAAAAGACCGGTAAAAGCAAAAAACAGGTTTCTTGAGAAACATGCTCTACAAAGAGCGGATGGTATTATATCGGTAAGTCAATTTACGGCAGATGTTACCAAGAAATTATTCAACCTTCAAACTGAAACAACTGTAATCCCTAACTCTATAGATATTACGAAATTTCAATCTAAAAATATTGAAGCGGCAGATGCAACAATCCTTTATTTTGGAACTCTGATTCGCAAAAAGGGGCTTTTAGAATTGCCTTTTATTTTTAATGAAGTAAATAGAAGTCAGCCAAATGCAAGGCTCATCCTGATAGGGAAGGACAGTGGTGATAAACAAGCGGGAAGTAATTCAACTTGGGAGTCAATGCAATCTCTTTTTACTGCTGAAGCTTTTAAAAATGTTAATTATTTAGGTTTAGTGCCTTATAGCGAAATAGGTGAACACATAGCCAAAGCCACTGTCTGCGTTTTTCCTACCTTCGCAGAGGCCCTGCCGGTTTCGTGGATAGAAGCCATGGCGTTAAAAAAAGCAATTGTTGCATCGAATATTGGTTGGGCGCCTGAGGTTATTGACGACGGAGTCAATGGGTTTTTAGTACATCCTACCAATCATAAAAATTATGCGGATAAAATAATAAAACTATTAAAAGATCAATCTTTACGTCAGTCATTTGGGGAAGCAGCGAGAGAGAAAGTGGAAAAGACTTTTGCGATGGAGGTAGTTGCAAAACAAAGTTTGAATTTTTATAAGAGATTTTTAAAATGAAAGCCGTTTTAAATTTTAATGAATTCACAAGTTCTAAAGGAGAGATTATTCTCTATAAGGGAGAACCAGATTTTGATATGTTGGAAAAACTATCATTGGAAGAAGGTGATATTTGGCACAGTTCCTTAGAAGAAGGTTATAAAAATGTATTTCCAGAAATAGTGTATCAGACAGCTGTATTCTTTTGGTATGTTTATGATTTTGATAATCTTGAAAAATGCGTTAGTTGGCGGATGTCTCCCAATAATTTTGCCATTCGCAAACGAGTATGGGAAGAGCTAAATGGTTTTGATACAGATTTTAAGTCTCCCACCATGCAAGCATTGGATTTCGCATATAATGCTCTTCGGAATAGTGGGGCAGTGCCGCTCTATGTGAAGAATCTTTTTTCAAATTCAAAAAATGCTGATGTAAAAATTTCTGTTTTAGACCGTTATGTTTTTTATCGAAAGAATTTCAAAATGGCACATAGTTATTATATGTTATTTAGAAAAGGGGTTTGGAAATTAGAAGAATGGAAGGCGTTTCTAAAAGCTAAAATGAATTTTACACAACGTGCTCCTGCTCCAAGAATCAAACCTCGAAATTTAACACCTTTGCAAGGAAATCCATCTGTTAGTTATATTATTCCTACGATGTTTCGGCAGGATTATACACTTCAACTTTTAGAGGATTTAAAAAATCAAACGTATTTTCCCTCGCAGGTCATCGTAGTTGATGCTACACCCGATGAAAGTCGGAACCATAGTTTGTACAAATCTGAAAATTATCCTTTTGAAGTGCAGTTCCACTGGCAAACCACAAAAGGGAGTTGCAGGGCTCGAAATGAAGCAATTGCGCGCTGCGAAGGCGACTATATAGTTTTTGGAGACGATGATATTCGCATCCCATCAGATTTTATAGAAAACCACATTAGGTTATTGCAAACTTATAATGCTGGTGCCTGTAACGGCCTTGATATTAGAGGGGACAATGAAAGACAGGACTTGTTAGATCTTTCGGCAAAACTCAAAAGTATGGAAGACTCACGATGGTATGTGGGGGCCGCAAATAGTTTCAGTAATGCTAATTCCTGCGTAAGAAAAGAATATGTAGATTCATTGATTGGTAACGACATTAATTATGACGGTGGATATGGTGAGGATAGCGACTTTGGAATTTCACTAACAAAAATGGGAGTTACAGTTCTCCACAATCCTTTTTCAGCGAACCTTCATCTAAAACCATCGAGCGGGGGATATCGTTTTTGGGGAAGTCAAGCAAAAATACTTGGCAAAAAACGAAAACAGCAACCGTGGGAACTCGATAATCCGGTGGGAATGATACGTCCAGTACCTAGCCCAACATTAATGTATCAATTTTATAAACAATTCAATAAACAACAGCGAGCAGAGTATAAACGCAAGTATTTTATACGTTATTTGTTTACTGGAAATAGGATGATGCTACCTATTCGACTTTTAAAGCTTCCATTTAGGTTGCTGCAGTACGACAAATCGATTTTTTATGCAAAACAACTCCTAAAACTGGGAAGAAGAACGGCTTAATATGAAATTCTCTCTCATCATCTGCACCTATATGCGGTCACAGCCTTTGTGGAAGCTGCTTGAGTCGGTGGCAAAGCAGACGCTATATCCGGATGAAATTTTAATTATTGATGGGTCTACGGATGAGACAACTAAAAACATGCTTCGAAAGCATCCTTTTGAAAATCTAAAATACTTTAAAGTAAGAGATGAAGATCGCGGCCTAACGCGGCAGCGCAATTTTGGAATAGAGAAAGTTGGAGCTGGTATTGAAATAGTCTGCTTTTTAGATGACGATACAGTATTAACCGAAACCTATTTTGAAGTCCTTTTAAACACTTATAAGCTTTATCCAGAAGCCTTGGGAGTAGGGGGATATATTATAAATGAAGTGAAGTGGTGGGAAAACCAGGTATCTAAGGAACAGCAACGGTTGCTGAGCGAAGCCGAAGTAAGACCTAATGAATTTTCCTACGACGGCTGGACCCGCTCAGACGGTTCCCGCTTTGTACTTCGAAAAAAACTTGGATTAGATGCAAATAGGCCGCCCGCGCATTTTCCTGATTTTGGTCATGGTAGAAGTGTAAGCTTTCTTCCGCCCAGTGGAAAAATTTACGAAGTAGAACAGTTTATGGGCGGCGTAGCTTCCTATAAAAGAAAAACATTGGAGACTGAGAAATTCTCAGAATATTTTGAAGGCTATGGCCTTTACGAAGATGCAGACTTTACCCTTCGGCTTTCAAATATTGGAAAATTATATGTGAATACTGCGGCACAACTCTATCATTTTCACGAAGTAGCAGGGCGACCAGACTACTATAAATACGGTAAAATGGTTGTCCGCAATGGGTATTTTGTGTGGCGGGTAAAACACCCAAACCCTTCTTTAAAGGCTCGTTTTAAATGGAATGCCACATCATTTTTGCTCACCGTAATCCGCTTTAGTAATACAATAACTTCTTCTGATAAAAAGGCCGCCTTTAGCGAGGCACTTGGTAGATCCATCGGTTGGTTTAGCCTATTGTTTAATAAACCTACTGCGCGATGAACTTCCTTGTCGTATCACATACACCACACACTTTTATAAATGGTCGTTTTAACGCTTATGGTCCGTATGTAAAGGAAATGAATCTATGGTTGAAATATGTGGATACCTTTGAAATATTGGCGCCATGGATAAAAGATGAACCTTCATTGATTTTGCTTCCCTATAAAAATAAGGAGATCCGGTTTTCAGAAGTACCAGCAATTTCATTGCTTTCTTTTTTTGAAATAGTAAAAACTGTAATTAAACTTCCTAAAATTTTCTTTTCTCTTTTTGGAGCGATGAAAAGGGCAGACCACATCCATCTCCGATGCCCAGGAAACATCGGACTTTTAGGCTGTATTGTACAAATATGCTTTCCGAAGAAAAAAAAGACTGCTAAATACGCGGGGAATTGGGATCCGAAGGCGAAGCAGCCTTGGAGTTATCGTTTGCAAAAGTGGATACTCTCGAATACGTTTTTAACGCGGAATATGAAAGTGCTCGTTTACGGGGAATGGCCGGAACAGACTAAGAACGTCCTACCCTTATTTACCGCTAGTTATTCCGAAGAAAAAATTGCTGCGATACCTCAAAAGAAATACGATGCAATTTTGCAGTTTGTGTATGTGGGTACCCTCTCCAAAGGGAAACGCCCGCTTTATGCCATACAGTTGGTAGAGAATTTAATGAAAAAAGGAATACTGTGTAGGTTAGCAATTTATGGGGAAGGGGAGCAGCGTGGAGTTTTAGAAAAATATATAAAGGAAGCGCAATTAGGGTCGGTAGTTACGCTGTACGGAAATCAGGCCACAGAAGTAATTGAGACAGCATATAAATACAGTCATTTTTTAATCCTAGCTTCCCAATCTGAAGGCTGGCCCAAGGTTGTTGCTGAAGCTATGTTTTGGGGAGTTGTGCCTTTAGTAACACCTGTATCCTGTGTGCCTTGGATGCTGGATAACGGAAACCGAGGGATAATCTTAACTTTGAAGGTAACGGATGATACCGAAACACTACTTAGATTGTTAAAAGAAAAGGAAATGTTAAAGAAAATGGCAGAACGCGGTGCCGAATGGAGTCATCAATATACGCTGGAAGGATTTGAAGCAGAAATAAAAAAATTGATTTAATGCGGGTATTGCAACTTATAGATTCTTTAAATCCTGGCGGTGCAGAACGGATGGCGGTCAATATAGCCAGTGCTTTGAATAGAGCGGGAGTGGATTCATTTATATGTGCAACCAGAGAGGAAGGTAAATTAAAATCTGAGTTGAGAGAGGAAGTTTCTTATTTCTTTTTACGCAAACTAAGAACTTTCGATTTTTCAGCGCTTGTAAGAATGCGTCGCTTTATTAAGAAACATGAGATTACACATATCCATGCGCATACTACTTCTTATTTTTTTGCAATATTAATAAAGGTTTCCTTACCTAAATTAATTATTATATGGCATGAGCATCAGGGAAATAGGATAACTACAAAACGACGTGATAATATGGCGCTCTACTTTTGCTCTTTCTTTTTTTCGGGTATAATTGTCGTTAATAAAGAGTTAGAAGCGTGGTGGGTAAATAATCTGACGACAGCTAAGGTTTTTTATCTTCCCAATTTTGTGCCGATATTTTATCCGAAGGAAATATTAGCTAAAGAGAAAACAATAGTTTGTTTGGCAAATTTGCGAACCCCCAAAAATCATCAACTTTTACTGAAAGTATTCAATACCGTCCATAGTAAACATCCGGAGTGGAAATTAAAACTTATAGGAAATGATTTTAAGGATTCTTATTCCGAGAATTTAATAAATGTCGTCAAAAAAGAGAAGTTGGAGAATTCGGTAATTATTGTAGATAATAGTAAAACGATAAATAATGAACTTTCAAAGGCCACGATTGGAGTGCTCTCTTCCGACAGTGAAGGATTGCCAATGGCTATTTTAGAGTACGGTGCCGCTGGCTTACCCGTTGTATGTACAGATGTTGGTCAGTGCAAAGAGGTAGTAAATGGCTTTGGAAAGATAGTGCCTCCAAAGGATGCTGCGGCACTTGCTGCGGCACTTCTTTTTTATATTGAAAATAAGGAGAAAAGAATTGCCGATGGCACAGCATTTTCGGCACATATTGCGAAAAATTATGCAGCGGACGCAGTAATCCCTAAATTGCTGAATATTTACAAAAATTCGAACTGATTAAGCCTTTTCACAACATAGTGTATTTCCAGCTGCTAGCGTTTCATATCGCTTTGGGCTTTGCTGTTTATACCTTTAATGCATTATCAAAATATTATTTGATTGCAATTTGTTTTTACTTCCTATACCGAATTGTCTCTAATTCAAATAGGAAAGACGAGGTGTTATTAGCGGCAGGCTATATTACGGGTTTTGAGGTTTTGTCGCGTATGACGGGGGGTGCCATTAGTTACGAATTTTCAAAATACGCGGTAATTGGGTTTGTGCTAATAGGGATGTTTTACAAAGGCTTTAAACTAACTTCCCTGCCATATTTTATTTATATACTGCTCTTAATTCCAGGGATCGTGTTTTCGGCTATTAACCTTAGCTATGAGGCAAAAGTGGGGAATGCCATAGGGTTTAACTTAAGTGGTCCGGTTTGTTTAGGAATTGCTGCCCTCTACTGTTACGATAGGAAGATACCGATAGCCCGCTTACAAACAATCTTATTGGCGGTGCTATTGCCTATTGTATCAATTACTGTTTATTTATTTCTGTATTCCCCGAGTATTCGTGATGTACTTACGGGAACGGCTTCTAATTTCGCTGCTTCGGGCGGATTTGGTCCCAATCAAGTTTCGACAGTATTAGGATTGGGGGCGTTTATTCTTTTTACACGGGTATTTACAATTAAAAACAGACTTTTTAATATTGTGGATATTGCGCTCTTGGGGTTAATTGGCTACCGTGCCCTTATCACTTTTTCACGGGGAGGCGTATTAACCGCCATAGCGTGTGCCGTTTTGTTTTTAATTGCATTGTATTTAAAATCGGGTGTAAAACAAAAAGTAAATTTGTTGCCCAAGATAATTGTTATGGCTTCTGTGATTATCGGGGTTTGGGTTGTAAGTTCGTTTGCTACTATGGGCTTGATAGAAAATAGATACGCCAATGAAGACGCCAGAGGAAGGGAAAAGGGAGATGTAGGCACCGGAAGGGCTGCACTATTTGAAACTGAATTGGAAGCTTTTAAAGAGGCGCCCTTTACCGGAATAGGGGTAGGCAAATCTAAAGAATACAGGGAAAAACGCACTAATATTGAAGCTGCCAGCCATAACGAGATAAGCCGGTTATTATCGGAACACGGGTTATTTGGAATTTTAGCCTTGCTAATATTGCTCATAACACCTTTAGCCTTTGGATTGCAACACAGATCTAATATATATTTATACGCCTTTTTGTGCTTTTGGTTTTTTACTATTAACCATTCCGCTATGCGGATTGCAGCCCCAGCCTTTATATATGCCTTAAGTTTGTTGAAGATAGATTATGCATCAAAGAAAAAAACTGCTCTACATAGGAAATAAACTGGTCGTCCACGGAAAGCCTCCTACTGCTATCGATTTGCTCTCAGGAAAACTGCAGGAGGAAGGATATTCCGTAATTACAGCTTCTTCTAAATCAAATAGAATAAGCAGGATGATTGCTATGGTATTCATTACTATCAAAAACCGAAACATCGTTGATTTCGTTTTAATCGACACCTACAGCACCCAAAATTTTTATTACGCCGTTGTTATAGGATGGTTATGTCGCTTGTTTAAATTGCCCTATATACCTATTTTGCACGGTGGAAATCTTCCGGAGAGATTGAAAAGTAACAAAGGGTTTAGCAAAAGTCTTTTTGGAAAGGCCTACAAAAATGTAGCTCCTTCAAAGTATATACTGGAGCAGTTTAAATTGCAAGGGTTTAAAAATGTAGTTTATATTCCCAATACTTTAGAAATCAAAAACTACCCATTTCAGTTTAGAAAATCCGTAACCCCCAAGTTATTATGGGTGCGTTCCTTTTCTGAAATATACAATCCGTTGTTGGCTTTGGAAATAGTTGAAATGCTTAAGATAAACGGACACGATGTATCCCTCTGTATGGTTGGTCCCGACAAGGATGGTTCCATGGCACGTTGTAAAAAAGTTGCTTTGGAATTAAATTTACCTATTACTTTTCCTGGAATTTTAGCGAAGGATAAATGGGTTTACCTTTCAAAAAAATACGATATATTTATCAATACAACCAATTTCGACAATATGCCGGTAAGCGTAATGGAAGCGATGGCTTTAGGTCTGCCGGTGGTTTCAACAAATGTGGGGGGGATGTCTTTTTTAATTGAAAGTGAAATAGATGGTGTTTTGGTCCCGCCAAATAATCCTGAAATGTTTCTGAATGCTATTGAAGATGTATGTTCTAATGCTACTAAAGTAGAAGAAATAACAAAAAACGCACGCATCAAAGTCGAGCAATTCGATTGGCAAAAAATAAAACATAGTTGGATGGAGCTTATGAGAGGGGATGAAAATTGAGTAAATTTGAAGTGGAGACTTGAGATTTGAGATGTGAGATTTGAGATGTGTGTAGGTCCCTATTATAGTTTAACTACAGAGACACAGAGAGTTTTATAAATAAAAAACGGTCAATGCTATTTATGCATGGACAAACCAACAACCCACATCCGAATAATGGCCAAAAGCAGTATTCATTTTGATATTTCTGAAAGAAAAGTACTCTTGCGTATATTGGATATTGCTCATGTACTGGCCTTGCTGTATGTGATGGGGATTGCTTTCGATTTTGATTATTTTAAAATCAATTCCGAACACTGGATGTGGTCTATAGTATTAACCGTCTATCTTACCGTCTTTGCCACTATTTTTGAACTTTACGATCTGCAGAAAGCAAGTAGATTTAATGTGGTAGTAAAAAACGTAATTATCACTTCATCGGTTACGGTTTTATTCTATTTGCTTACCCCATTTTACACTCCTACATTGCCATCAAATAGATTGCAAATAGTGTATTTCTTTCTCGCTATAAACGTAGCTTTATTGGTTTGGCGGTATGCGTATATAACCCTTATTTCAACTCCCCGTTTTTATAAAAGGGTAATTCTTATAGCCCACGTGCAAGAGGTAAATACCATAGTGGCATCACTTCAAAAATCTGACCCTAACTATAGGGTTGTAGGGTATTTTAATACCGCTCCCAGCGATGGGAGAATTATCCACAACTTAGAATTAGACGCCATAACGTTCCCCGAAATAAACAAAATGGCCGAAGAAAAAACCGTATCTGAAGTAGTAGTGGGCACCCCGCTATCTGAAGGAATGACTGTAGCACTCAACAGGCAATTGATAAAGTTATTGGAAAACGGAATCCCAATCCGCGAATACACCCAGGTATATGAAGAATTGACCCACCGCATTCCGGTACAGCACGTAGAAAAAGATTTTTATCGCTACTTTCCTTTTAGCCGAAGTAACCAAAATAAATTATACCTTTTTTACAGCCGAATTTCCGATTTGTTTATCTCAGTTTTAGGGCTTGCTTTTGGCTTGTTGCTTTTACCCTTGTTTTTAATAGGAAATTTACTGGGAAATAGAGGCTCTTTGCTTTACACCCAAAAACGGGTTGGTAAAAACGGCAAACGTTTTAAAATCTATAAATTGCGAAGTATGGTGAAAAATGCTGAAACATACGGCGCCCAATTCGCAAAGGTAAAAGACAAACGCGTTACAAAGTTTGGTCGTTTTTTAAGGCGCTCCCGATTAGATGAAATCCCTCAATTTATAAATGTAATAAAAGGTGAAATGAGCATCATCGGTCCCCGTCCCGAGCGCCCAGAGTTTGTAAAAGACTTAATTAAAAAAATACCCTTTTATGAAGTCCGCCACCTCGTAAAACCCGGTTTAACAGGTTGGGCACAGGTAAACGCAGAATATGGTTCCAGCAATGAGGACGCTTTGGAAAAACTGCAATACGATTTGTACTATATGAAACACCGAAGCTTTTTTCTCGATATTACTATAATGGTAAAAACCCTTAGCACGATTTTGTTTTATAGGGGACAGTAAAACTGGACTCACGATAAACTGGAAAAAAGAACCATCACTTTTAGACCCACAACCAATCAGAAACGGGTACCAGAACTTGACCTTTTGAATCAAAATTTAACTAGTTAAATCCATCTGCACGGCTAGTTCATAGTAAAGCCATAGCAAAGCCATACCAAAGCCATTAAATTGTAGGAAAACAACTGTTTATTCCTACAGATTTTAGTTTGCAGAAATTAAAAGGCGAATAAATGCTGGGAAGCCTTGGTTTTATGGAAACATCCCCCAAAATCCCCCTTGAAAGGAGAACTTTTTGGCCAGTGCTTGAGTTGGGGGTATGGGGGGTTGGACTTGCTTTTAGTTTTGGGTTGATGGTTTTAATTAAATCTTGGCGAAACATCCCCCTAAATCCCCTTCGAAGGGGGACTTTTGGCCTGTGCTTGAGTTGAGGGCATGGGTGTTTTGGACATGATTTTCGCTTTAAATACGGTGATCTTAAATCTAACTTCATTATAAATAGAATCCGAATCTAGCTCCTCCCTTTGAAGGGAGGTTGGGTGGGATGTTTTTTTTGGGGGTTGTTGGTTTTGATTAAATCTCGGCGAAACATCCCCCTAAATCCCCCCTTCGAAGGGGGACTTTTTGGCCTGTGATTAGGTTGGGGGTTTGGGTGTTTTTGGGTTTACTTTTCGCTTTGAATATGGTGCTCATAAATCTAACAACATTATAAATCAAATCTGAATCTAGCCCCTCCCTTCGAAGGGAGGCTGGGTGGAATGTTCTTTGTTTTGGGATTGTGGGTTTTGATTTAACCTTGTGAAACATCCCCCTAAATCCCCCTTCAAAGGGGGAC
>NZ_JAIRBA010000028.1 GCF_022008365.1 Aequorivita vitellina
TTACTTTGTTTTGACACTGCAAATATAAAACGCATTGCAAGTTTAGTTTGTAGTTGAAACTGTAAGTGTGTGTAGTTAAATAACTACAAGGGAAAATCATTAAAATGAAAAGAATGCCGTTAACACACGGCCAAATGCCTATTAATAGGTGCACACCGGTCTATACAATAGTCCAACAAGCGATAGTTCTTCCTATTAAATTAGAGCGTGTAAGTAATTAAGTAGGGTAGAATTTATATTGCGGTTAAGGTATATGTCACCTTTTGGGTATAAATGCCAGCTGGTTTTCCCAGTATATCGGTAGAAGAGGATCTGGCTTGCGGAATTATATAATCTAAGTCGAGGTTTAATTTGCTGCCTCTGTCTGCTCCGGTAATCAAAACTTGATCTTGAGTTGACAATACTACGGGAGCAGAAACGCCGGTTAATTGTGAACTTTCATTCCTGCGTATAGTTAAGACGTCTACAGGAATTACATTAGATCCGTTTTCAAAGTTTTCTCCGTTTGCTTTTACCTTTAAGTCAAAAGGTTTGCTAAACGTAATGATTAAACTATTAGGAACCGTAGTTGTCTTTTCAGAATTGTAATCGCTTACATTATCGTATTGAAAATCTACCGTGCCACCATTGGCAACACTTCCAGGCTCTATTGAAAGTACATCAGCAAGTGTTAAGTTTATTGTTGTAGTGGCTTCTTGAGACCATATCGAATTAATTCCAAATAAAAAGAATATAAATACGAGCGCACTTATAGTTCTTCCTTTTTTATTTAAATATGGTAATACGTAGGTCTTCATTTCTGATTTGGGGGTGAAAATGAAATTCAAATATAAATTAAATTTTACATTTTACGAAATTTTTATGCACTTTATCCGAGATATTATGCATTTCGTCTATGATTTTCATGTTTTTACTACTTCAAATAGGATGTTTTTTGTTGGTTTAAAATCGATATCTAATTGGCTGTTAGTTAATTGCAGTATTTGCTCACGGCTCAGTAGAATTCGTGAAACAGCAGTTAATAAGTTAAAATGTTTAATGATTTGTTGAATGCCGAGATAATAATTATAATTTTGAAAATCCTAAATCAAAAGTTGAAATGCTCCGAATTTTTCTTGCTTTTATTTTACTTCTTTCAGTTTCTTGTTCTAATAAACGCGACTACAAAAACAGCTCACGGGCAACAGGTTGGAAAATGATTGGACGCGCCGGCGGTTCGGCAAGTAATTACTATACATCCAGTAAGGGACAGGAAACCGGTCCGGGTTTGGTTTTTATTGAAGGCGGTACTTACACCATGGGCCGCGTACAAGATGACCCTATTGCCGATTGGAATAATACCCCCAGTCAACAACACGTCATGTCTTTTTATATGGACGAATCTGAGGTTACCAACCTTATGTATTTAGAATATTTAGATTGGTTGAAACGCGTTTTTCCTCCAGATCAAGAGAACTATAAACATATACTTTCAAGTGCCGTACCAGATACGTTAGTGTGGCGAAACCCTTTGGGATTTAATGAAACGATGGTAGATAACTACCTGCGTCACCCAGCGTTTTCTGAATATCCAGTAGTGGGGGTTAGTTGGCTTCAGGCGGTAAACTTTAGCAAATGGAGAACAGATAGAGTGAATGAAAAATTACTGGAAGAAATAGACTTTACGGCCCGCGATGCGCGTTACCACGTTACCGGCGATCAATTGTTCTCAACACAAACTTACCTACAGGCACCCACCTTAACCTACGGAGGGAAAGATTCTATTTTAAGCGGCGGGAAACGTTCAGAAAAGTTACTAAAATTTAAAAAAGACAGCACTGCCGTAGGTGCAAAATACACCAATTTATATTTGCAGCGAACCGACGGCGTCTTCCTTCCCGCATACAGACTCCCTACTGAATCTGAATGGGAATACGCGGCCTTAGGCCTAAGCGGTATTAGAGAATACAACTCGCATCTAGGACGAAAAAAATATCCATGGAATGGTCAATACACCCGGTCGGGAAAACGCAAACTACGAGGCGATCAATTGGCAAACTTTAAGCAGTCTAAAGGCGACTATGGCGGTATTGCTGGCTGGAGTGACGACAATGCCGATATAACTGCGCAGGTTAAAAGCTACCCGCCTAACGACTTTGGTATTTACGATATGGCTGGCAACGTAGCAGAATGGGTTGCCGATGTCTATAGACCTACAATTGCCGATGATTACAACGACTTTAACTACTACCGCGGAAATGTCTATACCAAAGATTCAAGAAATCCCGATGGTAGCTTTAATATGGTAACTCCTACCACTATTATTTACGATACCTTACCCACTGGTAAATTGATGCCCCGACAATTACCAGGCGAGCTCGTACAAATACCCGTAGACGAAAATGAAACCTACCTCCGTACAAACTTCGATACGAGCGACAATCGAAATTATATAGATGGCGATTTGCGTTCCAGACGTAAAATGACTCAAAATTCTGTAGATCCTCGCCCCATGTATAATGCTCCAGTACATGAAGTTAGTATAGATAGTACTGGAAATGTACACCGCCAATACGATAAAAGCACCAACAGAACTACATTAATAAATAATAAAGTCCGCGTTTATAAAGGTGGCTCGTGGCGCGATCGCGAATATTGGTTAGATCCGGCACAAAGACGCTATTTGCCGCAATATATGGCTACAGATTATATTGGGTTTAGATGTGCCATGTCTCGAGTAGGCTCAAAAAGTATAACCGATAAAAAACCACGCCAGCAATAATATAAATGTGTTTTGAGTAAAATGCCACATTCCATTTAAATTGTTTGTTTTACAGACCACTTTTACTATCTTCACGTCCCAATTTAAAAGAAATGATTTCAAATACTATTAAGAGCCGTCGCGCGGTTTTTCCTGCACAATACAATAAAGAACCAATTGAAAAACAAGAAGTAGAAAAAATACTGGAAGCCGCAAACTGGGCACCCACACACAAACGTACCGAACCTTGGCGTTTCAAAGTGTTTCACGGGGTATCACAAGTTGGCCTCGGAAAATTTATGGCCGAAACCTACAAGCAAACCGCCGAAAACTTCTCCGAATTCACCTATAATAAATTTATGGACAATCCCGTAAAAGCAGGTTGTGTTCTGGCAATCTGTATGCAACGCGATCCAAAAGAAAGCATTCCCGAATGGGAAGAAATTGCCGCAACAGCCATGGCAGTTCAAAATATGTGGCTCACCGCCCACGATATGGGTATTGGCGCATATTGGGCATCTCCAAGCATTCTGAAATATTTAGATAAATTTATTCAAATGGAAGACGGAGAGCAGTGTTTAGGTTTTTTCTATTTAGGCAAATACGACGCCGAACTGCCCGAAGGAACAAGAAAAACTTCAATTGAAACAAAAACTGTTTGGATGTAAATACCAAAATCAATCCAATTCGTAAAATATAAACCTGACCGATCTTCCAAAATTAGTCAGGTTTTTTTTAATGAAAAACTTTAACAACTAATAAATTAGTTCAAACTAATTATTTAGTTATATTTGACAACCGACAACCGACAACCGACAACCGACAACCGACAACCAAACAATGAAACAACTAACAAAAGCGGAAGAAGACATAATGCAAATCCTTTGGGATTTAAAGGAAGCAAACGTCGCTGCAATTATAGAAAAGTTGCCCGAACCAAAACCTGCGTATAACACGGTTTCAACCATCGTTCGGATACTTGAAAGCAAAAATTTTGTCGATTACAGAAAAGAAGGTAGAGGTCATGTTTATTTTCCGAAAGTGAAAAAAACCGAATACAGCAATCAATACTTAAACAAAGTAATGGACGGCTATTTTCAAGGCTCCTTTAAAAGTATGGTTTCATTTTTTATGAAGAAAAACGATATCAGCATTCAGGAAATGGAAGCCATTATGAAAGAAATTAATTCTGAAAAATCTGAAAAATGATACATACAATATTTCAAATACTCGTTTTTCAAATACTGTTTTTAGCGATATACGACCTCTTTCTAAAAAATGAAACGTTTTTTAAACTAAACAGAATTTATCTGTTACTAACCCCAATTCTGGGCTGTATTTTACCATTCATCAGTTTAGATTTTTTGCAACAAACCATTCCGCAAGAATATGTTTTTCAGTTGCCAGCGGTTGTTATTGGTGCAAATACAGCAGAAACAATTTCAAGTGGAACTGGCTTTTGGCTCCCCAGTTTAACAAATGTTTGGTTGTTGGGAACTGTGTTCAGTATCTTACTTTTTGTGTGGAAATTTCACAAAATAATAAACTTAAAACCCAGTGAAACCATAAAAAATAGCGACGGATTTAAATTGAAGATGCTTCCAAATACCGATACCGCGTTTTCGTTTTTCAACACTATTTATTTAGGCGAAAATATTTCCGAAGCAAACAAAAATAACATTATTGCCCACGAAAAAATACACGTTAAACAAAAACACACTTTCGATCTGCTTTTCTTTGAATTTCTACGAATTATCTTTTGGTTCAATCCAATGGTTTACTTATTTCAAAACCGAATAACTACACTGCACGAATTTATTGCAGACGCAAAAGTTACCGCTCAAAAAAGCAAAACCGAATACTACCAAAACCTGCTTTCGGAAGTATTTCAAACCGAGAAAATTTCATACATCAATACATTTTTCAATCAATCAATAATCAAAAAACGAATTAGTATGTTACAAAAATCAAAATCGAGAAAAAGCGCGCAACTCAAGTATTTATTGTTGTTGCCAGTAATTTGCAGTATGCTGTTTTACGCTTCCTGCAGCAACGAACCAAAAGCTGAAGAAACACAAACCGTGCAACAATCAGACTCCGAAGTGATGAACAAAATCAACGAATTGGCCGAAGCCATTATGAAAAAAGGCGATATGACCCCCGAAGAGGAAAAAGCCTTAAAATTGCTTACTACCGAAGCACAACCCGGTGATAAAGTTTACAACTCTGTGGGAGAATATTTAGTTGATACTGAAGACCAAAATGAAACCGATGTGCCTTTTGCAGTTATCGATAAAGTGCCGGCTTATCCGGGTTGTTCGGCGGCCGATAATGAAGCGATGAAAAAATGTATGTCGCAGAATATTTCAAAATTTATAGCGGCCAATTTCAATACAAATCTCGGGAAAGAACTGAATCTTATAGGCAGACAACGCATCGCGGTTCAGTTTAAAATTGACAAAATCGGAAAAATAGTGAACATCCGTGCCCGCGCCCCAAAACCTGAACTTGAAGCCGAAGCCATTCGCGTAGTAAAACTACTTCCACAAATGCAACCCGGCGAGCAGAAAGGTGAAAAAGTTGGCGTGCTGTATTCTTTGCCAATTGTATTTGATGTGGTGGAATGAAAAAAATAATTTTATTCATTATTATTATCCTGTCTTTTAAAGCCGAAGCACAAAACGTTTCGGCTTTGAATATTTCACAAAAAACGGATAGTTTATACAGTTTGGCCAAAGCAAATGAGGCAATTGGAAATGTGTCAAAAGCACTTTATTATTATGAAAAAGCCAATTCAGAAGGCAAAGAAAACAAATCATTGAAATTCGATTATGCAAAACTCTTGGCGCAAGCATCAAAATTTGAAAAGGCAGATAGCATTCTTAAAAAACTGATTATACAATTTCCAAACAACCCAAATTATTTATACCAAAGGGTACTTTTAAAAGAAGCTCAAAATGATTCTACGGCAATTGAAGCATATCAAAAAGTATATCTTTTAGACTCAAATCATATCAATTCGCTCTATAAAATAGCGCGTTACTATATTGAAAACAGAAAATTTATAGAGGCGGAACCCTTTATTGATAAAGGATTGGCTAAAGATAGCAGCAGTGTTAGGTTTCTGTATTTGCTAGCTTTAAAACAATTTTACACCAAAGAATGCCACAACGCTATTTCAACATATACTAAATTAATTGGTCACGGGGAGAGCAATATTCAAATTCATGAAAATTTGGCTTCGTGTTATGCCTATACAAATCAATTTGAAAAATCATTGGATCAATACAGATTGTTATTTGAAAAATTTGATGACCAAAATCCCAAATGGCATATTGAAGCCGCCAAACGCTATCGAAGTTTAAACGATGCTGAAAATTCTGAGCATCATTTTAATATTGCCATTGGGCTGCAGGAAATTCCATTAGCGGAAAGTTATTTGGAAATGGCAAAACTCTACAAGTGGAAGCGCGATTATAAAGATGAAATGAAGGCGCTTAAAAGTGCGTTAATCAATAATCCAAACAACGAAATGGCACTGTATTCGCTGGCTGTAGCGGCCGATAATTATTTTGCCGATAAAGAAGTAGTGCTGCATTATTACGAAGATTACTTAAAAAAATACTCTGAAACGGGACGGATGCGAGAGCTTGCAAAACAGCGCGCAAACGATTTAATAAAAGAACTTCATTTTTCAAAGGATTAACTTTCAGTAAATTTGTACTTTTCAAGTTGAATTTTTTCTGAAATGACACAGCGACTGCTTTTTATTTTTCTTCTGTTACTGGCAACTTCCTGCCAGTTTTTTGAGACCGAAAAAGTTACTTCCGAAAAAATATTTAAAGAAGAAATTGAAGCGATAGATTGGAAAGAAGTAGACCGGTATCCGTCCTTTTCAAACTGCGAAAATACCTTGGAAAAGCCCGAACAAAAGGACTGTTTTATAAATACAATTAGTACGCATCTCTATAAATCCATCAGTCACGAAGATATTGTTGCCGTGCGCGAGGTGTACGATACGGTACGCGTAAATTTTGAAGTAAGCAGCAGCGGCCAACTCTACATACTCGAAATAAAAATGGATACACTTTTAAAGAAGGAATTTCCAGGCCTTGAAAACTGGATTATTCAAAGTATCGATTCGCTGCAACCTGTGGCACCAGCTTATAAACGCGGCATTCCCGTAAAAACTCGATTTACCCTGCCCGTAGTAATTCAGACCAATTAGCTTAAAAATTAAATTTATATCCAAGTGTTAAATCCAGTGGAAACTCTTTATTGCTGTCCACATTTAAACCCACGATATCGTTGTAATTAAAAGTGATGTAGCCATTGCCAACTTTGTAATCGACGCCAATTCCAAAAGTAAAGGGCGCGCTAAAATCAGAGCCAGATTCTTTATAAACCGTTGCCGCTCCCCCAAATGGAATGACCGTATATTCCCTACTCGAAAAAGTGAAGGCGGCAAACTTGGCATTTACAAAAGCATCAAATTTTTGAGTTTTTATAAATTTAAATCGATAGTTTAACGATAATTGCGACGCAGAATATTGATAGTCGCTGCTCTCAAAAGTTTGCTTAAAACGCAGTACCATTGCGTGCCTTTTTAGTTTTACGGCATCTATCAATTCAAAATCAATTCCAGCCACAGGTTGTAATTCGTTTGTGGGGTTTGCAGAAAAAACACTATTGCTCACCCCCGCAAAAGCCCCGAGCCGAAACTGCAAATCGACGGATGTTACACTTTCATTAAAATTAGGATCTTTTAGTTTGTTGTATTTCGTAAAAAAGGTGTGCAGACTCGGCAACGTCAAATTCACTTTTTCGGTTGAAACAACCGCATCGCTGGTTTGTCGTTTCAAAACTGCTTTGTATTCTTCTTGATAATCGCCGTTTTGTTTGGTGTTTTTAAGCGCTACAATCTCATCTCCTTTTTTTGAGAAATAGCGGTATTCGCCATCAATTGTATTCCAAAGCAGGGTTAAAGTACCTTCAACTTCAGTATTCAATGTGTAAGTTTGGCCATCAATTGTATATTGTTGCTGGGCTTGCAGCGTTCCCGCCATAAGCAAAAACAACAAAACAAAACTGGGGAGAAGCGATTTCATAAGGGCTTAATTTAAGTACGGCTAAGGTAAAAAATTTAATTTGTTTGTTTGACTTTTTTGAAGGTTCGCCCTTTCCACGAATACGTTCCGCTAAAGCTTCCAAAAACAACTGCCACCACTATTACGGCGTACAAAAAGGGTTGCCAAAGAAATTTCCAAAACGATATTTTTTCACCAAAAAACTGTGCAGATTGCCACACAACAACATAATCGGTTGTTATTTTGAAACAAAGCAATGCTAAATAAACAATGAAATTTTCAGAATCGAAAATGATAAATAAAGGAAGTACTAAAACTGAAATATTTACCAAAAAAACAAGCATTCCCAAAAGAAGTGAAATTGCGCTTTTCTGTTTTGAAGTTTTTGAAGCCCATCGAATTCGTTGATTAACCACATCTTTCCAACTTTTTTGTGGTTTGGTGATAACAATGGTTTCTTTCGATTTTAAAAACGAAACTTGCTTTGGAAATGCTTTTTTCATCTTTTCCAATAGAAAAATATCATCGCCGCTCGCAATGTGGTCGTTGCCCAAAAAACCATTCACTTTTAGAAAGGCATCTTTCCTATAAACCAAATTTGCGCCGTTGCTCAACAATGGATTTTTAAAACCGAAACTGCCAATAGTCACGGCTTGTAAACTAAAGCCGTCCAATTGCTGGAAATTTTCAATAAAACTTCCGTTAGCCTCGTAAATTACCGGTCCGCAAACCATCACTGGCTTTTCTTTTTGAATAAATGCATCAATGGTTTGCAACCAGGTTTTGGGAAGTTTGCAATCTGCGTCGGTTGTAACAATCCATTCAAATTGTGCATTTTTAATTGCTTCGGAAATAGCGTCCTTTTTAGGTGAATTTGAAACGCGTTTGTTTTGAAGAAGCTTGATTGAAAGCTTACTGCTTTTTAGTGTTTCAGAAATGATTGCTTCGGAAATATCTTCGGATGCATCGTTTACAAAAATGATTTCAAATATTTCAGAAGGATAATTAATTCCTTCGACTGATTTCAATAATTTCGGAAGGTTTTCAGCTTCGTTCCTAAAAGGAATTACAACACTAAAACGAGTTGCGGGATTTGTGTCTTTTGCAAAAAACAACGGCACTTTTTTAAAACCGTAAAACAATGCCATCATACATAAAAAATATGCGACAAAAAGTATTAAAAAGGCTGAAATCATCGCGTTGCAGGTTGATAGGTGAGTACGTAAAAACTACCTAAAACTGCGGGCAGTACAAAATTGAAAAGCCACATAGCTAGTACAGTCGATAGAACAATCAGTTCTGGAATTTCCACAAATGAAAACAGCCAAACCGCAACCCCGCCGCGGATTACAACATCAAAAATAAAAAGGGTGGGAAGAATGGAAACCAAAAAATACATTGCAAAAATTAGCGGCACTGCTTCGGAAAAGCTAATATTTCCTTCAAAAAACAACAATAGTCCGTAAAACATACTGCTGAAAATTAAATACCGAAATGCTGAAAAAAGCACCGTTTTAAATTTAATTTGAAACGGAATTCTTTTAAAAAAACGTGTGGTTTTCGCAATTGAAAATCCTTTTAATAGTAGCTCTTTTTCCTTAAAATAATACCCAATCACGAAAAGTAAAACCGCCCCAATTCCGAAAGATGCCAAAGTTGAAATAGAATAATTCACGTTGAAGTTTCGCAGTAAATACAGCACTCCAAAAAAACCAAATAGGGTTGTAACAAACATCTGCGCTCCGCCGGAAAGGAAGTTTAGCAACAGTATTTTCTTCCGCATTCTATTTTCAAAAAAGAGTGCCTTTGCACCGTATTCGCCAATGCGATTGGGCGTTGCCAACGAAACCGTTAGCGATGCCAAACTTTGTTTTAATGCAGATTTAAAAGTTATTTTTTCTACAGTTGAAACTAAGACTTTCCATTTTAAAATTTCAAAAAACCAATTTGCCGCGGCCAAACTTAAAAACAACAAAAGCAGGTAGCCAGAAATAATTCCTTTGGAGAAAACCGTAATTATAAAATCCTCCAAATTTACCGACGCATTATTTTTCAGTTTGTAAAAAACATAACCAAAAGTTACCGCAAGCACCAAAACTTTGGTGGCGGCAAGCAGATATTGTTTAGTTTTGCGAGGTACGGCAATCATCCTGCTAAAATACTAATTCCCGCAAAGGTGGAATCTCATCGCAATGGAAAACAAAACTGAAAAAATAATTTTAGGAATTGATCCCGGAACCACAATTATGGGTTTCGGACTTATAAAAGTGGCGCGAAAACAGATGCAATTTATACAACTGAACGAGTTGCAACTAAAAAAATACGACGACCATTACCTAAAACTAAAACTCATTTTTGAACGTACCATCGAGTTAATTGACACCCACAATCCAGACGAAATTGCGATTGAAGCGCCCTTCTTTGGGAAGAATGTTCAATCTATGTTAAAACTCGGAAGAGCGCAGGGAGTGGCAATGGCGGCGGGACTTTCGCGAGAAATTCCCATTACAGAATATTCTCCCAAAAAAATAAAAATGGCAATCACCGGTAACGGAAACGCCAGTAAAGAACAAGTGGCAAAAATGCTTCAAAGTCTATTAAGTTTAAAAGAACTCCCCAAAAATTTAGATAGCACCGATGGTTTGGCGGCAGCCGTTTGCCATTTCTACAATATGGGAAAAGTTGATGTTGGCAAAAGCTACACCGGCTGGGCGGCTTTTGTAAAACAGAATAGCTCCCGAGGCTCCAAAGGGGGAGTTGAGCGCGTAGATTTACGCAAAAAAAAATAACAAAAATATATTGAAGGAAAGCACAATAGTTCCTCTTTGTGGGCTAGGGGGCTTTTAATTCCTAGAAATCCAATCTTCCACAATATGTTGAATTTCTTTGGTGTCTTGTAAGTGAATTATCTCTAAATCAACTTTTCGTTTTAATTTGCTTCCAACCGGGAAAACAAAGCCGTAATACTGCGGTTCAATTTTCTTTTTACTTAAAACGTAATTTTCTTTTTCATTTTCAGCAAAAATATATTCCAACGGAATTTCATCATAAATAAGGGCATCTACTTTTTTGTTTAAAAGCATATCGTATCCTTCCGAAACTGTTTTTACAGGTATTGGCTGGCCATCTACGTTGCGCACCCTGTCCATAATTTTGTTATAATCGGGCACTGCCACTTTTTTGCCGTCTAGCTGCTGCATACTGGTAATGGTTTTGTTGTCGCGTGCCGTCAGGGAAAGCGTGGTGGCAATTCCGGCGACAAATGTTGTAGCCAGAATTAGCGAAATTATCATCCACGAGCCCATCACCACTCTACCCGCAGAAGTACGCGGGGCATAGTCGCCGTAACCAACAGTGGTCATCGTTACAATTGCCAACCAAATGCCAGAACCAATGCCTTGGTGTATATGCATTCCGTAATCTTCTTTGTATTTGCGCCCTTCAACCAACCAAAATAAAAAGCCAACAATAGTGAGAATTAAGAGTAGTCCAAACACCGCAAAAAGAAAAGTTTCTGAAAAAATAGGACTGGCTTTTTCCCAAATGGAGAGTTCTTGTACGGGAGCTAAAATTGCCATCTCGGTATTGTAATACGGTTGTGAAAACGAAATTTCCGCTGCCCGTTCTTCATTTATGGTAGTTGGTCCAAGTAAAATATCTATTTCGTTGTTTTTAGCAGCTTCAATTCCAGCCTCAACTGAAGCGTATTCCAGCAACGTATATTTAAGGTTGAGGTCGAATGCTATTTCTTTCCAAATATCAAACACAATTCCATCTTCACTTTCACCCTGAATTACGAACGGTGCCGAACCTGCGTAGCCCACTCGAATTTTTTTATCTTCGGTTTGTCCGACCAATAACAAAGAAAAAAATAAAAAGAGAATAGTTAAATAGCGATGCATGTTTTAATGATTTTTAATGAATTATAATTCTACTTTTAAAATGAAGAAGCTCAATTTCGGTAAAAATAATAACTAATTTTGAGGCATGGGAAGCTTTTGAAATTTTAAAGACGAAATGTTCTAAACAGAGTAAAGGATTTGGAAGAAAACAAGTATCAAAATATAGAAATCGACAATGCTCTTTTGGGAAGTGGAGGAGGGTTATACATCCACATCCCGTTCTGCAAACAGGCTTGCCATTACTGCGATTTTCACTTTTCAACTTCACTGAAGAAAAAGGGCGAATTGGTCAATGCCCTGTGCAAAGAATTGGTGCTGCGAAAAGATGAATTAAAAGGCGAGGTTGAAACTATTTATTTTGGTGGCGGAACACCCAGCTTGCTTTCTTCGGAAGAATTGCAGCAGATTTTTAAAACAATTCATAAAAACTATCAAGTTTCTAAAAACGCCGAAATAACGCTCGAAGCCAATCCAGATGATTTGATAAATGTCAGTCTGAGCGCAGTCGAAGACATTTCGGAGGCCAAATTAAAGTCATTAAAAGAAGCGGGTATTAACCGTCTCAGCATCGGAATCCAATCTTTTTTTGAAGAAGATTTAAAACTGATGAACCGCGCCCACAATGCAACCGAAGCCTTGGAATGCATAAAGGAAGCAAAGCAATATTTTGAAAATATAAGCATCGATTTAATTTACGGCATCCCCAAAATGACAAACGAACGCTGGAAAAAAAATCTTGAAATCGCATTGAATTTAGACGTGCCGCATCTTTCGTGTTACGCACTAACTGTTGAGCCAAAAACCGCTTTAAAAAAATTTATAGAGAAAGGCATCGTGCCTCCAGTAGATGAAGAGATGGCAAAACAGCATTACGAAATTTTACTCGCTGAAACTGAAAAAGCTGGTTTAGATAATTACGAGTTTTCAAATTTTGGAAAACCCGGCTTTCATTCTCGCAACAATACCGCTTATTGGGAAGGAAAACCCTACTTGGGCATTGGCCCGTCGGCACACGGCTACGACGGCAATTCGCGAAGCTGGAACGTAGCTAACAATACAAAATACATAAAATCTATTGAAGTTGGCGTGCTTCCTTTGGAAACCGAAAAACTTTCAAAAGAAGATAAATACAACGAATATATAATGACGGGCTTGCGCACTAAAAAAGGCGTTTCTTTGGAGAAAGTTGAAAGCGAATTCGGGAAAAATTATTCCGAGTATTTATTGAAACAAGCTGCAAATGCTCTAAAAAATGAACTTTTAATCCTTGAAAATCAAACTTTAAAAGTTTCAAAAAAAGGAAAGTTTTTAAGTGATGGCATTGCGGCAGATTTATTCTTAGTAAATTTAGATTGATGAAAACCACAATTCACCTTCAAAAAAAGACCGTTCAAGTAGATTTGTCTAAACCAATAGATATTTCAATTCCTTTGCAGGCTTCGGCGGAAAATCCATTGGCGTGGTACCAAAAGAAACCAATTATTGAGCCAGTAAAAATGGGGGATTGGGTAGGAAAAGTTGCCGAAGGTGGTTCAGTAAATTTCAACAATGTGTTTTTTAATCCGCACGCGCACGGCACGCATACCGAAGGTTACGGTCATATTTCGGAAGTCTTTTATTCGGTAAACGATGCCTTAAAAACCTTCTTTTTTTTAGCCGAAGTAATTTCCGTAAAACCCGAAAAAGTTGGCGAAGACGAAATCATTTCCAAAGAAAGTATTGCAAAAGCTTTAAATGGCAAAACACCCGAAGCGATTGTAATTAGAACACTTCCAAATTCAAATTCAAAAAAATCAAAACATTGGTCCAATACAAATTGGCCATTTCTTCACGAAAAAGCCGCTTTGTTTTTACGCGAAATTGGTGTGAAACACCTTTTAATAGACCTGCCCTCGGTCGATAAAGAAAAGGACGAAGGCAAACTTTTAGCGCACAAAGCATTTTGGAATTACCCAAAAAACCCACGCCAAAACGCCACAATTACTGAATTAATCTACGTTCCCGACACTGTAAAAGATGGCAGTTATTTGCTCAATCTTCAAATGGCTTCTTTTCACAACGATGCCTCGCCAAGTAAACCAGTACTTTATAAAATTGAATCCACTATTAAATAGAAATTGTCTTACTTTCAATGTCATAAAGTCCTAGGTCCTTTTCGTATCTTTGCGCAATGGAATACCTCTTTATAGGATTGGCAGTTGGCGCCGTTTTGGCTTACTTTATTTTCGCGCGTTTTGGCGGTAGCGGAAAAAAGGAAAGGGTAAACTCCCAGTCCGTTATTTTGATTGAAAAAATTCGCAGCGTCTGTAAATTCATTACGGTTGAAGGGGATTTTTCTGAAATTTTCTATTACGAAAACGTAAAAGATAAATGGCTGAATTTAATTTTAGGAAAAAAGAAAGCCCTAGTTTTAATTGAAGCAAAAGCACATATTGGTTTCGACCTCACAAAAGTTAAAATGAGTTCCGACACCAAAAACCGAACGATTGTTTTAACCAATTTTCCGCACCCCGAATTGCTAACCATTGAAACAGACTTTAAGTATTACGACAAAAAGGAAGGTTGGGCAAACCCTTTTACGGCGGGCGATTTGACTGAAATAAACCAAGAAGCAAAAAAACATATTGTTGATAAAATCCCAGAAAGCGGTCTTTTGCAAGAGGCTTCAAAACAGGCTTTGGAAACTATTCAGCTTATGGAAAAACTGGTGGAAACCATAAATTGGAAACTGGATTATACTGCTTTAGACGTTGATAATATTCCCAAAGAAATTGGTTCAAAAAAATGAAATTTGTAGCCCTTTTATTTATTTTTTTGAATGCTTCGGCAGCTGCACAAGATTTCCAAAAGGTGGATGCAATACTTACAATGTATCCAGATTCATTTGAAAATCCGGAGAAACTTTCCAGATTTATCACCCGTGATTTTGTTTCCGAAGAAGAAAAAGTCAGGGCAATTTACACTTGGATTATTCAGAATGTCGCTTACGATCCGGATGAATATAAAAAGTTTGATTACAAGTTTTCCAACTATCGCGAACGGAACGAAAAAGACGAAAAACTTCGCGCTAATATTATTCAACGAACCATTCAAACAGGCCGAGCCGTGTGCGAAGGATATGCAATGCTTTTTGAAAAACTGTGCGAGTTGCAGGGCATTAAAAACTATTTGGTACGCGGCGATATAAAATCGAATTTTTCGGATATTGGGCGACCTTTTAAACGAATTCATATGTGGAATGTGGCCAGTATCGACGGCAAACCCTATTTGTTCGATTCCACTTGGGGCGCGGGAAAATACAACGAGAAATTTATAAAAGACCCAACCTATTTTTACTACAAAACGCCACCAGAATTATTTATAAAAACACATTATCCCGATATGCCGGAGGATGCTCTATTGGAGGAAACCATAACGAAAGAACAGTTTGCCGCCCTACCTTTAATTATTGAAAAAAATTTATCGCCAACGGATATTGAATTGCCATCCAAAGGCCTGCTTTTTGAAGACGAGTATTTCGACGAAATTTTGTTCGCCATTAAAAACGTAAATCCTGAAAAAATTTCATATTCTTATGGCACTGAAAAAATTCCTATTAACGATATAGAAAGGGGAGCAGACCGAATAAAATTTAATGTGCCCTTGCTTATCGGGGCCAAAATTTTACTGATTTATTTTGATGGAAAACCTGCTTTGGGTTATAAAATAAATTGAAGTTCACTGCGAGAAATCATGGAGTTTGAATGTTATATTAAAGAAGAAATGAACATAGAAGAATTCAGAGAATATTGTACTTGCAAAAAAGGTGTTACCGAGTCATTTCCTTTTGGTGAAAATACCCTCGTTTTTAAAGTAATGGGCAAAATGTTTGCGCTCGCCGCCATAGAAAATTACCCAGCAACGGCCAATTTAAAGTGCGATCCCGAATGGGCAATTGAACTTCGCGAAGAGCACGATGGACTAATTATTCCGGGTTACCATATGAGTAAAAAACATTGGAACACGGTGGAACTTGAACCTAATTTGCCGAATAAATTGGTTTTGGAGTTAATAGATCATTCCTATGATTTGGTGGTAAAAAGCCTCACTAAAAAACTTCAAACAGAACTCCAGAATCTTTAAATTCGCGAACACTTCAACAAAAACCTAACAGGTATCAAAGATCTTTTAGGTTTCAACAAAGAGATAATGAACAAACCAACAGATTTTTACAAACAACAGATAGAAACCCATTCAAAAGAATTACAAAAACTGAAAAAGAAACTTGCTGTTTCCAGTACCGTTCGGCTTTTTGTATTTATACTGGCTTGTTATGGCATTTACTTGTTCTTGGAAAATGCGCAGATAATAATTGCAATTATTGTTTTAACGATTGTGGCTTTTATTTATTTGGTTACAAAACACAGTGGTTTGCAATACAAGCGCGATTTAAAAAAAGCGTTGATTGCACAAAATGAAACGGAACTTGAAGTGCTAAACAGAGTTTTTCACCATTTGCCCTCTGGTGAAAAATACAAAGATCCGCTTCATTTTTACAGTCAAGATATCGACCTCTTTGGACGTGGCTCTTTCTTCCAATATTTAAACAGAACTGCGTTGGAAAGTGGTTCCGATTTTTTAGCTGAGATTTTTACTGAAAACGAAGTAGATGCTATAAATAAAAAGCAAAAAGCAATTGCCGAATTATCTGAAAAACCTAAATGGCGGCAACAGTTTTCGGCCATAGCTTCATTGGTGCAAACTGAAAGTCCGGCCGCTGAGGTTAACGATTGGCTGCAAGATTACAAACGTTTTGTCCCTAAATGGATAAAACCGCTGTCGTTAGTGTTTACGGTAGTTTCCATAGGTTTAATTGTTTCTAATTACTTTGGAATGCTTTCGGGTTATTTTACGGCAGGATGGCTCATTTTAGGAATTGCAATTTCAGGAATATTTCAGAAAAAAGTTAATGACCTTACTAAACATACTTCAAAAATTCAAAGCACTTTTGAGCAATTTTACAAACTAATTTTAGAAATTGAAAACGAAGATTTTTCTTCAGAAATACTTTCCGAAAAACGAAACTCCGTAATTCAATCAAAGACTAAAACATCGGCTGTTTTAAAACAATTTGCACGGTATTTAGATGTTTTGGAACAGGGAAATATTATGATTTTCGGAACAATTATAAATGGATTTACGCTTCGGAACCTGCGTCAGTGTTATAATATTGAAAACTGGATTGAAACGCATAAAAACAGTGTCCCTACTTGGTTTGAAAGCATTACTTTCTTTGATGCGTACAACAGTTTGGCAAATTTCAAGTTTAATCATCCCAACTATGTTTTTCCAGAAATAAACGATAAAATTCCAGTCTTAAAAGTAAAAGGTGCAGGGCATCCATTGTTGAAAGAATCGACGATGATTCGCAATGATTTTCAGATTAATTCGGAAGAATTTTTCATTGTTACAGGCGCGAATATGGCGGGGAAAAGTACCTTTTTAAGAACTGTTTCACTACAAATTGTAATGGGGAATATTGGGCTGCCCGTTTGTGCCAAAAAAGCCGAATACAACCCAATAAAACTGATTACAAGTATGCGAACTACCGATAGTTTAACGGACGATGAGTCGTATTTTTTCAGTGAATTAAAACGTTTGAAATTTATTGTTGACGAAATTAAAACCGATCGATACTTCATCATTCTCGATGAAATATTGAAAGGTACAAACAGTACAGACAAAGCCATCGGCTCCCGCAAATTTGTTGAAAAACTTGTTGCCAGTAATTCCACCGGAATTATAGCTACTCACGATTTAAGTCTGTGCGCCGCCGCTGAAGATTTGTCCGAAGTAAAAAACTATTTTTTCGATGCTCGAATTGAAAACGACGAACTTTATTTCGACTATACTTTTAAACCGGGAATTTGTCAAAATATGAACGCCTCCTTTTTACTTAAAAAGATGCAGATTGTAGATTAAAAAAATATAAGCTACACATTAATAGATGTTTGCGTTTTTTTATTTACATTTAGCAATCTGATTCCTATTCACTCTTTCCTCCATAAAATTTCTTTTTTACAACCTGTCCCAAATATTAAACTAGTAATCAATTTTAATATTTATACTAATTTAATTTTATGGAATTATGAAAACAACTACCAACCTTAAGTTTATTGCAGTAGCATCTATGATGTTGCTATTTAATTTTAGCCTTTTTGCACAAAATGCGAACAGACCACAGTATATGTCTGTTACCACGAACCATTGGAATATGGATAAAGATGATTTAAGTATGAGTGATTGGAAGGCATTAGAAAAGGAATATTTACAAAAAGTTGTAAGTAAAAACGAACACATTACGTCTGCGTCCTTTTACACACATTTATTTTCACCCGATAATACCGAAGTACTTTATGTGCAAACATACCCTTCTTGGGAAGCCATGGATAAAGCGGCTAAACGCAGTGCTGAACTTGAAAAACAAGCTTGGCCGGATGACAAAGCGAGAGCTAATTTCTTTAAAAAACGAAACGATTATTTTGCAGCATACCATTCCGATGAAATTTATGCTCCGATTGATGGCGCCAAGTTATTGCCTGCTGACAACACGAAAGATTTAGTGCTTTACGTTCGCAAAACATATTTTACTTTTCCGGAAGATGGTTCGCAAAAGGAATTTGATGAAATGCGAGCAGATAATTTTGCTAAAGTTCTTTCAAAGAACGAATACATCAAAGGATATTACCCAAATGTTCACGCTTGGGGCAGCGATAAAACCGAATATATAGAAGCATTTTTCGTTGATTCTTTATGCGATATGGAAAAAATGTTCGATAAAAATGGCGAGTTAATTAGCCAAGCTTGGCCAGGAGATTCCGGAATGGAACGCGGTAAAAAATGGGGTAAATATTTTACGGGCAAACACGGTGATGCCGCATATACGCTAATCGTAGAACTTTCAAAATAAGACTTCAAAATTTCTACTTTATCTAAAAAAGGATGTTTTAAAAAAGCATCCTTTTTTTATATTGAGGAAGGGTGTATTTTCGCGGCTTGGCTCTTGTAAATATTAGCTTTTAATGGATTCAGTAACACAAATAGTTTTAGGCGCAGCTGTTGGCGAAGCTGTATTAGGCAAAAAGATTGGCAACAAAGCGATGGTGTTGGGCGCTATTGCTGGAACTATCCCAGATTTGGATGTGCTTTCAAGTCATTTTACAGATACGGTTACCGCTTTGGAGATTCATCGCGGTTTTACACACTCCATCGTTTTCGCTATTACTTTCGGACTACTCTTTGGGTGGTTGCTTTCACTCTGGGATAAGCGCGCAACATTAAAAGAATGGTCGTGGTTTTGGTTTTTGTGCTTTGTTACACATCCGCTGCTCGACGCGCATACTACTTGGGGTACACAGCTTTTTTGGCCGCTGGATTTACGCTTGGCCTATAAAAACATATTTGTAATCGATCCACTTTACACGCTGCCATTTTTAGTGTTTTTAATTTTGGCGATGCTTCAGAAAAGAGGAAGTATTAAACGACGAAAATTCAATAATCTTGGATTGATTGTGAGCAGTGCATATATGTTACTCACTTTAATTTTGAAGGGAATTAGTTATACCAAATTTCAATCGGCGCTCAAGCATCAAAACATTGCATACGCTGCATTGGAAACCAAACCCAGCCCGTTGAATACTATTTTATGGACTGCAAATGTGGAAACCAAAGATGCATTTTTAATAGGCGATTATTCTTTTTTCGACACCCAACCCATTCAGTTTTTTCCACATCCTAAAAATCACGCAGCTCTTGGCGATTTGAAGGAATACGACAAGGTGCAACGCCTCATAAATATTACCCAAGGTTGGTACACTATTTCTGAAAAGGAAAACGGTATTTATTTAAACGATTTACGTTTCGGATTGATTAGCCTCGACCCAACTGCAGATAAATTTGCATTTAGTTTTCTAATTGAAAAAGAAGGAAATGATGTTGTAATCACAGAAGAGCCAAAAGACACTCGAGACGCTAAAAAATTACTACCAGCCCTTTGGGAACGGGTAAAAGGGAATTAGCAACTCATATCTGCTACAATTTTCCATTCGCCTTCAATTCGTTTAAAAATAATTAGAAATACACCATTTGCATTGCCCGCCTTGCGCGTTAAATGATATTGCCCCATGACGTAATATGAATCGTCTTCAATTTTTGTAATTGCGTCAATAGTAAACTTTAGTGTACCCGTGTATTCTTTTGTGGGATATCCTTTTTTGTAGTTATCCAGTGTTTTTTGCCAACCATTTGTAAGGCCGCTGCTACCGTAAAATTTAAGGGAGTCGCTCTTCCAATAACCTTGCATAAAACCCTCTAAATCGTTTTGGGTCCAAGCAATTTCTTGGGTTTTTAATACAGAGAGGATTGCTTCTTTATCCGCGGTTTCTGTTTGTGCAAAACCTTTGATTGTTGCTATTAAGCAGAAAAAAATTAGTAACTTTTTCATAATTCTATTATTTTGATATTTTAGTTGTGGCGCGAAAAGCTGCTCCTACAATAAAGATAATTTTAAATTGAATTGTTTAGTAAAATGCGCAAATAAATTGTTTTAAAAATTTCACCTAACTTTACTACGAAACAGTTTAAATTAAAAATAAATTCTTTTGAGTACTTCAAAAATAGAAATTTCTGGCACCTATCTTATTAAAGCATTTTTGATTGTAGGTGGCGTTTTGGCTATTCTTTACATTGGGGCTGGACTATTGATGCCCTTGCTCGTAGCCGCTATTATTGCAGTTCTGCTTGATAAACCCACCGAAAAAATGAAGCAATGGGGCTTGCCCAATTGGCTGTCTATATCACTTTCTATTTTGCTAATGATTGTCATTTTTAGCTTGCTTACGTGGTTAATAAGCTCACAGATAAATACGATGGCCAACGATTGGCCAACCATTAAAGAAAAAGCCACCGAAAAATTGAACAACCTTTCTCAATGGGCCAATCAGTATCTTAATTGGGATTATAAAGATTATTTGGAAAACAATAAACGGTTAATACAAAAGGCCGAAAGCCTTGGCAGTGCATTTCTATCTTCGGTTATGAATTTACTTTCGCAATCGCTTTTAATTTTTGTATATATTATTTTACTGCTGATGCAGCGTAAACTGTTTATCAACTTTTTTAAAAAGCTTACTTCCAATCCATCGGCAATGGCTACTTTATTAAGTAATTCAAAAAATATTATGAATAGCTATCTCTTAGGAAAAGGTAAAATAATGGTTTTCCTATTTGCAATTTACTATCTGGGTTTTACACTAGGTTCTGTGCCTTATGCACTATTTTTAGCTTTGTTTGCGGCGCTTTTTTCTATCATTCCGTATGTGGGGAATATTATTGGTGGGGGTATTGCACTCGTTCTTTCCTATCTATATGCGGGAACTACACCGGCAATTATCGTGCTTTGTGTAATTTCAGCAGCACAACTGGTAGAAAATTATATTTTAACTCCCTGGATAATCGGCGATGAAATAGAACTAAACCCTTTTGTTACCGTGTTTGGAGTAGTTCTCTTTTCGGTACTTTGGGGTATGGTGGGCGCCATTATCGCTTTACCGCTTATCGGTGTTTTAAAGGTGATTTTTCAACATACTCAAGGAATGGAGCCTTATGCATTTTTAATAAAAAAGAAAGATTCGTAAATAATGAATTTTCCATCAACTTATGCGAAAAAATTAGATCGGAATTAATTCTGGTGTTAATAGTCCATCATAAAATCTTCCCCAAAAACAGTTTTTAATCTAAGAAGTAGCTCTTCCGCATTCTCTTTCCTAAAAACCATTGGCGGCTTTATTTTTAAAACATTGTGGTCTGGTCCGTCAATGCTCATTAAAATACCGAGTTGTTTCATTCTGTTTGCCAAATAGGAAGCGTGTTCAGACAACGGATTTTGTTCCGGATCATTCAATTCAAACCCTAAAAATAAACCTTCGCCGCGAACGTCGCCAATAATTGGAAACTGCTTTTGAAGCTTTTTCAATTCAGCAATTAAAAATCCTCCAATTTCCAACGCATTTTGCTGTAAGTTTTCATCATCTATAATTTCCAAAACTGTGCGGCCTATCGCGCAAGAGACGGGATTGCCACCAAAGGTGTTGAAATACTCCATTCCGGTGTTGAATTTTTCCGCAATTTCAGCAGTACAAGCAACCACAGCAAGCGGATGACCATTTCCTGCAGGTTTGCCCATGGTTACAATATCTGGCTGTACGTCGTAAAGTTCGAATGCCCAAAAAGTTTTACCCATTCTGCCGAAACCTGTTTGTACTTCATCTGCAATACAAATGCCACCAGCTTCGCGAACGTGTTTGTAAACTTCTTTGAAATAGTTTTTAGGAGGTACAATTTGGCCGCCGCAGCTAATTAAAGTTTCGCCGATAAAACCAGCGATTTCTTTGCCTTCAGCTTTTAAATTCTGAATAATTTCTTTAGCGTGATTTGCGTAATCTATACCGCAATTTTCCGAAGTATATTTTCCTCTGTAAGAATCTGGAAGCGGAAGAATATGCGTTGTTTCGGGTTTTGGAAACCCACCATCGCCTTCAAATTTATACGAACTCACGTCCATCACAGCATTTGTGTTTCCGTGATAACCCACTTCTATTGCCAAAATATCTTTGTTGCCCGTTATGGTTTTTGCCATTCGCAATGCGAGCTCATTGGCTTCGCTGCCCGAATTTACTATGTGAATAACCGATAAATGGGGCGGTAATTTTTTCAGCAAAGCTTCGGCGTAAGCGATAATTTCTTCGTGTAAATAGCGTGTATTTGTGTTTAAAACCGCCATTTGTTTTTGCCCCGCTGATACAACTTTTGGGTGCTGATGGCCCACGTGATTTACATTGTTTACGGTATCTAAATATTTTTGACCGTCAACATCAATTAAAAAAATACCTTCGCCGCGGACGATATGCAAAGGTTTATTGTACGACAGACTCAATCCTTTCCCGAGGTGGTCTTTTCTGAAATTGATAATTTTATCTTCGGAAATCTTTGCTTCGGCAGTTTCCAATTCTTCTTCAAATATAAAGTTTGGGTTTGGGCAAATGCTTTTCCAAATTTCGATATTTGAAGGTAATGCTACTCCGTTAAAATTTTCATCATTCCCCAATAAATCTAAAATAAGCTGAAAGTGAAGATGCGGCGCCCAATTTCCATTTTCTGCCGATTTTCCTATATATGCAATTCGGTCTCCCTGTTTTACTTTTTGTCCAACTTGTAAAATTTCTAACGACATTAATGATAAATGTCCATAAAGTGAGTAGAATTTTCCGTCGTTAAATTTGTGTTCCAAAATAAGCATCGGACCATAATCTTTGTCGTAATTATTATGGTGAATTACTTTTACAATTCCATCAAACGGAGCGTGGACAGGAGTTTTAGCAGGCACCCAAAAATCGGTTCCCAAATGAACGGTTCTGTATTGCGGACCATTATTGCCTTCACTTTTAAAAGCTGGGGTACTGTAAAACGGACGCGTTTCCATGTACCCATTTACCAATATAGTTTTAGGATTATGCTTTCGGAATTGCTTCAGTTTAAATTCTGAAATGTCCGTATCACTGTATTCCGAAAGGTTACCGAGCAGAGTACTGCCCACACTCATATCTAAATTCACAACCTTTTCAGAAGAAACGGACGGGAACAAAGTCCTTAGCGAAACTTGATTGTTTTTCGCCCAGTTTTCAAACTTTTTTTGAAGTGGATGGGCAGAATAACCACAGGCTTTTCGGAAGGAATAGTAGGCGAAATTTTCATTCACATGATACCATTTTTCCAACAAATGCCACGCTGGCTTTTCGCTAATTACAAAATAATCATCGTTAGGAAATTCTTCTTTTTTAATGGCAGCGCTTGTAACCGTTGTAACGAGGCGCATTCCCACCAAAGTGTATAAATGCTTTATTTCATTTTCTGATAATTTGTAGTGCTTGTTGTAGCCTTTTACTACATCCGCCGCTGCCGAAAGTGGATCGGGAAGGGCCATGATTGCATATGCCAAAACTATGGCGAGGTCATTGATTGTTTGGGTATAAACAGCATCTCCAAAATCTATAAAACCCGAGATTTTTGGGTTGCTTAAATCTTCGGAAACTAATATGTTATAATCGTTTAAATCGTTGTGAACAATACTTTTTGGAAGCTTGTTGTATGCAGTTTGTATTTTGTCAAATTTATTTTGAAAATGTGCAATTATCTTTTTTTGTTCGCCCGAAAACTTATCTAAATGAAGTTTTGTCCAAGCGGAATTTACCAAATCCCAATCTAATTTTCTGTGTGCAGCGGCATATTCAAAATCTTGAAGCGCTACAGTTAAACTACCAGCAGCGGCTCCCAAACTGTGTCGTAATTGTTTGGTTTTCGGATTTACTGTTGCCCAGAGTCGTCCTGGCACCCAATTAAGTAGTCGTGCGGTTTTATTGTTGGTTAAGTTTGTGAGTTCTTTTTTTTCCTCATTCCTCACAACTTTAGGAAGTGAAATTTCTAGTTTTTTCGCAGAGAGATGTTTCAGTATTTTAATTTGAAAATCTAATTGTTCTTGATTTTCTTCTGTTGAAATTTTTAGAAGAAATTTTTCTCCCGAGGTAGATTTTAGGAAAAAGTTTTCATCAACGTAACCATCAAGTTTTGATGCTTCAGCGTTAATATTATAATAGTGTTTTGCGATTTTTAAAGCTTGTGGGGAAGTGGTTTGCGACATAGTATATTGAGGATATATTATTTCAAAATTACTGAAAGTTTGGACTATAGCCCTTCTCAAACAGTAAATTAATTACCTCCAGATAAATTTGGAACCTGGAGGCAATTAAAAAGATAGACCCATTGGGCATGAGTTTCTCGACGCGGCAGGTTTTGGGGCTTATAGTACGCTTTTTTGCTTGCTATAAAACGCGTCTGCCTGCATCTGCATTAGCTCGCGAGCTTTTTTTCGTTTGTAATCGTATAATTCCTGTTCTTCAGCAATGTCTGCGTAAACTCGGTTGTTAATTTCACGATCTGTAGTTACAAGTATGTCGCGTTGCGCTTGTTGTTGGGTTACCCAAGATTTTAGTGAGCTTTCCTGTTCTTCGAGTTTTAAATCGTAAGCGCCTTTTGGCGATAAAAGTTTGGCGAGAATTGGCGAAGTTTCAATTGCCAAAAACAATAAAAAGATAAAAAGTGAAGGCAATAACGGCAGCTTATTTAAAGCATTTACACGAGCCATCAAGCCGTCAAACCCATCGATTACAGGTTGGGTACTGGCTACTTTTGAATTGTATTCAGCAGTAATTGTTTCAATTTTTGTTTCGGCAGCCGCAATTTTTTCGGCATTCGTTTTCTTTAATTCGGTTAAAGCAGCGAGCTCGGCGTCGTGTTTTTCGCGCTTTTCTTTGTAAACGGGACCTTTGCCTATTAACTCTGTGCCTTTGCGTCCTTCGGCTTCGGCGATGTACGTTTCATATAATGTGTTTACTTCGGTTTCTTTATCGGTAATTTCTTTTTTCAATCCGGTTATTTCAGTTTCCAAAGCAGTTACCGCAGGCGTGAATTGCAAAGCCAATTGGTCTTTGTTGGCGAGAGTCATTTCGTTTTTCTCGGTAAGCAAAACCTGATTGATTTCTTTTTCAAAAATCTTCATTTCTAAAGGTTTTGAAATTACGATGGCGATGATTATAGCCAAAGCTATTCGCGGCGATGCTTGTATTAATTCATCAAAAAAGTTGTTTCGTTTTTTAATAGTGGAAACAATAAATCTATCTAAATTAAAAATTAACAATCCCCAAATTATTCCGAAGAAGACAGCGGAAAAGTAATTGTCAAAAACCGTGTAAAGTGCATAGGCAGCGGCAATGGTGGCCATAACGGCTGTAAAGAAAACGGTAGCGCCAATGCCGGCATATTTTGTGCGTTCGCCGGGAGAACATTCGTCAAGGATGGCTGTATCTGCGCCAGAGCAGAAGATGAAAAAGCGTTGTAACATAAGGTTTTTAGATTGATGAAACTATATAACGCTATTTCTTTCAGAATGTTACAGGATTGGGAGTGTTTAATTAATTATTTTGTGAATATTGAAATCCGAATTCTTGATGAAAAAATTCGCGAATTGGTGGAAGACTTGCGACAATGAAAGGTATTCAAACCCAATTCACATTATAAATAATTAACCCGCCAAGTAGCATTGCAAAAGGAGAAATGAGCTGGAAATAAATTGGTTTGAGTCTTTCGGCACTTTTCAAAGAAAAACTATGGTGTGTTTTTCTGGGGACGATGTAAAGAATCGCGGATGTTAAGACCATTACCCATCCAAATATTTTAAATGCAATAGGGAATTTGGAGAAATCTGCATATAAAATCATTGCTATTGCCGGGATAAGCCTTATTGTAATTTCGGCGTAATTGATAAAATTGGTGCTTCCCGCTTTTCGCAATATTGCTCTTGCTTTTTTAGGCGCATAAAGCATAATAAATCCCACTAAAATTATAAAAACTCCGAACAAGATTGATATCCATTTTGCCGCAGTTATTATCATAATTTTGGAGTGTTTAAATTACCCGATTAATTTGTTTAACGCGGCTTTCAGCTTTTTATCAATTGTTTTTATTGTATAATATTTTCACTTTTTCAATATTGGTTGTTTCTCCAATTTCATAAAAATAATCCAGCTGCCATTGTTGTGTTTTTTCAGCTTGTTTGCTGGTTACAGTATCCCAAATTGGGTAAACCCGAAAACCTCTTTTTCCGTCTTTGTTTTCAGTAGAAATTATTCCTTTTGTTTTTAAAACCGATTTTGGGAAAACGAATTGTCCGAAGCGATTTTCCTTTTCCACATTGATTATGTAAAAATGGAAATCGTCTTTTTCAGAAAATGGCACCGTGATTCCTTGTTTGTTACGTTTCCAACAAGTAACAAACTGCCCCGTTTTTTTAGGAGTTATTTTTGCGTTTCTGCTTATTATTTGAAGTCCGTTTAATTGAAACCTGCAAGCGTTGTATTCTTTGCTTTCGGTTTCAATTTTAAAGTCGGAAACTGTGAAACCGCATTTTTCATAAATTGTTTTAATCATCTGTTAAATTGCGGTCAACGCTAATGTGAATACTATTAAATTGGTTTTATTACCTCAAACTTTAATCCGCTATTTTCATCTGTAAAATACACTTTATCGCCGCTTTGAGAAACTTTAAAAGTTATTTTTGAACGAGTTGTACTGATGGTTTGCGTACTGGGATTGTAGCTCCAAGTTGCATTTTTGTTTGTAGTTGTTGCGTATGAATACGCTGTTCCTCCTTCTTGTTTTTCCTTTATTTCAAAACTGTTATCGGCGTATAAGTTAATTACAGCATTGGCCATTGCGGTAGCCATTTTTGGGTTACTACTACTATTTTCTACATTTTGTACGAGCCAAGTGCCAGTAATATCTTTTTTTGAAAAAGACTGGCTTTGTACTGTGGCTGCGATTAAAATGAAAGCGAAGAGTGCGATTATATTTTTCATTGTTCTATATTTAATATGGTTCTAAAACTTTTTGGAAAGATAGCGATTTTTTGAAGAAAATTTTCCAGACGCGGTTTGGGTTTTTAACAATTAGCAACAAAATTTGTTTGCCGCAAAATTATTCGCAAAAATCAATTAAAAAGAGGTGGTATAAAAATCGCACAAAGTGAAAACAGAACAACATTGAAATATTTGTGAAGTATACTATTTTTTGTTATACTGTCCAGTTACATTTTTAAATATTGTTATGATAATTTTTACAATTAGAAAGACAACTGCTAAAAAGTTTCGGGATATATTTACTATTCAATTTTTTAAACCTTTAAATACTAGAGGAAGCTACAAGCTCTAACTTTATTATATTTATAAGATACCTCGCAAAACAGTTTTATAGATTCAATAAATTTTCGCATCCTAAAAAAAGGAGCGTTTTTTCATTTCTTTTAAATTAATTTTTTATGTCGATTAAAATAACTCGAAAGGAGAGCACCTCAAAGTTTTTGGGCCTTGTGGTCAATAAAACGGTATTTTTTTCAGCAATTGCAGTCGTAATTTTTAGCGTTGGTTTCACGCTTATATTTGAGGAGGAAGCCGTGTATTACTTTGGAATCGCGCAAACCTCAGTATCTGCACATGGAGGGTGGATATACACATTGGCAGTTAATTTATTTATAGTTTTTTGCTTGTATATGGCCTTTAGCAAGTTTGGAGCTATACGTATTGGTGGAAAAAAAGCCAAACCTGAATTTAGTTTGTGGGCGTGGTTTGCTATGCTTTTTAGTGCCGGAATTGGAAATGGACTCGTGCTTTTTAGTATTGCCGATCCTGTTCGCGATTTTTTAGTTCCACCTCGTTTGGCCGGTGAGGAACCCGCACTTATTGCGCAAGAAGCAATTAATTTTTCGTTCCTACATCACGGAATACACGGGTGGGCAATCTATTCGGTAGTAGGGCTTTCTTTGGCATATTTCACCTTTAATAGAAAAATGCCACTAACACTACGCTCGGCTTTTTATCCTATCCTCGGAAACAAAATTCACGGATGGATGGGCGATGTAATTGATATAATGGCGGTAATTACAACCCTTTTTGGACTGGCAACTACAATTGGTTTTGGAGTGGGGCAGATTAATTCTGGTTTAACCCATGTTTTTGGCGTGCCAAGTTCGCTATTTTATCAAATTATTATTATTGTTGGTGTAACCCTAGCAGCAACTCTTTCGGCATTTAGCGGGGTAAATAGAGGGGTTCAAATATTAAGTAAGCTCAACGTACGAGTGGCTTCGGCTATATTTATTTTGGTTTTAATTTTGGGGCCCACGATCTTTATTTTTAAGTCGTATATTCAAAATCTTGGTAGTTATTTAATACATTTTATAGATATGTCTACTTGGACCGAAGCATTGCGAGGTACAGATTGGCAAAAAATGAGAACCATTATGTATTGGGGATGGTGGATTTCTTGGTCGCCATTTGTGGGTACTTTTATTGCGCGTATCTCGCGCGGAAGAACCATAAAAGAATTTATTTTATGTGTTTTAATCTTACCAGCCTTAGTAACATTTTTATGGTTTAGCGCCTTTGGGGGAATAACCATGCGTGATATTTTATTGGGCGATACGGCCATGATTGCAGCTGTAAACGATAATATTTCTACTGCGCTGTACGTATTTTTCGATAAATTTCCACTGGCTATGGTTTTAAAGTCTTTGGGGGTAATTTTGATTTGTAGTTTTATAATTACTTCGGCCGATTCGGGTGCTATTGTAGTAAATAGTATTACTTCGGGCGGAAAATTGAAAACGCCACCCATGCAAAGAGTAATTTGGGCAATAGCTACAGGTGTAATTGCGGGCGTTTTAATGTACGGCGGTGGTCTTGGTGCCCTACAAACAGTAGTGACAATTTCGGGGCTTCCCTTTGCAATTCTTTTAGTTATGATGTGTTTTTCGCTGTATCGAGGGGTTAATGAAGACTATGAAAAAGCGGCTCGAAAAGAAAAACTTTTGGAAAGAGAAAGCTATCGTAAAAACATTCTCAATTTAGTAAACGAAGAACGGGAAGAACGAAATTTAGAAAAAATAGATCCCGAAATTGAATCTAAAAAAAACCCAACCACAACCGATTTATAACCTAATTATCACTTAAATAGTTACGTACGTAAAATGACACAGAAAATAAATTTAGAGAACAACTTAAAGTTGATGATTGCACTGGACCTTACCGAAATGGATCCTATTTTGCTTCAATATGTGAGCTTCCTGTGTAAAGTCTGGAATATTGAACAAGTATATTTTACCCATAATATTAAGCAATACAAATTAAACGATTTGTACGATGAATTTTTAGATGAAGGCATTACCATTGAAGATATAGTGGATAGAGGTTTGCAAAAAACCATAGAGAAAAATTACACAGCCACGGCGCCACATACGGTTGTAATAACTTCAGATGATTATACCGAGAGTATTTTAACTCATTTGGCAAAAGAGTATAAAATAGATATCGTAATTGTGGGTAATAAAGATGAATTGCAGGGCACGGGCGCTTTAAATCAAAAACTTGCTAGAATGCTCGATTCTAATATGCTTTTAGTGCCCGAAGAAGCAAAACACCATATGAATAATGTCTTGGTGCCAACAGATTTTAGCTCTGCTTCGGCGCGGTGTTTTAGGGTAGCAGAAAGCCTTGTAGAACGTTCTGGAGGTACTATTGAAGGCTTGCACGTGTATAATATTCCATCGGTTTTCTTCCCGTACATCAACACTGAAAAAGCGATTGATAAAACTAAAAATCATTTAAAGGAAAAAGTAAAGCAGTTTAGAAAGAGGCATGCAATTACTAACGAGCTTCCCTTTAGATATATTGACAGAGAAAATCTTTCGGTTGTAGAAGCTATTGAAATACACGCCGAAAAAGGTGGTTTTGATATTATGATTGTTTCTGCAAGAGGGGGAAATAATATTACTTCACTTTTTGTAGGAAGCATTACCAACGATTTATTAATAAGAAATAGAAAAATGCCTTTGCTGGTTATTAAATAAGGAAATTTTAAAAATTAAAAACCGCTTTCGGAACTACCAAAAGTGGCTTTTTTTATTCTGAAATATTAACTCTGAAAACCTTATTTATTCATCAATTTCATTCCCGACTATTTTATTTTTCTTTCCAAACCGATATATTTTCACTTGAAGTAAAATAACCATTAATATAAATGAAACAGCGGTAATAAGTAGTAACATTCCTAATTCAGGTGTGATAGAAGTTAAACCTCCATCATAAAAAGCAATTTTTCTAAATCCGCTTAAAAATTGGGTAAGCGGAATAAATTGCGCAATGTTGGTTATTGCGGTTGGAATTGCCATTGTTGGCCACGTAAAACCACTTAAAATAAAAGCTGGCGTAGATATTACCATTAATAGCTCGGTAGCTTTTAATTGACTTGGGATGGCGATGGAAAATAACATTCCAATAGCCATCGAAGCTAGGGTTAATAAAATAACCAAAGCTAACATTGGGAAATTAAAAACATTGGCTGCTATATTAAAATATGGAAAAAATAAACCCACAGCCAACCAAATTATTGGAAGCATCAATAAAAACGGAGTTGCTTTTAGCGCAATGTGGTATAAAGACGATTTGCTTTCCTTAATTAACTTTTTAAAATAACCATCTTCAAAATCTCTCGAAAACACGAGTGCCATAGCCAAGAATATAATTTGTTGCATTATTCCACCCAATAAACCGGGCAACATAAATGTTACATAATTGCCTGTAGAATTATAGAGTTTGTTGAAGTTAATCTTAAAACTTTCGTACGAACTTAAGGCTTGTGCAGGGTGCATCCCTTGTTTTTTAAGGCTTTCTATTTCCATTCCTGCATTGAGTGTCATTAAAACTGATTGTATGTGTTTACTGGCAGTATTAGCATTTAAAATATTTGCCATATTTAAATCTACTCTAACTTCCGGATGTTTTTTCTGAAATACATCTGCTTCAAAATTACTTGGAAGGGTAATTACAGCGGCGTATTGTTTTATAGGCATTTCATCAATGAGATTTCCGGCAGAATAGCGAACATCGGTAACTAACAAACCTTCATTGTCGTTAAAAGCATCAATAATTTTATCTGAAGTTGGGCTGCGATCCTGATCTACAATTACAATTGGTAAATCCACTACCTTCGCTTGCTGGTACACATAGCCGAACAAAAATCCATACAGAATTGGCGCCCCAAAAAAGATAGCAAGCAGCACATTATTCGAAAAAATGCGCTTGAATTCTACCTTGACTAATTTTATAAATTTCTTCATCGTTTATATTTTTAATTTTACCAATCAACTTTGACAGTTTTCATGTAATTCTACTTTTTTAGTAAAACTGTGGCGTTTAGGTAAAATGTTTTGGCATCCACATTTTCGGTTGGAGAAATTTTTATTTCATAAATAGATTCATCTAACTCATACAAAGGGGCGGTGCTGGTTATATCGGCATATTGAGCTAACTGGTTAATGGCGAAAATTTTAGCTTTTATTATTTCTTTGGTATATGGATTTTCTACAGATAGTTTTTGTCCTTTTTTATACTCGTAAATTTTTGATTCGGGAATAGTAAATCTGAAATAAACGCTGTTCGTTTTATAGCCGTTAAACAAAGTATAGCCTGGAGTGAGTAATTCGCCTTCTTTTAAACTTATGGTTTCAATAGACATATTTATTGGTGCGATAATAAATTTTTCATCTGCAGCCGAAACTACTTCTTCTTTGGCTCCCAAAGCACGGTCTAATTGCCCTTTTGCTTGTTCAATTTGTTCGGCACGAGCGCCTTTTCGCACCTCTGTGCGCTTGGCTTTTAAGGCATCAACTTGTGCTTTCGCCATGGAAAGTTTCATTTTCACCTCGTCAAACTGCTGCTGGCTTACCAAAGAATCTTTGTACATGTTTTTCAAACGGTTATATGATTCTTGTGCAAATTTTAACTGCGCTTTCCCTGAATTTAACTGTTGCTCTATTTGGCTCAATTGCTCCATTGTGGCACCGTTAAAAGCCATGTTCAATTGCCCTTGGGCTGCAGTAATAGCACCTTCGGCTTGCATCATTCTTGCTGCAACTTCGGGAATATCGATGTAAGCAAGTGTATCTCCTTTTTTCACTTCCTGCCCTTCGGAAACATAAATTTTTGAAATTCTTCCGGCCAGTTTACTGCTTAGTGAAATAGTTTCAAATTTTACCTTTCCTCTTTCTGAAGCAATCTTGTTATCGCTACAAGAACTTAAAGCAACGATAGAAACAATGGTTATTAGTATAGTTTTTATTGATTTCATATTTGAAAAATTTCGTTTTAATAGTTTAATATTTTAAAGTACCCTTGGCGTGAAGCATTTCGGTTACTGCTCTTCGCTGATCGAAATAGGATTCTTGTAGTTTAAAGTTGGCTTTTTCTAGATTGGTAAGTGCATCGAGTACTTCGTTAATGGACGCCAAATCGTTTTTAAATTGTTTGTTTACCATTTCATAGGTGTCGGTTGCAAGTTCAATTTCCTTTTCAACAATTTTTGAATTCTGTAATGTGGATTGATAAGTTTGCTCCGCTTTTACGATGCTTAAATCTATCATTTCTTCGGCTTCCTCAATTCGCTCTCTATAAATTTCACTTTCAAGTTTTGATTTCTGAGCTTTTAAATTCGATTGATTTCCGTCAAAAACATTCCATTTAATTCCCACGCCAACGTACCATTTTGGGTCGAGAAGCGAGAGGTAATCTTCAATAAATTCGTAATGTCCTTTTACGGCAACCTTCGGAATAAAATGACTTTTTTCCATTTTTGATTTATAGATTGTAGCTTGTTCAGCCTCTTCCAAAGCTTTGATTTCATTTCGTTTTTCAACGTTGGAATTTGAATTTAAACTGAAAGTTTCCAATTCGGGTCGTAACATTCTTAAATTTTCTCTGCTTTCGCCCGTAAGTTGAAACAGCACTTCAATCAGCAAGGTTTTGTTGTGTTCAAACTCCAGTTTTTTTCCTGCTAATTGCTGTTGCGCTAATTCTATTTTTTTGCGACCGATTGGCGTGGCGAGACCATTTTCAATGGCTTTCTTTACATAAAATGCTTGTTCATCGAGATATTTTTCTGAAGTGTTTAAAACTTTTTCCGAAGCATACACCAAAGCGAGTTTATCATACGCTTCAATAATTTTTAAAGCTAACTTATCTTTCTCTGCCATCCCGAGATATTTTAGCGATGACTCTTTGTGTTTGCTCGCTTTAATTGCAATGGTGGCTTCAAAACCGCTAAATAGAACCCAATCTAAATCTACTGAAGTTTTTAGAATGTTTTTATCCTGTAAATTTGGTGTATCTTTTAAAGGAATTTCACCGGGAAAGGGGGCGTTAAAAGGTATTTGTAAAGCTTCTTTTATTACAAGTTTTTGCGTGGCTACCAAAAGGTTTTGAGTGTCTTCGCCAAAGGTAATGTCGTCATTTAATCGAGTGAAGCTTCCATTAAATGTGACCTTCGGAATAAAAACAGATTTTGCCAGTCGCTGATCCAGCTTGGCTTGCTGTGCTTCAATAGCTTTAATATTTACAGTCTGACTTTTATTCAAACCTTTGTTAATTAATTCGGTGAGCACAGGATCCAGTTGTTGTGAAAAGCTTACGGTTGAAAAAAGCCCAACTATACTGATAAATAGCATGTTAATAACACCCTTGTTGATTTGCATTGTTTCAGGTTTTTAATTACAATACAAAGATAGGCCGAGTAAAAAGGGTTTCTTTTGACCTATATCAAAAACGGTTTTGAGTTGAAATACAACGAAAAGTTGAGCTGAAGTTTTTTACCACGAAAGCAGACAGGACGTAGAGCAAAAAAAATCAAGTTATTTCAACCTCTTCGAATGCGACTTAGGGTTTCTTGCGTCATTCCGAGATAGGAAGCAATATGCCCAAGTGGCACACGGTAGGAAATGTCGGGAAATTCTGCGAGCATATAATCATAACGTTCGCGTGCAGTTTGAAATTGAATGGCATTCAGTTTATTGACCACTTTGGTGAGCATTTCAATAGAAACCAATCTCCCCAGTTGCTCCATTTTGTGGTATTTTGAAAAGAGCAAATCCATCCTTTCGTTGGAAATAGAATAAACAATAGAGTCTTCCAAAGTTTCCAAAAAGTATAAACTTGGGCTCTGCTGAAAAAAGCTATCGACGCTACTCATAAACTTTCCAACACCAAAAAACCACTGGGTTACTTCTTTGCCATCTTCTTTTAAATAATAGCTTCTACCCATTCCTTTTTCAATAAAATATAATTTTTTGCTAATCTGTCTGTGCTCAATCAGCAGTGTATTTTTTGGAATATTTTCCTTTTTAAAATGCGAAGAAATATCCTGCAGTTCAGCAGGCGTGAAGGGTATTAAGGTAAGCAGAAAGTCTGATAGGTTCATATAAATTTTTAGTGGCAACAGTTGGCAGCTATTAATATAACCAAATATATCGAAAAAGAACGTAGCTGAGATTTCTTCGAATAAATGAAATTAGATATTTTGGTTATTCGATACATTTTTGAATTTATTTCTTCACATTACTTGCAAAAAAAGCCCCTTTGTGAGAGGCTTCTTTGGTCAACTATTTAAAATGAAAAAAATTACTGTTTCGTTATTTTTAAGGTTGCTTGTTTCCCGTCGGAAGTTTTTAAGGTTGCGAGATAGATTCCTGCTGCGTCGTTTATTTCAACGTCTAATTTTTGTGTGTTTTTATAAGTTGAAGTCGAAACTACCTGTCCGAGTATATTGATGATACTAACATTGGTTTCGGAAAAACGTTCCCCCAGATTTATAGTGAATCTACCGTTTGTAGGGTTTGGATAGGCGCTTAAGGCCGGGCCAAAAGTGTTGGTTGCAACACCAAGAATGTTTGGCGTGGTTTTAAAAATCCAATAGTCATCCAGGCCTCTGCTATTTTCCGATTTATCGCCAGACACATTTGAATCTGAAGAGCAAAACATTGCAAAATTACCATCTGCAGTTTGCAGGATATACGATCCGCCTTCATCGGCAGAGCCGCCAATGGAATTTTGTGAAATAATATTTCCCGCGGTGTCGAGTTTTAAGAGCCAATAATCATAACCGCCGTTGGAGTCTTCTGTTTTATCTCCACTGGCATTGCTATTGCTCCAGCAAGCAACCATAAAGTTTCCGTCGGCAAGCTGTTTTACATCGCGTGGATAGTCAATGCCACTACCGCCAATTGTGTTTTGCCATACCATATTTCCGCTGCCATCCAATTTTAAAACCCAAGCGTCGTAATCGCCTTGGGAGTTTTCCGTTTTGTCTCCCGAAATATTTGATTTTGAATACCCGGCCACAAAGAAACTATCGTCTACAAGTTGAACCATATCTCGTAGCACGTCGCTGTCATTTCCGCCAAAGGTTCGATCCCATTCCACGTTTCCGCTGGCATCAAGTTTTACAATCCAATAATCATTCCCTCCGCGTGTGTTTTCTGTTTTGTCGCCCGAGTTTGGAGAGTTTGAAAAACCGCTAATTATATAGCCTCCCTCACTAGTTTGAAAGGCTGCTTGTGGTCTATCTACCAAATTGCCGCCAATACTATTTTGCCAGATAATGTTTCCCGAACTGTCAAGTTTAAGCGCCCAAAAATCGCGCTGTCCGTTAGAAGGGTCGGTTTTGTCGCCATTTATGTCGCTATCTGAATAGCCGCCAACAAAGTAGCCGCCGTCTGTGGTTTGAACAATGTAAGTGTCAAACTCAGGTTGGTTTCCGCCGTATGTTTTTTGCCAAGTGATGTTTCCTGTAACATCGAGTTTTAAAATCCAATAATCCAAACCTCCTCGTGAATTTTCAGTTTTATCGCCCGAAATGTTGGAGTCTGAACCCGCGCCAAGTATGTATCCTCCGTCTGAGGTTTGTTGGAGAGAAATAAGATAATCATCACCGCTTCCGCCAATGGTATTCTGCCATTGAATGTTTCCAGAATCGTCAATTTTTACAATCCAGATATCGATGGCTCCGTTGCTGTTTTCGGTTTTTTCGCCAGAAATATTACTGGTGGAATAACCGCCAAGAATGTATCCGCCATCCGCTGTGGTTTCAAATACTGTTGAAAAGTCGGTATCGCTTCCACCAATGGTTTTTTGCCAGAGAATAGCGGGGTCTTGAGCATAAACACTGAAGATACCCAATAATAATGCGAAAAGTGTAATTGAAGTTTTCATAATTTGGTTGATTAAGGATTATATCTATAAATCGAAATGGCAATGGAATAGTCATCAATTTTTTAAATAAAAGAGGAAAGAAAATAGAATAAAGTGGAAATACAATTGTACATCTTTGATATGGATTTGATATTTTTTAATGAGATTGATAATTATCAATCATGAATTCTTTCCAAGTTCGATTATTTATAAAGTCACCCTTATTTGGCCCATTCGAAAACAGTGTCTTGAGAATAGGAAGTATGTATTCCTGCCAGTAATAAGAAAAAAATTATTAAATGTTTCATAACTATTAATTTTTAACCATTTTGAATGAATTTGATTCGCCTTCCGAAGGCTAATTTTGGTGAGTTTCTATTCTTTTAACGGAGCTATTAAAAAAGGTCATCATTTTTTTAGAGAAAAGAGAAAAGAGAAAAGTGTGAAAATGATTGCGAACCCTTTAAAATGTAGTTAAAAGGAGAACATTTCGCGGATGAGGTTGGATTGGGAGTTTTTAAAATGACTGATACCGAATTATAATACTGAAGTTTTTACAATCCGGTATTCAACATTATTTTTACGCTAAAGAAAGATTCTTAATCTTTTATGAACTTGATCGAATTTCCATTTTCAAGTTTTAAGAAGTATAAACCGTTAGAAAAATTTTCAAGATGGATTTTTTCGGTTTCAGAGATTTTTCCATTACTTATTTCAGTACCCAAAACATTATAAATTTTATAATTTTCTGATTCTTTTAAACCGGAAATTTGGATAAAACTGTCAGCTGGATTTGGATAAACTACAATTAAATTTCTATTGAATTCATTTATACTTAAAGTAGGAATTTCAATTTTAGAAATCTTGTTCCCAAGAAATTCAGAAATAAATAATTCGTTTCCGTATATTGCTAATCCATACGGAGAAGAAAGTCCAGCAACAACATCTGTCGCGGTTGGATTGGTTACGTTTATGTCAATTTGGGATATTTTGTTGCCGTCCAATTCAGCGATATACATAATGTTTCCGTGCAGAACCATTTGATAGGCATCGCTAAGACCATTCACGACATCTATTGCTGTTGGGGTGGTATCGGTTATATCAATTTTTGAAATTTTATTTACAGCCTGTTCACTAATGTATAAGTCATTTCCACGCAATATTATATCAAGCGGCCTATGAAGTCCTGAAATAACATCTATAGCTACTGGGTTTGAAGCAGTTATATCTATTTTTGAAATCTTATTGGCATTAGATTCGGCTATGTATAAAATATTTCCATCTAAGGCTAGACCACTAGGCTCATTAAGACCCGCAACAACCTCAGTGGCCACTGGATTGGTGTCGGTTATATCTATTTTAGAAATTTTTCCGGCAGCATATTCGGCAATATATAAGTCATTTCCATTTAAGATGAATTCGGAAGGATTCCCCAGGCCAGTGATAACTTCTAACGGCACTGGACTGCTATCGGTTACGTTTATTTTTAAAATTTTTTCGGCATTATCACAAAAGTACAAGTCGTTTCCATTAAAGTTTAAACCAGATGGAAAACTTAGGCCAGTGACTACATCTGTAGTTTGGGCATTTGTTATGTTCACATTTATAACTAAAACAGTGAGCGCAAATAGAAAGTTAAATTTTTTCATGATAGTTAGTTTAAATTAATATTCATTTCATAAAAGCTATGGAATGCAAAATGCAAGCAGTTTAATTTTAAAACGTTGAATATTGAAAAGGTCATCAAAAAAGGACCTAAGGCTTGAGGCTGCTTTGCTGAAACCTACCTGTCCGTAAGCAGGGACGCGAGACCAAAAATAGGAGGACTACTGATAAGTTATAGGAAAAAAATTGGGTTATGCTTTGCTGGATTTCTTCCTTATTAGCAGAAAAATAATAAGGATTCCGATCGCTAACAATCCGAAAACCCACCACCAAATAGGATTGAAACCGTGTTGCAATTGAATGGGAGCGGTTTTGCCAATTAAGACCATGCCTGCCCAATATTGAGGCGATACGGTGCGACCTTTAGCAGTGGCAATGTAGTTGAGCTTTGCTTGTCTTAAGGCTTCATCTTTTGTCATTCCTACGGCGAGATTGTCGTAAAAATTTTGGATGATTTTTACACTGCTTTCTTCATCAATTTGCCAAAGACTGGTCAAGATGCTTTCGCTGCCCGCATAGTTGAAAGCGTGTGCCAAAGAAATCATTCCCTCACCGGGCTGGTATGTAGGTTTTCCTGTTTCGCAAGCCGTTAAAATGGCGAGATTTGAACTTAGATTGGTGTTGTAAATCTCGAAGGTGTACAGTGAATTTTCGTCGTAATCTTCATTACGTGAATTTTTCTTCGCAAAAATAAGGCGCGAAAATTCAGGACTTACGTTGTTACTTTCTGCGTGTGTGCCAATGTGAATTATTTTGTGTTCGCCTGCATTGGCTTCAAAAATCTGCTTGGTTGAATTTTCATTTAAAAACGATATTCCATCAAAAATTTTAGAGTAATTCTCGGCCAATTCTACACTGCTTGGTTGCGATAGTAAAGTAAGGTATGCAACGTCACTAGTAACCGAATCTGTAATGGCTATTCTGTATTCGCTTTTCATTTTTTTTGTAAAGCCAGGGGCAAAGGCAACAAAATTTTCAGCAAACATTTTGGGCTTTTTGTCTTCGTTTAAAAGCAAAAGACTAAAGTTGTACGAAATGGAATGCTTCGCCAGTAAACTATTGGTAACGAGTTCTTTATAGCTTTTTATTTTTGAAGGCGTTAAGGTTTCAAAACTTAAATTGAAGAGCGCGCCATCAGGAATAATAATTACTTTTTTGTTATTTATACGGCTGCTCAAAGGTTCCCACAATTGCTGATAAAGCTCATAAAGTAGGGTGGATTCATCTTCCAAAGTTACCTTCGGATCGCTTAATTTTTTAATATGATTTTTTACAGAATCGAACTTTAATGGAAGAATACTTCGGTTTTTGTTATCCAAAACAATTCCGTACAAATTGTTATCGATAAACAAATAGCGAATTACTGTAGTGTTGGCGGGAATATATTTTTGTAAATCTTTAAGTGAAGCATCCAAAGTGGCATACTTCATTTTGTAATATTTAGGAAAAGCTGTTTTTAAAGAATCTAAAAACGAATTATAAATAGTACTCGCCTCCAGATAATTTTGAAAAGAAGAAGTTGAATCTTCACTTAAAGCGCTGCGGTTAACGGCTTCTTTTTTTAACTCGCTTTCCCTTTTAATAACTGCTTGCGGAACGTCTGCAAAATTGATTTCATCTTGAAGCATCAACTTAGAACGAATGGTGTAATAGACGCTGTTTTCGTGGGTTTCAATAAGTTTGGTGAGATATATTTTGTTTTCGGTTTGGGTATATAAATCGTAATAAAGTTGTTTTGTGAAACCGTAAAGTCCCAAAAAATTTGAATACAGTACATTCACATTATCATCTTTTGAAATTAGAGCTTTCTGTTTCCCAAGAATTTTGAAGGCATCATCCATATTTTTCAAAAGACTTTTTAGAAAAATTGAGTCTTTGGAAGTATTCTGTGCGTAATATGCTTTCGATTTCGCTAAAATCAACAAAGGTTTTCGATAGGTCAATTTTAATGCATCGAGTGTTGTGCTTTTATTTTGAGTGTGGGCATCAATAAAATCTATTCCTTTTTCGCTCCATTCGGCAGCTTTTGAGTAATCGCCAATAGTGTAAAACACTTCCGAAAGATTTAGCATATGAGCGATGAGGTCGCTGTTGTTTTCGCCTCCGTTCTTTTTTAAATAATGAAAGGCATTTAAGGAAGTGGTTACTGCGGCTTCACTTTTTCCGTTTTTCGCCAAAAACAAACTTTTATTCTGGGCAAAATTTAAGTAGGTATCGTCTAGGTTTTCTCCGAGGGCGCTTTTGTATAATTTTTCGGCATCGTTGTATGATTTTTCCGCCTTTTCAATTTCGCCTTTTAGACCGTAACAACTTGCAAGATTAGCAGTGGCAATTGCCCGCCAATAGACATCTGGACTGGAATCGGCTTCGTACATGGCGAGTACTTTTTCGAAGGAATTTATTGCGCTGTCTGTTTCTTTTAAAGCCATTTGTGATTGGGCTAACAATATAAGCGCACGCGGAATTTCGGGGTCGCCCGGGAGGTATAATTGATCACGATTATTGTAAATGTACGCCATAAGCTTATAAGCCCTATTTACGTGGCCAATGTTAGTATAAAGCGAGCCGAGGTTTGAAATGCCGGTCCATTTTAGACGCTTGCTGCGCGAAACAACGCGAACGTCTTTTGATTTTTTTAAAACAAAATTGCAATCTTGAATGAGCCTTTCAAGCGTATGTATAGATTCAGAAATATTGCCGCGAGCCTCCATTACTAGTGCCATATTCAATTTTATGCCCGAAGAGGAATACACTTTATAAACCGAATCGCCCTGTATTTTTTGTAAAGTTTTTATAGCGTTTTCAAAGAAGTATTGCGCGCTGTCCAGTTTTTGGGACCGCCACATCATAATCCCGAAAAAATTGTTGACGTCAGCTATCTTTTTATAATTCTTTGTCTCCGAATTTTTTAATTCAGCAAGTGCTTTTTTAGCCTGTTCGTTGGCATCCAAAAATTTTCCGGAAATGTAATAGGAATAAGTTAACGCATAGTATGCTTCGCCAATTTCGTTGTGCGTAGCATCGGGGACAGCACGTATTATATTTAGTGATTCTTCAGCAGCTTTGAAAGATTCGGTAATGTTTCCCAATTCCTCATAAAGTTGAGAAAGCCCGTACAGAGCTGTATGTTGGGCGCGTTTGGAGGCTCCCTGTGTTTTTAGATTTTTAAAAAATACATCGGCTTTTTTGGCCGCATCTTTTGGGTTGCTTTTTAAGAGCGCAACCTTTCCCACATATACTGTGTATTGCGCTAACGAATCTATTTGATTGGCTTGTGTAAAACTTATTATTTGTGTTTGAAGTGCAGCATCTGCCTCTTTTATTTGATTGTTCAATAAATAGGAGTCTATTAATTTAGTGCCGGATAAATCCGTGTCTTGCCCGAAGCTATTTTGGAAGAAAACTAAAAAAGCAATCAGGAGTAAAAGTGAAAGATTGTTGTATTTAGATACCATACAATTTTATTTATTGACACTGGAAAAAACGCCCAATTGGTATTCAGTTTGATGCAATCTTTAGTTTTTAAAACTGTATCCGTTTTATTCGCTCAGCGCTTTAAGTAATTCGTTATTCTTTTCAGAAGGGTACTCTTTCAACAATTGTTTAGCTTCTTCAATTTGTCCTAACTTTATTTTTGCCAAAGCCGTGTAATGGGCTGCATCTTCTTTAAAAATACCTTCGCTGAATTTACTTGCAGGTTCTAAATATTTTAATGATTTTTCAGCATTTCCTTCGGCTAAATGGGCAACTCCCAAAAAGTAATTTAAGGTGTCGTTATTTGCTTTTTCGGGGAGTAGTTTTTGCCACCAATCAATAGCTTCTTTGTATTCTTTGCGTTTATAAACTACCATTCCTTCGTAAAAATCATAGTCGCTTGTTATGCCCATCACTGTTCGTAAACCTGGGTCTGCTTCAAAATGAGTTGCAAATATTTTTTCTGGAGAATTGGAATTTTGCATCATCCAAAAAATTCCTAATAACACTACCAATACCGCAGCAATGGAATACCAAATAACTTTTTTGTTCGCTTTGTTGGTAGAAAGTTTTTTTACTTTTAAATCATTTTCATCCACTGAAATGTGTTCGTGAAATTCTTTTATTTTCGATTGACGAATACTGTCTTCAATTTCTATTCTTACTTGTTTTACGTGTGCTATTTTTTCGGAAAGGTTTGCGATTTGGTTAAGTTTTTCATCTGCCAACAGCGCTTCTTCTGAAAAATCATTTTGATCCAGATAGGTTTCTATTATGTCCCATTCTAACGAGCTTATTTCAATTGGGGAATTCATTTTATAATTTTACTTTTTAAGTACTAGTTTTTACCAAGTGCCAATTCTTTTAATTTTTGAATGCACCTGTATTTTTTGTTTTTCGCCGATGCTTCTTCAATATTTAGCTTTTCAGCAATAGTACGCAAAGACATTTTGTTGAAATAAAACTGCGTGAGCAAATCTTTGCATCCTTGACCAAGGTTTTCGAAAGCGGCTAATGTTATAGTTAATTGTTTGTCTTTTTTTTCAAGTTCACCTGTTGGATTGTCATCTGCTGCTAGTTGATACATTTTGTCGTTTATTGAAGTTGTTTTCCGTTTAGTCGCAGCTCTAGTTTGGTCTATCCATTTATTTCTGGCAATTGTAAATAGGTATGCTTCTATTTCATTTTTGTTTTTTGGCTGAAATTTTCGCGAACTCAGTTTTTTCCAACAAACAAAATAAGCTTCCTGAAAAACATCTTTGGCATTATCTACAGTGCCTCCATTTTTAAGAATGTAATATTTTGTTTTCGGATATTCGGCAATGTAAAATTCACGTATTGGCACCTCCTCATTGTTTAAGAAAGCATCCAATAATTTAAATTTTCCTTGAGTTAGTGTATCTTCCATAGAAATCTATGGAAATATACAATTTTTTTACCTTAGTTTTTCAATTTGAATTCGGTTCCATTTCTTATATCAATTTAAGTGAAAGAACAAAATTCCGTTTGCCTTTTAATACTTTAACGTTTATAATATAAAAGGTCATCAATATAAAGTGAAAGAATAGGAAAGAGCGACAAAGCACGCATATTTAAAACGATGCGAATCTCACGTCATTCATTTTGAAAACTAAAAAATGCCCCATATTTCAGGGGCATTCCGGTTGGTTTGCAACCTCAAAAACTACTGAAAAATCTATTGTTTTATAATCCTTAAAATTTTAGATTCTTCTACAGCAGAATTATAGAAACATCGAAACGTTTTTAAATTGTCATCGCAAAAATCAAAAAGAAGTTTATTTTTGTAATCTATTCCCATAGTATGCCAGAACATAAATTTATTGTTTGCACCCATAGTAAAACCCTCACTTCCGGAACCGTTTCTTGGCAATCGCCCAGCAACATAGCGTTGGTGAAATATTGGGGTAAATATGGCGAGCAACTGCCGATGAACACTTCCATAAGTTTCACTTTAAGCAATTGCCACACAATTACAAAGTTGACTTTTGAAAAATCTCCTTCGTCAGAATTTAATTTTGAAGTGTATCTCGACGGAAAAAGAGAAGTTTCTTTTGAGCCAAAAATTCAGAAATTCTTTGAAAAAGCAGAAGCATATTTATCATTTTTAAAAGATTTTAAATTCAAAATTGAAACCTCCAACAGTTTTCCGCACAGCAGCGGCATTGCCTCTTCGGCGAGTGGCATGAGTGCATTGGCACTGTGTTTAATGGATATGGAAAAGCAAATGCAGCCCGAAATTCCTGAAGATTACTTTATTGAAAAAGCATCATTCTTGGCTCGTTTGGGTTCGGGAAGCGCATGCCGAAGTATTGAAGGACCGCTTATTGTTTGGGGCGAACACTCAAAAATTGACGGCAGCAGCAATCTATTCGGTTCAAAATATCCGTTTGCAGTTCATCCAAATTTTAAAAATTACCAAGACACAATTTTGTTGGTAGACAAAGGCGAAAAACAAGTAAGCAGCACGGTTGGGCATAATTTAATGTTGGAACATCCTTTTGCTGCACAACGTTTTAGGCAAGCAAAGGATAATCTTTCAAAGCTTATTCCCGTTCTTAAAGACGGAGATTTTTCAGAATTTATAAAAATTGTAGAAAGTGAAGCCCTGTCGTTGCACGCTATGATGCTTACTTCAATGCCGTATTTCATATTAATGAAACCAAACACTTTGGAAATAATAAATCGCATTTGGAAATTTAGGGAAGAAACCAACAGCAATGTTTGTTTTACACTCGATGCGGGCGCCAATGTTCACGTACTTTATCCCGAAACAGAGAAGGAAACGGTCTTACAATTTATTAAAAAGGAGTTGTCGCAATTCTGTAAAAACGGTGAGTTTATTATAGATGATGTGGGACTTGGTGCAAAAAAAATGACCTAATCTATTATTTCCTTAAATAACAAACATCACTTTTTGGTACGCTGTATTTCTTTTTTTCTTTGTACAATTAACGTCATTAAAATAAAACCAACAACACCCGCCAAAACATACCACCACCAAGCAACACCAGCCTTTAATGCCATTGGAGCGGTGTCGCCAATAAGTATTAAGCCTGCCCAATATTGGGGCGATGTAGTTCTCCCTTCGGCGGCAGCCAAATAACTTATTTTCGCTTTGCGCAACGCTTCATCTTTGGGCATTTCTTTTGCGAGATTATCGTAAAATAGCTTCACAATTTGGGCGCTAGACTCTTCGTCAATTTCCCAAAGGCTGGTTAAAATACTCTCACTACCAGCATAGTTAAAAGCGTGTGCTAAAGAAATCATTCCTTCGCCAGCTTGGTAAGTGGGTTTTCCCGTTTCGCAAGCCGTTAAAATTGCGAGATTGGAGGAGAGGTCTATGTTGTATATTTCGTAGGAATAGAGCGAGTTTTCGTCATAGGTTTTTGTGTCATTCGTCTTTTTCGCAAAAATGAGTCGGCTCAATTCTGGGCTTATATTGTTGCTTTCGGCGTGGGTACCAATGTGTATTATTTTGTGTTCTTTGGCGCGGTTTATAAACACTTCTTTGCTTGCGTCTTCATTTACAAAATAGTTACCATCAAAAACTTTTGAGTATTGTTTCACCAAATCTTCGCTAAACGGCTGCGGTAAAAGCGTGAGATAGGCTTTATCTAAATTCACAGAATCTTTTATGGCAAGCTTGTATTCCTGCTTCATTTTTTCATTAAAACCAGGGGCAAAGGCAATAAAATCTGAAGAATAATCGGCTATATTTTTTTTGTCTTTATAAAGTAGCAGACTAAAATTATACGAGATTTCATAATTAGCTAATAAGCTATTGGTCGCCATTTCGTTAAAACTTTTTATAGGTTTTGGGGTGAGGGTTTCAAAGCTAAGATTGAAAAGCTCCCTATCTGGAATGATTACCACTTTTTTAGTCGAAATATACTTTTCTAACGGAGACCAAAGCGATTGATATAATTGATAGAGCACCAAACTCATTTTTTCTGCTGAAAATTCCGCGTGGTTTAAATTAGAAATATGGTCTTTTACCGAGCTGTAATTGAGAGAAATCATCCGCTTTTCTTTAGACGAAACAACAAAAACATATAATTGGTCTTCAATAAAAATATAACGAATAACCGTTGTGTTTAAAGGAATTTTTTGTTGAAGTCCGTGCATGGGTTCTTCCAAAGTTGCATAGCGCATTTTGTAGTATTTCGGAAAATTTTGTTTTAATGAATCTAGGTAATAATCCCAGTTTTCCGAAGCTTTAAAATAAGTAGCCAGATTGCCGTCAATGGTGTTATTAAGCGAAGAAACCATCTGGCTTTTTAGGTTGTTTTCTCGTTCTACAACTTCTTCAGGAATATGTTGAAAAGCTATATTATCGCGCAGGTTTAATCGCGAGCGAATACGATTATAAATGCTGGATTCGTGAAGTGCAATGAGTTTATCTAAATATTCAGGATTATTAGTATTTTGATAAAGTTCTAACCTAATTTTTTCGGCAAAATTTAGGAGCTCTTCATTTTCTGCAAGTAGTAAAGTTACGTCTTCGTGTTTGTTTACTACTTTTTTACGTTGATTTAAAATAGCGATACCTTCATCTATTTGCAACAAAAGTTCTTTTAAAAGTTGTGTGTTTTTATCTTCGGCCAAGTAGTATTTAGAAGCTGCATTAATGAGTAAAGCTTGCGGTTTTCGGTATTGGCTTAAAATGGAATCTGAAATACTTATTTTTTCATTTTCTTTTAAAATATTAAAACGGAGGGCTTCATCACTAAACTTTTTTGCTTCGGCATAATCTTGCAGCAAATAATGAACCTGCGCTAAATTTATTGTGTGATAAAACGCCTGTAGTGTATTTTTAAACTCTCCTGTATGTGTAAAATTATAGGTTTCATTGGCAAGCAAAATTGCTTTTTCGCGCATGTTATTTTTTGCGGCAAATAGAGAATACTCCAAGATATTATCCATAAAATCCTTGGTGTAGGTTGTTCCAATTGATGTGCGATACATGGTTCGAGCCTTTTCATAAAAAATTGCGGCATTTTCAACATCGTTCATATAATCGTAAATGGTGGCGCGAGTAGAAAGGGCAGCAGCACCCCAGTAAAGATTGGCGCCAGGGCTGGTTTTTAAAAGTTCTAATGCTCTGTCTGCATTTAGTGCGGCTCCCTCAAAATCGCGACTTGCAGTTTTGGCTTCGGCTAGAATTATGTTCGAAATAATAATATTAATATCGTTTTCTTCAAATAATTCTTTTTTCTGTTCAAATGAATATTCTATTAATTCTTGGGTGCGAGAATGCTCGCCAAGCGTATTGTAAAAAGTTGCCATATTGTCAATGGCCATGCATTGATGGCTTTTGGCTTTAAAAGTGCGAGCTTCATCGGTAGAGCGGTTAATATAGTTTTGAAACCCAGCGATGGACTCTTCGGAAATATTAATGGCTTGTCGGTTTTTTCCCAAGGCATTCCACAATACGGCGAGGTTCATTTTTACGAGTGCCGGTCGATAATAGCGGTTCATAATATCGCTCTCGTTTGTTTTTTCGAGCACTTTTACTGCTTCTTGAAAATAGTATTTGGCACTGTCTAATTTAGTTTCTTGCCACATCATTCCGCCAAGGGCATTGTAAACCTGATTGTAGAAAACATAATCTTGTTGCCCCGTTTTTTTTAAGAGTTGCAGCGCTTTTTGATACTGATTAGTGGCTAAAGGAAAATTACCCATTTTAGAAGCATAAAAGCCCAATCTGTATTCTACGCTTGCTAAGTCTAGGTTGTTTGGCTCGGTATTGCGAAGCGCAAATGGTCTCGCGGTTTCCATTAAATTGTAGGCTTTTTGATGCAGGCCGGCATCGTCATAAATCCAACCTAGCTCTGTCGTGGCTTCAACAACGTAGTGTGGATTGGCGTTTTTTTTAATTTCTTCCAATAGGTTTTCGGCCTTCTGTACTGCCAATTTTGTGTTGCCATTATTAAGCTTAAAACTGCCTTCAAATTGAATGTAATTGTAAATGCTGTCGTAGATTTTTTCGGCTCGGTAATACGCAATATTCTTAGCAACCGCTGCACGAGCTTTTTCAAGAGAATCTTGTTCAATAAGTGTTTGTATTTCTTTGACCGTTAAATTTTTTTCTTGCGAATAGCCTTCAAAAGATAGAAGGAGAGAAAATACTTGAAAAATAAAGAGGAATCTCATGGTTTTAAAAGCCATAATTTTAAACTGTTTTTTTAAAATATACGCAGGCGGGAAAATGAAAAAGAAAGATACAACTTATTTTTATTAATGTAAATAGAGTTGCTCGCAAATAGTACGCAACTTAATTTCAATCTCTTAAAAAGGCCGTGTTTAGATTAATTAGCATTTTTTTCTGAAAATATAAATGTTAAAAAGTTTATATTTGTAGCGTATTTTAATTTTAAATATAAAAACCAGTACTTTTATAGCTACAACTACAAAGCTTATGCGCGGCCCGCTTTTTTACTCAAAAATCTTACTTTTCGGTGAGTATGGTATTATTAAAGACTCCAAAGGTCTTTCTATTCCGTATAACTTTTATAACGGGGCACTTAAAATAGACGCCCACCACACTATTGCTACGCACAAATCGAATGCTAGTTTGAAACGGTTTTCAGAATATTTGGAAAATCTTCAAACCGAAAACCCCAACTTAGTTTCTTTTCATTTGGAAGCCTTACGAAATGATGTAGAAAGTGGATTGTATTTTGATAGTAGTATTCCGCAGGGCTATGGTGTTGGTAGTAGCGGAGCATTAGTTGCTGCTATTTATGATAAGTACGCAAAAAATAAAATTACGGTTCTTGAAAATCTTACGCGAGAAAAACTGTTGACGCTAAAAACTGTTTTTGCCGAAATGGAATCTTTTTTTCACGGAAAGTCATCTGGATTGGATCCATTAAACAGTTATTTGAGTCTTCCTATTTTAATAAATTCAAAAGACAATATTGAGCCTGCGGGAATTCCGTCGCAAACCGAAAATGGCAAAGGCGCTGTGTTTTTATTAGACAGTGGCAGCACGGGTGAAACCGCACCAATGGTTCAAATTTTTATGGAAAATATGAAGCAGGAAGGTTTTAGAAATATGCTGAAAGATCAGTTTGTAAAACATACCGATGCCTGTGTTGACGATTTTCTGCAAGGCGATGTAAAATCACTTTTTGGCAACATTAAACAACTGTCAAAAGTAGTTCTCGACAATTTTAAACCTATGATTCCTGCACAATTCCACAAACTTTGGAAGAAGGGAATAGACAGCAACGCCTACTACCTAAAACTTTGCGGCTCCGGTGGCGGCGGTTATATGCTCGGCTTTGCCGAAGATATAGATAAAGCACGCAAAGCTTTAAAAGATTATAAACTGGAAGTGGTTTATAGTTTTTAGGATTACAACATTCTGAAATTTCGTTTCAGATTCCTTCAATTTATTAATCTATGCTAACCCGAAAACAAAAACACTTTCTATTAAAGTTTTTCAGCCTGTTTTCTGTGGTTCGTGGCTACAATATTTTAATAATTGTAATTGCACAATACCTAACGAGTATTTACATTTTAGCGCCAGATTTGCCCGTTCGGGAGGTTTTGTTCGATGTAAATTTGCTAATGCTCGTGCTCGCTTCATCATTTGCAATTGCGGGTGGTTATATTATAAATAGTTTTTACGACAGCGAAAAAGATTTAATTAACCGTCCGCGAAAAACAATGCTCGATAAGTTGGTTAGTCAACGCACCAAACTCTCTGCTTATTTTGTTCTCAACTTTTTGTCGGTTGTTTTTGCCAGTTATGTGTCGTTTAGAGCCGTTCTTTTCTTTTCTATTTATATTTTTTTCCTTTGGTTTTATTCCCATAAATTAAAAAAGTACCCTTTTATAGGAAACATCACAGCGGCAATTCTTGCAGTGATTCCTTTCTTTGCAATTTTTGTGCATTACGGCAATTTCGACATTGTAATTTTCGTGCATGCCACTTTCCTTTTCCTGCTAATTTCAATGCGCGAACTGGTAAAAGATCTCGAAAACCTCAGGGGCGATTTAACTCACGGTTACAACACAATTCCTGTTGTTTACGGCGAAAAAACTTCTATTAAAATGCTTACTGTTTTAAGTGTTTTAACGCTTGTGCCAATTATTTTGCTCATCACAAAATTCAAAGAAGAAATAGGATATATGGATTTTTATTTTTACGCAAGTATCCTTGGGCTCGTAGTTTTTTTAATTGTTTTGTGGTATTCTAAAACCAAAATACACTATATAATTTTACACAACATTTTAAAGTTCGCTATCGTATTGGGTGTATTTAGTATTGTTCTAATACACGTAGAATTATTGACGAATCGGATATTTTAGAAAAAGAGATAAGAGTCATAACTTTAGATTTCTTTTTCTGTTTTTGAACTATTTGAGTTTTACAAAAAAATCCCAAACCACTACGCCCACACTCACCGAAATATTGAGCGAATGCTTGGTGCCAAACTGAGGGATTTCGATCACTGCATCGCTTGCAGTTACCACTTTTTGCTGCACGCCTTTTACTTCGTTGCCAAAGACCAATGCATAAGTCATTTCATTTTGAGTAGTGAAATCGTCGAGATTTATCGCCAACTCGGCTTGTTCAATGGAGGCTACAAAAACGCCTTCTTTTTGCAATTTTTCAACTACGTCTATAGTATTTTCGGCATATTCCCACTCAACGCTATCGGTAGCGCCCAAAGCTGTTTTTTGAATGTCTTTGTGCGGCGGTTGCGCAGTAATACCACAGAGATAAATTTTCTTCACTAAAAAAGCATCGGCGGTGCGAAACACAGAGCCAATATTGTTTAAACTCCGAATGTTGTCGAGAATAATTATTAAAGGCGTTTTTTCCGAAGCTTTGAATTCTTCGGGGTTAATTCGATCTAATTCGCTATTTTTAAGTTTGCGGTATTTCATGGTGGCAAAGTTAATTTTTAAAAGTTAATGCAGAAAACGCTTTGCGCCTTTGGATGGAAATTGTTGATAAAACCCAATAAATCACAATCACTTCATTTTAAAGAAAACAGCAATTTGGTTACATTTATCGATTAAAGAATTTTTTGAGTTATGGCGAAGAAGGAAACCCCATTGATGAAGCAATACAACACGATTAAAGCCAAGTACCCTGATGCTTTGCTACTTTTTCGTGTGGGCGATTTCTACGAAACTTTTGGGAAAGATGCGGTACGCGCTGCAGGCATCCTTAACATTACACTTACTGCGAGAAATAACGGTGGCGATAATATGGAATTGGCAGGTTTTCCGCACCATTCGTTAAATACTTATTTACCAAAACTGGTAATGGCGGGTTGTCGCGTTGCAATTTGCGACCAGTTGGAAGACCCAAAACTGACTAAGAAAATTGTAAAACGGGGCGTTACCGAATTGGTTACCCCTGGCGTGGCTTTTAACGATGATATTTTACAGTCTAAATCTAATAACTTTTTGGCTGCGGTACATTTCGGCTCCAAGAATTTAGGGGTTTCGTTTTTGGATGTTTCCACGGGCGAATTCCTAGTTTCAGAAGGTTCTGCGGAATATGTTGATAAACTGCTTCAAAATTTTAATCCGTCGGAAGTGCTTTTTTCGAAACAAAAACGAAAGCTATTTTCTGAAACTTTTGGGAATGAATATCACGTTTTTCACTTGGAAGACTGGATTTTTCAAAGCGATTATTCCTTTGAAACGCTTACAAAACACTTCGACGTAAAAAATTTAAAAGGCTTTGGCGTAGATCATTTGGAAGATGGTATTATCGCTGCTGGGGCTGCACTCCATTATTTAAGCGAGACGCGACACACCAAACTGCAGCATATTTCGCGCTTATCGCGAATTGCCGAAGACGAATACGTTTGGATGGACCGTTTTACCATTCGCAATTTGGAGCTTTACCATTCAAATCAACAGAATGCAGTAACGCTTTTGGATGTGATAGATAAAACTATTTCGCCAATGGGCGGACGGCTTTTAAAGCGCTGGATGGCTCTTCCGCTTAAAAATGCCGAAAAGATAAATCGTCGTCACGAAGTTGTAAGTTTTCTGCTGGACAATTCAGTTACTTTGGAAAAAGTTCAGCAATACACCAAACGCATTGGCGATTTAGAACGACTTATTTCAAAGGTCGCGACTGGAAAAGTGAACCCACGCGAGCTTATTCAACTTAAAAATTCTTTGGAAGCAGTTGTGCCGATAAAGGCCTTGGCGATGAATTCAAAAAACGAATCGCTTAAAATAATTGGTGAACAATTGCACGATTGCGAGTTGCTTCGGAATAAAATAAAAGAAACGCTTTTTGAAGATGCTCCTGTAAATATTTTAAAGGGAAATTCGATTGCTGAAGGTTTTTCGGAAACCCTTGATTCGCTCCGAAATATTTCAGCAAACGGAAAGGAATATTTAGACGAAATGCTGGAACGCGAAACAAAACGCACAGGCATTACTTCGCTAAAAATAGCTTCAAACAACGTTTTTGGATATTATATAGAAGTCCGGAACACCCATAAAGACAAGGTTCCGCAAGAATGGATTAGAAAGCAAACCCTCGTTAGTGCAGAGCGATATATTACCGAAGAACTTAAAGAATACGAAACAAAAATCCTCGGCGCCGAAGAAAAAATACTGGCGTTGGAGCAGGAAATTTTTGCGAAACTCGTGGCGTGGCTACTTCAATATATTGGTTCGGTTCAGCAAAATGCTGCGTTAATAGCGCAACTGGATTGTTTATGCTCGTTCGCTACGCAGGCAAATGAGGCTAATTACACACGTCCGTTGCTCGATGATAGTTTCGATTTAGATATAAAAGAAGGGCGTCATCCGGTTATTGAAAAACAGCTGCCGCCAGATGCGCCGTACATTGCAAACGATGTTTTTTTAGATCGCGACAACCAGCAAATAATTATGATTACCGGGCCGAACATGAGTGGTAAATCTGCCATTCTTAGGCAAACAGCCTTAATTGTCTTACTTGCGCAAATGGGTAGTTTTGTACCAGCAGCCGCAGTGCGAATGGGCTGTGTAGACAAAATTTTTACACGAGTAGGAGCGAGCGACAATATTTCGATGGGCGAATCTACTTTTATGGTAGAGATGAATGAAACGGCGAGTATTTTAAACAATCTGTCGGAAAGAAGTTTAATTCTGTTAGATGAGATAGGGCGTGGTACGAGCACCTACGATGGAATTTCAATTGCTTGGGCGATTAGCGAATATTTGCACGAGCACCCTTCGCATGCTAAAACGCTTTTTGCCACACATTACCATGAATTAAATGAAATGACCGAAACTTTTGCGCGAATCAAAAATTACAATGTTTCGGTGAAGGAGTTAAAAGACAATGTGCTTTTTCTTCGGAAATTGGTTCCGGGTGGCAGTCAACACAGTTTTGGAATTCACGTTGCAAAGATGGCGGGCATGCCCCAAGCAGTGCTTTTAAGAGCAAATAAAATACTTAAAAGACTTGAAAGGAGTCATGCTTCGGAAGAATTAACCGAAGATATGAAGGCAGTTTCAAAAGAAGAAATGCAATTGAGTTTTTTTAAGCTGGATGATCCATTGCTGGAAGAGCTACGTGAAGAAATTTTAGACATTGACATTGATACACTTACGCCCGTTGAAGCATTAATGAAACTCAATGAAATTAGGCGTATGTTACAACGAAATGCTACTGTTAAAATGAAAAAGTAAAATTCTATAATAATTTCTGAAAAAACACTTTGCGATTGAAGTAAAATTTTTAAATTTGCCACCGCTTACAATACGAAGCAACGTTCATTAAAATTTACTGCGAAAATAGCTCTCCCGATAGTTAGCGGGACGGAAGAGTTCCAGATATTAAAATGCGAAAATAGCTCAGTTGGTAGAGCGCCACCTTGCCAAGGTGGAGGTCGCGGGTTCGAATCCCGTTTTTCGCTCAGCTCTAAATGCCGAAAGTATCGGCATTTTTTGTTAAGTCCAGGCTGCAATTGGCAGCCTATTTAAGCTCGAGTGGTGGTCCCGATAGCTATCGGGATGGTAGCCACGTAGAAATGCTGATGTGGTGGAATTGGTAGACACGCCGGACTTAAAATCCTGTGACCATTTGGTCGTGCGGGTTCAAGTCCCGCCATCAGTACAGAAATCCTCTTTGTTGAAAAACTTGGGGGATTTTTTTGTTTTTATTTTTCTTTAATTGAATGTTTTACGGGTTCATCCCG
>NZ_JAIRBA010000029.1 GCF_022008365.1 Aequorivita vitellina
CCAATCTGGAATTCTTATATTGTGATGAAAATTTCTTGACAGAGTTGGATATCTCTCAAAATCCGAACTTAATTGAGGTTTATTGTGATTGGAACTTTTTGACATCATTGGACATTAGCCAAAATCCTGATTTATATTTGTTGTGGGCTGACCATAATGTCATTAGTGGATTTTTTGATACTTCAAACAATATTTCACTCACATCTTTAACCATTGCATATAACAATATTACTGCTTTGGATCTCTCACAGAACGTGGAACTCATAAGCTTTGGAGCAAGCGACAATCCTTTGGAGTCTCTTGACGCCCGTAATGGCAACAATGAGAATATTGCTATATTTGTAGCAACCGAAACCATGGGGCAATTAAAATGCATCCTCGTGGACGATGCCAGCGCCAGCTATCTGGACGATTGGCTAAAAGACCCGGGGACAACCTTTGTAAACAACCAAGCAGAGTGCGATGCGCTGGGCGTGGCAGCGGCAAGACCTCAAGATTTTACCATGTATCCTAACCCGGCAACCATCGAGGTTATCTTAAACCTTCCCAATCCCCGGTTTGATGGGTTGGTCGTTACCGTGGCCAACAACTTAGGGCAGGTTTTGGAAAGGAAAGAGCTATTGGAAAACACAACGCTTATAAAATTGGATGTTTCGGGCTATGCAGCAGGCGTCTATTTTGTAACCCTAAAAGCCGGCAATGGTATTGCTACCAAAAAGTTGGTGGTGCATTAAGGTTGTGATTCTTTAAATTATTAAAAGGAGCTGTAACAGGCTCCTTTTTTATATAGACGTTTTAAAAGAATAATTTAAAAACGTTTTCAAATTTTCAGAATCAACCTGCTTAAAAATTTCATTGGTAGCTGTTTCCTTAAATGCTGGAGGCACCAAACCAAGTTCTTTTGCTTTTTCAATGTAATAATCGGCTTTTGTGGGATGGTTTGGGTATACAGCATTAAATACTTTTCCGAAGGCATCTCGCTTTAAAATTTCAACCAAAATATTAATACAGTCGTCGCGATGAATTAGGTTTACCGGCGCATTACCATTGGCCAAATCTTTACGGCCCGCCAAGTATTTTGCAGGTTGTCTGCTTCCGCCAATTAAACCACCAAAACGAATCACAGTGGTTTTAATTTCATCGCTGTTAAGGAATAATTCTTCCACTTGCCGAAGCTGTTTTCCGGCAATTGTTTGTGGTTGTGGGTCATTTTTTTCGGTTACTTTGCCTTGGGCATCGTCGTACACAGAAGTACTGCTTACCAAAATAACTTTTTTAACTGCAGATGCTTTCACAGCTTCTAGTAAATGCGTCATTTTTAAAACATAGTCGGCACCCGTGTTTTTCCGAAGTCCGGGCGGAATCATAATTATATAACTGTCTGTGTTGTTTAATAAGGCTTGTATTTCGCCTTCAATGCCTTTTTCAGAAATTTCAACCGGAAAAGCATTAAAGCCGTTTTGCTGAAGCATTGTGGCTTTTTGAATGGTTGAAACCGAACCTTTAACAGTATAATTTAATGCAGACAAACGATAGGCCAAGGGTTGTCCGAGCCAACCCAAACCTGTAATTGCGATAGTTTTACTCATTTTGTGGGGATATAAAGTTGATTGAATCTAAAACTTTTGGTTTAAGCGAATCTACAGAAAATGTTCGTTTAACCATAATTGCATCGGTAATTACAAAAGGCTTCGGCATCGTGTAAGTTGGTCTTTCTGCAATTTCAAATTTTGGGTTTGTCATTAAATCGAACGAATACTCCATTACTTTAAATGAAACTGCCGCATCTTTTTCAACTGAAAAATCCACTTTTAAGGAATCATTTTTTGAAACGTAATAATTAACAAGCGCATTATTCTCTGTGCCGCGATAGTCGTTAGATACTTTTGAAATTGGCATCGTCTGCCCATTAAATTCCAAAGATTTAAAAACCGTATTGCCCACAGGATATAAATCTATTTTATTTACACTTCGCTTAGGAACAATTACAAATTTCATGTTCCGAAGGTTTTCAACTAAAGTGTCTTTTTCCAAAATTATTTCGAAATCTGCAATGTTTTTTTCGGGAGCATCAGCCGCATAACTGAAATTTGCTCCGTATTTATTATACGCTGTTTCGTTTACAACTTTGGAAGCATCTTCGGGATTTTCGCCCAAATATTGCTGCGTCCATTCGTCAATTTCTCTATCGTAAGTAAGCCAATACGTTTTGTTTAAATCTGCATTTTTGTAATAAACGAGGCTGTTTGGCTTTCTTCGTTCTTCGGAATAATCACTTTTTGAATGCGCTATTCCGAAGAAAAGTACAGCAAACAGCAAACACAGCACTGAAAGCAACCCTTTGCGATTATAATACCCGAAAACTGGCCATAGCAGCGCAAAAAGCAAAACCGTAAAAACACAACTAATAACCAGCATTTTTAAGCCCAACCCTACGGGGAAAAATTGAATGAGCGGCGCAAATAAAAAGAGTGCGGGAATTGCCAAAAGCGTCATCGCCAAAAGATTGGGGCGCTCCGTCCGAAGCATTATAAAAAACGACAACAATCCAAAAAACACAGGAATAATGAAGTACGCGGCGCCTTTCAGAATTATAAATACCACTACATTTATAAGTAACCAAAACAGTAGCGGCGCAACATAAAATGCAGGTTCGTTAAATTTTTGAGTGAATTTTTTATAAACTGCAAACGTAATAGCCAGCGAAAGAAACACGAAAAACGCAATATACCAATGTCCGTTATAGGTAAAACCTTGTTGTATTTCGGTGTATTGTGGGTAAAGTGCCAAAATCAATTTCCACCCAAAATAACCCAAAATGCCACAAACAATCAATGAAAGTAAAAATGGAACAAAGCTCAAACCGATTGATTTCCCGTTTAACTTTTGTTTCTTTAATCCGTAAAAAATTAAAGCTATAACTAACAAAGTTGCCAAAATGAGCATCGGTAAAATCCACGAAAACGGGTAGCTTATCATTTTTACCAACGGAAAATTTACATAAACATCGTCTGTTTCAGACTTTAAAGTAGAGAGATCGGCATCGGCAAAATAATGAATTAACGGCAGCAGATAACTGCCTTGATGCATTAAACTATTCCAGTCTAAATGATACATATTATCATTGGCTGTGTGATAGTTAAAATGGTTGTCAATAAAGGCGAAGAAGAAACTATCAATGTCGCCATCTTCTCTAAAAATAGTAGAATCAGTATCGTTGGGCAGCATTTTGTAAACGCTGTACATTAACGAAGAAGCTACAGGAAAATCTGGGTTAGCAGCGATAAATTCTTTCACCAAATTTGAATTTCCACGGTTGGTTTCTAAAATCATATTGCTTGGGCCACTTGTGCCACGTGCTTCAAAATTGAGCACCAAACCTACGTTTTCTGTCCAAGGATGTTTGTTTACGAATAGTTTAGCACCGTCCAACCCCAGCTCTTCTGCATCGGTAAAAAGAATAATAATATCGTTTTTTGGTTGCTTACGCGAAGCCAGATATGCACGCACACTTTCTAAGATTGTTACCAAACCACTACCGGCATCGCTGGCGCCAAAAGAAGGTACAAGTGCGCTATCGTAATGTGAGAGCAATAAAAGCGCCTTACCAGCTTCGGCACCTTTAATTCGGGCTACAATATTTACAGGTTGGTCGAGTGTTTTAGATTCTGGGTTAAGGCTGTATCCTGCCTGAATATGTGGTTCGAGTCCTAACTTTTGCAATTCAGCAATTAAAAATTTTCGCACATCTTCATGTGCTTGAGAACCCACATAATGTGGTGCTGCTGCAATTTTTTCAAGAGGTATGAGCGCTCTGTCAACGGAGAATTGGGTAGCCGATAGTTCTTCACTCTCGTCGTAGTGCGGAGTTAATGAATAAAAACTGTAGAATATGACGCTAATAATAAGCAGAAGCGAAAGGATGGCACCAACTTTTTTCATGGTTAAAGGTTTATGCTGTTAAAAGTACAATTTTAATATCGTTAAGCTTAATGTTACAGATTATTGATGCCCCTGCTTAATACCTTTCCATTATTCATATTTAATAATTTTCTGCGCCGAGAAGTTAATTTGATAAAAATGATTATATTAGAAGTTCGCAAAAATTTGATATTATGGGAATTAAAAGTTTTATTGGCAGAAGGGCGAAGCCCAAAAAAGGTTCATCGGAAAAGGTGAAGGTTTCAGATTATATGACCCGCAACCTAATTACCTTTAAGCCCGAACAATCTATTTTAGAAGTAATGGAGGTTCTTTTGAAAAAACGAATTTCTGGCGGCCCAGTGGTTAACGATCAAAATGAACTGGTGGGGATTATTTCGGAAGGAGATTGTTTAAAAGAATTGAGCGATGCTCGCTATCACAACCATCCAATGGAAGATGTAAAAGTGGAACAACACATGATTAAAAATGTAGATACCATAGATGGCGAAATGAACGTGCTTGATGCAGCTAATAAATTCTTGGAATCAAAACACCGTCGTTTTCCTATTTTGGAGAACGGAAAACTCGCTGGGCAAATTAGCCAAAGTGACGTACTGCGCGCCGCAATGAAATTAAAAGGTCAGACGTGGTAATTAAGCTTCTTCTTTAAAAATAATTTCTATTCGCTTATCTGGAATCAACCACATTAAAGCAACCAAAATATAGAGTACACCAGCAATCCATGGATTTAAGAAAGATCCAATGATTGCAACGGTGTAAATTATTGGTGATGCCTTTCCTTTTATATCTTTTCCCAAAGCTTTATTCAAAATTGAATCCTTCCCCTGTACAGCCAAAATACTTCGTTGTAAAATAAAATAGGCAATGGCAGCCATTAAAAGTACGCCGCCGTAAAGTGCCATTGGCAATTCGGCAAAATTATTCTCGCCTATCCATCCCGTAACAAAAGGAATCAACGATAACCAAAACAACAAATGCAGATTTGCCCAAAGAATTCCACCGTTCACTTTATGTACGGCATGCATCATATGGTGATGGTTGTTCCAATAAATTCCCACGTAAATAAAGCTTAAAACATAACTAAGAAATACGGGCAACAGGGGTACCAAATCACTTATTTCAGTTCCGTGCGGCACCTTCAATTCCAAAACCATAATTGTAATAATTATGGCGAGCACCCCATCGCTAAAGGCTTCGAGTCTGTTGCTATTCATTTTTTAAACTTTTATGGTTTTCATAAAGATAACACCAAAATATTTTAAAATTAATAATATAAGATTGTCTTAATTATTAATATTTTAATATTTAACACTTTCCGTTCCGTCATTAGTAAATATTTAACTTCAATTTTAAAACCGTAGACGGTAAGCTTACGTAAATCTAGTAATAAACAATAAAACTAATACCGTTATGAAAAACAAAATGAACAATCGAGATGTTAACCCTGCTCCTAATGGACGCAGACGATTTCTAAAAATTGGAGGAGCTGCCGTAATTGGTACTGGGCTATTTTTTATGACCGGGTGTAGCGATGATGATGAAATTTTAATGGAAAACACCCCACCAGATGCCTTTGATTTAGGAGGCGGAAATCTAGGAATTTTAAATTATGCGTATGCGTTAGAACAATTGGAGGCAGCCTTTTATACTAAGGTTATCCAAGGCAGTTATTATAGTAATGCACCCGCAAGTGAAAAAATCTTATTTAAAGATATTTATAATCACGAAGTAATCCATAGAGATTTCTTTAAAACCGCTATCAGCGCAGCCGTAGACCAAAGCAAGGTTTTACCTGAATTAGAATTTGATTTCTCCGCAGTTGATTTTAGTAGTAGAGATGCGGTTCTTGGACTTTCACAAGTTTTGGAAGATACCGGTGTAAGAGCTTATAATGGCGCCGGACAGTTAATTGACGCAACCGATTCTGCCGGACAAACATATTTATTGCTAGCCGGGAAAATTGTTTCCGTAGAAGCCAGACACGCCTCTGCAATTAGAGATTTAATAAATCCCGGATCTATGGATTTTGCGGGCGATGATGTTTTAATAGGTTTGGGCGGAACAGGTCCTGCTTTTGATAAAGCCGCAGCACCAAAGACAATTTTAAATGAAATAATAGCCACTGGTTTCTTAAAAACTGCTTTTACAGCATTTAATTTACCGAACTTCTAAAATTAACTATCAATCTTAAAAAATAATATTATGAATTTTATAAAAATCTTAGACATCCTTTCAAACGACAAGCTTTTAAATGAAAAAAGCTCGAGAAGGGATTCATTTCAACAGTTTAAAAATGTAGGTAAAAATGTTGCAATGGCATCTATACCTTTCGCACTAGCCGCCACAAGTTCAAAAACAAAAGCAGCAACCAACGCAATGCCTTCCGCAGCCATGATGGCGTCTAATGAAGACGTGTTAAAATTTGCTTTAACCTTAGAATATTTAGAGCGCGAATTTTATCAATTGGGGTTAGACAGCGGCGTTATTCCAGAAGCCGATCAAACGGTATTTAACACAATTTCTAAACACGAAGATGCACACGTAGATTTTCTACTCGCCGCTTTAGGTTTAATGGATGGTGATTTAAAACCAACCTTCGACTTTACCGGCGCACCCGGTGGATTAAACTTAGACCCGTTTAACGACTACCCCACTTTTATGGCGCTTGCGCAAGGTTTTGAAGATACCGGCGTTCGCGCGTACAAAGGACAAGCGGGTGCCTTAGCAAACGATGGCGCATTATTGACTTATGCATTACAGATTCATTCCGTAGAAGCAAGACACGCCGCACAAGTACGAAGAATGCGCGGTGAAAAAGGTTGGATTACAAAATCGCAAAATACCTTACCAGCTCCTTTTGCCGCTATTTATGGAGGTGCTACTCCTGAAAGCAATACCGTCCAAGGCGGCGTAGATTTAAGTGGTTTATTTGGCGCAGCTGGTGGAGATGATGCCGTAACAGAAGCTTTTGACGAACCATTAACTATGAATGAAGTACTAACCATTGGCGGTATTTTTATAGTTTAAAAACATCAGAAAACTTTATCATTAAATATGAATCCCGGAAATCCCGGGATTTTTTTATTCGAATAAATGACAAATAAAAATTTTGTTTGAAATAGTTGAATTGTAGTGGCAGCAACCAACAAAGTCGTTTTTAAACGTTTACAAACAACTATAAACGAAAGTAAATAAGTAACAACCAACTACTATTTGGAAGCCAATGTAAGTTTGTCCTGTCGAATAAAACGAAGTTCGATAGTATCAATTGTTTAACATTAAAATTTAGAAATTATGAACGCACTTAGAAACAAAGTACAGTTGATTGGAAGATTGGGACAAGACCCAGAAATTGTAACATTTGCCGATGGCAACAAAATGGCAAAATTCTCCATGGCCACGGATGACAGTTACAAAGACAAAGATGGTAAAAAAGTAGAACGCGCCTACTGGCACAACGTGGTTGTAAAAAGACAAGGCCTTGTAAATGTAGTTGAAACATACATTACCAAAGGCCAAGAAATAGTAATTGAAGGAAAACTTACAAACCGTTCGTGGGATGATAAAGAAGGCAACAAGCATTATATTACTGAAGTATTTTGCAACGAGCTAGTCATGCTGGGGGGCAAATAAATTGACTGGCTAATCAAGCCCTCACTTTTTGTGAGGGCTTTCTTTTCTTAAAGTTTGAATCGTTATTTTTACAAAAAATGGAAACAACCACCCAGCACAATATTCTCGATTTGCTCAAAACGCATTTCGGCTACGATAAGTTTCTTCCCAATCAGGAAGAAATTATAAATAATGTATTAGACCAAAAAGACACCATTGCAGTTATGCCCACAGGCGGCGGTAAATCGCTATGTTTTCAACTGCCAGCTTTGGCTTTGGAAGGAACGGCGATTGTAATTTCGCCACTCATTGCTTTAATGAAAGATCAAGTAGATGCGTTAAAAGCAAACGGAATTTCTGCGACTTTTTTTAATAGTTCGCAGCCTTTTGAAGAACAGCAACAAGTTTTAAAAGACCTGCAAAACGGAAATCTAAAGTTGTTATATGTAGCCCCCGAAAGTCTTCCGCAGTTAAATTTTATTCTTAATTCAATTAAAATAAGTCTTTTTGCAGTAGATGAAGCACACTGTATCTCCAGTTGGGGCCACGATTTTCGACCGGCATATACGCAGCTTAAAAGTTTGAAAGAACAATTTCCAAAAGTTCCTCTCATTGCTTTAACTGCTACGGCAGATCGTGCCACACAAGTAGATATTGCAACCCAACTTGCTATTCCGAATGCCAAAAAGTTTATTGCTTCCTTTGATAGGCCAAACCTTTATTTAGATGTTCGCCCGGGTCAAAATCGCAATAAACAAATTTTAAATTTTATTGCAAAGCGCGGTAAACAAAGTGGAATTATTTACTGTTTAAGCCGAAAGAGTACTGAAAAACTTGCAGCCACACTCAAGTCTCAAGGCCACGAAGCCGAAGCTTACCACGCCGGACTTACTTCTGAAGAAAGAAATACCATTCAAGATAATTTTTTAAACGACCGAACACCAATTATTGTAGCTACAATAGCCTTTGGAATGGGCATCGATAAAAGCAACGTACGCTGGGTTATCCATTACAATATGCCTAAAAATATTGAAGGTTATTATCAGGAAATTGGGCGTAGCGGAAGAGACGGTTTAACCGCACATACCCTGCTTTTTTACAGTTTTGCCGATGTTATTATGCTTCGGAAATTTGCCGAAGGCACCGAAACGGAAACCTATCAATTGGCTAAACTAGAAAGGATGCAGCAATTTGCCGAAGCGCTGAGTTGCAGAAGAAAAGCCTTGCTTGGGTATTTTGGAGAACATATTACAGAAGATTGCGGCAATTGCGATATCTGCAAAACCCCACCCAAATATTTCGATGGCACGCTCATCGCTCAAAAAGTGTGCTCCGCTGTGGCAAGATTGCAGGAGCAGGAAGCATTGGGAATGGTTTTAGACGTGCTCCGCGGCGCACAAAATGCACAGGTTTTTGATAAAGGTTACCAAAACATAAAGACCTTTGGCGCCGCAAAAGATATTGCTTGGCGCGACTTGCAGCAATATGTTATTCAACTTTTAAATCAGGGGGTTTTACAAATTTATTTTCACGAAAATGGTCGATTGTTGCTTACCCCACTTGCAAAAAAGGTTTTGTTTGAAGACAAAAAAGTACAATTGGCAAACATCATTAAAGAAGTGGAAAAAGTGAAACTTGAAAGAGCTCCACGAAAACGCGCCGATCTTTTCGAAAAGCTAAAAACACTTCGCTCAAAGTTAGCACAAGAAATTAGTATGCCTGCATATATCGTGTTTAGCGACGCAGCTTTGGAAGATATGGAGCACAAAAAACCGCGAACTCGCGAAGAATTTGCAGCCATTTCAGGGGTTGGGGAGGCGAAACTTGAAAAATATGCAGACGATTTCCTAAAGGTTATCAATCGGCATTTAGACAGTTTAGAAAGTAATTTGCCCACCCACGAACGCAGCTATAAAATGTTTATTGAAGAAAATCTTTCACCTTACGAAATTTCACAAAAACGCGGACTTTCAGAAGATTCTATTTATAGTCACTTTATAAAAATGCACAAAGCTGGAACAGAAATAGATTGGTTTCAATTTATTTCTTCGGAAGAAATTCAGAAGATAAAAAAGGCAAAAGAAACACTAGCAAACCCCGATGCATTAAAACCCTATTTTGAATATTTTGAAGCTGAAATGCCGTATTGGAAGATAAAATTGGGTTTGTATTTATAAGCATTAAAAAAAGTGTAGTTTTAAAAGAAAATTTCCTGCGCCGCCCTAAAAGTATTCGCATGCGCCTCAATAATCGTTTTTATTTCGGGAGAATAGCCGCCACCCATACTTACTTGAACGGGAATATTTAAATCTTTGCAAATCCCCAAAACAAAACGATCGCGTTTTTTGCAGCCTTCCACAGTACAGTTTAATCTGCCTAATTTATCGGTTTCTAAAATATCTACTCCGCTTAAATAAAAGATAAAATCTGGCTGCTGTTTTTCTATCAGCTTGGGTAAAATTTCGGTTAGTTTCTGAAGATAAACTTCATCACCACTTCCATCGGGAACGGCAATGTCTAAATCACTTTTCTCTTTTTTAAACGGATAATTCCCTGCGCCGTGCATTGAAAAAGTAAAAATAGAATCATCATTTTCAAAAATTTCAGCCGTGCCATTGCCTTGATGCACGTCTAAATCAACAATTAATATTTTCTTAGCAAAGCCCTTTTTTTGAAGATATCTGGCCGCAATTGCTTGGTCGTTTAGCATGCAAAATCCTTCGCCGTGGTTAGCATACGCATGGTGCGTGCCGCCGGCAATATTCATTGCAATTCCATGTTTCAACGCATATTCGCTTCCTTCAATCGTGCCTTGTGCAATGCGGAGTTCTCGTTCAACGAGTGTTTCAGATAAAGGAAAACCTATTTTTCTCGCAGCTTTTTTATCGATTGTTAAATTTATTAAACTTTCAAAATATTCGGAAGTATGAACCGCAATAATATCTTCTTCAGAAGGCATTTTTGGCGCAAAGAAATTTTCGGATGTACAAGTTCCTTCGTGTAATAACTGCTGCGGCAATAGCTCATATTTCTCCATAGGGAATCGGTGACCTTTGGGCAAGGGGTATTTGTAAATGGGATGATAAGCAATTTTGAGCATGCTAAAATTTAAGTGAAACGATTAGCCAAAAAGTTTAAAACCTAACAAATATCATATTTTAAAAAGAACAGTTGCCCGACTTTTGTAACGATTTTTAAATTTTGTGAAATGACTATTTCCGGAAAAATAGAATTGATGGCTCCTGCGGGAAATTTTGAATCGTTGCAAGCAGCTTTAGACAATGGCGCAGATTCGGTTTATTTTGGCGTTGAACAATTAAATATGCGCGCCCGAGCGAGTATAAATTTTACAATTGACGATCTTTCTGAAATTGCAAAAAGGTGTAAAAAGAAGGGTGTTAGAACGTATATTACTCTAAATACAATAATTTACGATCACGATCTTTCAGTAATAAAAACTATTTTAAACGCTGCAAAGAAAGCCGAAATTACCGCCGTTATTGCAATGGATCAAGCCGTGATTGCGTATGCAAGACAGATTGAAATGGAGGTTCACATTTCAACACAAATAAATATTACGAATATTGAAACGGTTAAATTTTACGCACTGTTTGCCGATACCATGGTGATGAGCCGCGAATTGAGTCTGCGACAAGTGAAGAAAATAACCGATGAAATTGAAAAAGAACAAATTAAAGGGCCTTCGGGAAATTTGGTTGAAGTTGAAATTTTTGGTCACGGCGCACTCTGTATGGCTGTTTCGGGAAAATGTTATCTGAGTCTTCATTCGCATAATTCTTCAGCCAATCGCGGAGCATGCAAGCAAAATTGCCGAAAAAAATATACGGTTATCGACCAAGAAACTGGTTTTGAAATTGAATTAGACAACGAATATATGATGTCTCCAAAAGATCTGTGTACAGTAGATTTTCTGGATCAGGTAATTGAAACTGGTGTAAAAGTCTTAAAAATAGAAGGCCGCGGTCGCGCTCCAGAATATGTAGCTACCGTTATAAAAACATATCGTGAAGCGATTGATGCATTTTACGACGGCACTTATTCCGAAGAAAAAGTTGCGCAATGGATGACCCATCTTGCAAAAGTGTATAACCGTGGTTTTTGGGGCGGCTATTATTTGGGTCAAAAACTGGGCGAGTGGAGCAATACCGAAGGGTCTCAAGCTACGCAGAAAAAAGTGTATATTGGCAAAGGAGTGCATTATTTTCCAAAATCGAAAATTGCCGAATTTAAGATTGACGCCTACGATTTAAACTTGGGCGATAAAATTTTGGTTACTGGTCCAACTACCGGCGCCAAGGAATTTGAACTTTCCGAAATGTTGGTGAACGATGAGCCACTTACCACTGCAAGAAAAGGTGATTCCTGTACTATTCCTACTCCTTTTAGAGTGCGTCCATCAGACAAATTGTATAAAATAGTTGCTTCATAAATGGTTGTGATAACGCTTCAACGGAACAAATGTATTGGCTGCAATTACTGCGTGGAGCTGGCTCCAGCCTATTTCAGAATGTCTAAAAAAGATGGCAAAACAGTACTAATTCATTCCGAAGAAAAAAGAGGATTTTATACATTGAAAATTACAGATAATACCGAATTTGAAACCTGTGAACTTGCCGCAAATGCCTGCCCAGTGAAAATTATTTCAACTAAATTAATTTAACTCTTTGAAACAACTTCGGTGGTTTTAACATCTCTTCCTATAACAGGAATTTTCTTTGTGTAGAAAGTCACCCGAATTCCAAATAAAAGAATAATACCGCCAATAATCATTTGTAGCGTTACTTCTTCATTTATAAACATCCAAGCAAAAATTGTCGTTAAAACTGCTTGTCCCAGTAAACTTACCGAAACACGGGTTGCACGCATGTGTTTTGTAGCATAGCCTAAAAGTAGCCACGCTGCCAATTGGCAAACCAATCCTTGAATTATTAACGAAATCCAACCCATTTCGCCAAAACCTGTAAATGGTTCATTCATAAAAAAGCTCAATATTCCCAAGAAAACCGCAGAAGTTAAAGTACTTAAAGTTATAAACGGAAACACCTCAACATCGTAAAGCACAAATTTACTCACCAACATATAAACGGCATAAAACACACCCGAAAGAATTGCAAATACAAAAGCCAAATTGAAATCTAAATTCACAAAAAAGTGAAATCCAACTAAGGTTATCATCCCAAGAATTGCGATGACCGTTCCAATCCAAAAGTTGCGTGTTGGTTTATTTTTTAAAAAGAAAAACGCGCCAATTCCTACCCAAACGGGAGAGAGATTTGTGAGAAGTGTGGCTTGTGTAGCTGTAGATTCTTGAATGGCGATGTTCCAGACTGCCACGTCTAAGGCGAATATAGCGCCACATAACATGGTGAGTAAAAGCAATTTTAACGAAGGAATTTTAAATTTTCCCGATAACAGAGCGAAAGGTACCAAAGCCGCTGCGGCAATTGCCATTCTATAAAAAGCGGAAACGATGGCTGGCGACAACTTAAGTTTCACCAAAATTGGAAAAATAGAAATACAAATAATTCCAATGACAAGGGCAACTCTAGGCTTTGTCATAAAAATAAAATTGAAGAGATTAATAATAAAGTCGGCAAAATTAATCTTTATAAATCGATAAAAGTCAGTTTATAAAGTGAAGAATAGCACTTTTAACTTAAAATTAATTTTAACGAAGAAATTTATAAAAGTGAAGAAATTTAAATATTCACAATTAAATTATAACAAGCTGATTTTCAGCTTTAAAATTTTTCATTATATTTATAATCCTCCCCAATAAATTGATAATCAAACAAATTATTTAAATGAAATTATTATGTTAGGAGAAACTATCAAAATTGCATTGGGTGAATTGGGTCAAAAAGAAATTAAAGGCGCCGATCACAACGAACGTATTTTAGAATATCAAGAAATGACGGGGTTAGACTTTGGAAATGATGAAGTTGCTTGGTGCAGTATTTTCGCTAATTGGGTGGCGCTACAAGCTAATTTACCCAGATCTAATAGTGCTATGGCTAGAAGTTGGTTAAACGTTGGTGAAAAAACCGACTGGCCGCAACCGGGTGATATTGTAGTTTTTTGGCGAATAAGTAGAAGTAGCGCATTTGGCCATGTAGGATTCTTTTTAGGATACACCAAAAGCGGAAAATCTATCTATTGCATAGGAGGTAATCAAGATGATGAAGTAAATATTCAAACCTTTCCAATAACAAAAGTCGTTGAGTTTAGAAGTCTCAAAGATAGTTTTGAAAAAAGTTTAAATATTCCTTCGGGTTATTTACGAAAAGGTGATAGTAGTGAGAATGTAAAGCTTTTACAGAAAATTCTTATAAAATTAGAGTTCTTAAACGGCAGTGCAGATGGTGTTTTCGGGCCAAAAACGGAAGCTGCCTTAATAGCCTTTCAGCAAAGTAGAAATATTACCGTAGATGGAATTTACGGCAGTCAATCTAGAAATGCATTCAAAGACGCACTAAATCTTTAAACTATTTATGCAACTTTAATTGAATACGTTTTCTGTCAACATCAACATCCAACACTTTTACAATTATTTGCTGGTGTAAGTGCACGTGTTCACTTACATCAGAAACATAGGCGTCGGCGAGGTTGGAAACGTGAATTAAACCGCTTTCTTTAATCCCAATATCTACAAAACAACCAAAATTGGTGATGTTATTTACAATTCCGGGCAGCAGTTGACCTTCCTGCAAATCGGTTATTGTTTTAATATTTTGGTTGAAAGTAAACACCTTTGCTTCCTCGCGAATGTCTAGCCCCAGCTTTTCGAGTTCTTTTATGATATCTTTTAAAGTGGGAAGCCCTGTTTTTTCTGAAGTATATTTTTCGAGATTAATTTTTTGAAGTAATGCTTTATTGCCAATCAATTCTGAAACTTTTACACCTTCATCCTTCGCCATCTTTGAAACTACCGAATAACTTTCAGGATGCACTGAAGAATCATCCAACGGGTTTTCACCATTTTTTATCCGAAGAAATCCTGCTGCTTGTTCAAACGCTTTTCCGCCCAAACGAGGAACTTTTTTAATTTCTTCCCTTGTAGAAAATGCGCCGTTTTCATCGCGATATTTAACTACATTTTCCGCCAATTTGGAGCCAATTCCAGATACATAACTCAACAAGGGAACACTGGCAGTATTAATATTTACACCCACCGCATTTACACATAAAGCAACCGTTGAATCCAACGAACTTTTAAGTTTTGATTGGTCCACATCGTGTTGATACTGCCCTACGCCAATGGATTTGGCATCAATTTTTACAAGTTCAGCAAGTGGATCTTGCAAACGGCGACCGATGGATACAGCACCCCGAACGGTAACATCGAAATTCGGAAATTCATCCCGAGCAATTTTAGAAGCTGAATAAATAGAAGCTCCTGCTTCGCTCACCACAAAAACCTGCATTGGATTTTTAAAGTGAATTCGCTTAATAAATTGTTCCGTTTCCCGTGAAGCTGTTCCGTTTCCTATCGCAATTGCTTCAATTTTATGGGCATCGGCTAGCGAGCTTATTTTTTTCATCGCGCCCTTTACATCATTTTTCGGAGCGTGGAGAAAGATGGTTTCGTTGTATTCTAAACCACCCTGCGCATCGAGACAGACAACTTTACAACCACTTCTAAAACCTGGATCAATCGCCAAAACGCGCTTTTCCCCCAACGGAGAACCGAGTAATAATTGTTTTAAATTTTTGGTAAAAACATTAATCGCCGTTTCATCGGCCTTTTCTTTAGCGGCAGAAAGGGCTTCGTTTGAAAGTGCTGGAAATAACAATCGTTTGTAACTATCTTCAATCGCAAGTTTTATTTGTTTTGAAGCGGCATCGTTAGACTTTACAACGCGGTCTTCAATTTTAGAAAGTGCTTTTTCATTGTCAAGTTCTATTTTTAAACGAATAAATCCTTCGGAAACAGCACGTAAAATGGCAAGCAGCCTATGCGAAGGAATTCGATTTAAAGGCTCATTCCAATCAAAATAATCACGAAATTTTTGTGCTTTTTCATCGTGGGCCATTTTCTTTGCAACCTTTGTTGAAATCGCCGCAAAACGTTCCAGCTGCTTCCGAAGCATATTGCGAATATCGGTTCGTTCGTTAACCCATTCAGCAATTATGTGGCGTGCCCCTTCCAGTGCATCTTCTTCAGACTTTATTTCGCCTTTTACATATCTTGAAGCGAGCGAAGAAATTTCAGAATTTGAAATACTACGGGTCTGCGCCATTATTATTTTTGCCAATGGCTCCAAACCGTTTTCGCGTGCCGTATCTGCTTTGGTTTTTCGCTTCTTTTTAAAGGGCAGGTACAAATCTTCCAAAGTAATTAAGTCTGTTGCTGCTTCAATTTTCTTTTGAAGTTCGGGCGTCAAATTCTCTTGTTCTTCCAAAGTTTTTAGGATAGCAGCTTTTCGTTTTTCAAGTGCTTCAAATTGTTCCTTAAATTCTACAATTTCGCCAATTTGCACCTCATCGAGATTTCCTGTCAACTCTTTTCGGTAGCGAGAAATGAAAGGAATAGTACAGTCTTCGTTTAAAAGTTTGACGGTATCTTCAACACTTTTTTTTGGGAGTTGAGTTTGGGAGGTTATAAAGTTAAGTAGGGCCACGTGCATTGTTTGGGTTTTCCGCAAAAGTAGTTATTCTACACTCCATGACCAACGAAGGACTACGTTCACTCATTGTAATATATCGCCCTTTCAGGGCTTTTTCATTCTGTGACTAACATCAAGGGGCGGTGCCCCTTGTTGGGATATTACGCCCCTTTGGGGCTAGACTTGAATGTGTCTTGTTAGAACATTACAACTTTCTTAGGTGTAATAATCCCGCCGTATCTCTGACAATACGTCTTACGTTGCATAGACCTTAAAAGAGTGAATACCTCATCGATGTCGAAGTCTAAGAGACGATGCCCATTTGCGATATTACGCGCTCTTTGGGACTGGACTTGCATATGTCTTGTTAGGACATTAGCACTTTCCGAAGTGTATAAATCCCACCGCATCTCTGGTAATATGCTCTACGCTGCATAAGCCCTAAAGGGACGTAGTGCCCCATCGATGCGGCAAAGCCCATCGACTAAGGGCTCAGCCCCCAAAGCCCTGAAAGGGCGCAATACAAGCATCCGGTGTCAACCTATTCCCACACATACCGTTCATCATAATTCACCTTATACTTTTTCAAAAATGTTCGAAATTCATTCTGAAATGTTTTCTTTTTATGATGTTGATGCTGATTGGCAATATATCTTATTACGATATCAACTTGAGATGGGTTTACCGAAAAAGCACCATACCCATCCTGCCAGTAGAAATTTTTATATTCCGGCCCCTTAGTTTTAATCCATTTAGAGGAATGTGATTTTACTTTTTCAACTAACTTCATAAGCGGTATTTTTTTAGAGAGCCTACAAAGAATATGTACATGGTCTGTGTAACCACCTACTTTGATTACTTGAGAGTCAAATTTGTTGCAAATACCACCGAGATAGCTATGTAGTTCTTCCTCGACTGGCGGAAATATTAAAGGTTGTCGATGCTTCGTGCTAAAAACAATATGAATGTAATTTTTTACTAGTGATTGCCCCATAATAATATATATTTACTTTTCAGAAGTCTTATTTTTAGCATGCCAATTATATAATCAACCAATTTGCATGTTGGAAAAAAGGATTTTTTAAAACCAACATTGTGATTTCGAAAAAAACCTAATTATTCCTAGACTTGAAAAGGGCAATGACGTTTTACTAAAACAGGTTGGGCTTAGTTTATAGTCGCCCCATTCTCAACCCCATCAGTATCGGGATTCATAAATACTAGTTTCCCTTCTGCGTCTTCTGTCATTAGAATCATTCCTTGACTTTCTACGCCGCGAAGTTTTCTTGGTGCTAGATTTACTAAAACGGTAACTTTTTTACCAATAACTTCTTCAGCTGTAAAACTTTGTGCAATGCCAGAAACAATAGTACGCACGTCGATTCCGGTATCAACTTTTAGCACAAGAAGTTTATCGGCTTTCGGCATTTTTTCGGCTTCAATGATTGTTCCCACTCGCATATCGAGTTTCATAAAATCATCAAATTGTATTGTTTCTTTTTGTGGCTCTACTTTTTTATTGGCAGCAGCCTGTGCTGAGCTTGTCGAAGCATTCATCTTTTTACTAGCTTGTAATTTATCTAATTGGGCTTGAATTTGTTCGTCTTCTATTTTGCTGAAAAGCAATTCGGCTTTGTTTATTTTATGACCTGTTTTTAAAAGCTCTGTATTTTTTGAAATATCATTCCAACGAAGTGAAGTCTCGACTGCGCTCGACTTGACATTCAACATTAGTTTTAATTTCTCTGAAGTAAACGGCAAAAACGGTTCGCTTAAAACTGCCAATGCCGAAGCAATTTGCAACGCAACATACATAACCGTTTTGGTACGCTCTTCATCGGTTTTAATGGTTTTCCAAGGCTCTTCATCGGCTAAGTATTTATTCCCGAGTCGAGCTAAATTCATCATTTCTGCTTGCGCTTCGCGGAAGCGATAACGCTCCAGTGAACTAGCAATTACAGAGGGATAAGCAGTTAATTCGTTTAAAGTTTGTTTGTCTATTTCAGAAAATGAGGCGGGTTGTGGCACAACGCCTTCGCAATATTTATGTGTTAAAACTACTACACGGTTTATAAAATTTCCGAAGATAGCTACTAACTCACTATTATTTCGAGTTTGAAAATCGGCCCACGTAAAATCGTTATCCTTTGTTTCGGGGGCGTTTGCAGTTAAAGTGTAGCGCAACACATCCTGCTGATTTGGAAAATCTTCCAAATACTCGTGTAACCAAACTGCCCAGTTTTTACTGGTTGAAATTTTATTGCCTTCAAGATTTAAAAATTCGTTTGCAGGCACATTTTCTGGTAAAATATAACTACCCTCAGCTTTTAACATCGACGGAAAAATGATACAGTGAAATACAATATTGTCTTTCCCGATAAAATGAAGCATTTTGGTATTCTCGTTTTTCCAATAATCTTCCCAATTTTTACCTTCTCGGGCGGCCCACTCTTTGGTTGAAGAGATATATCCAATAGGCGCATCAAACCAAACGTAAAGCACTTTTCCTTCGGCACCTTCAACAGGAACGGGTATTCCCCAGTCCAAGTCGCGCGTTACAGCACGCGGACGCAAACCATCGTCTATCCAACTTTTGCACTGCCCGTAAACATTGGTCTTCCAATCTTTTTTATGGTCGACTAAAATCCATTGTTTTAAGAAATCTTCGTATTCATTTAAAGGTAAAAACCAATGCTTGGTTTCTTTTAAAACAGGCACATTTCCAGAGATTGCACTTTTCGGATTAATTAAATCGGTAGCGTTTAAACTCGAACCACATTTTTCACATTGGTCGCCGTAAGCTTCCTCATTGCCACATTTTGGGCAGGTACCTGTAATATACCTATCTGCTAAAAACTGATTGGCTTCTTCATCGTACAGTTGTTCGGTAACCTCTTCGGTAAATTTACCGTCTTCGTATAATTTCTTAAAAAATTCGGAAGCGGTTTTATGGTGAATTTCGGCAGAAGTACGAGAGTAATTATCAAAAGAAATCCCGAATTCTTCAAAACTTTTTTTAATTATTCCGTGGTATTTATCCACCACCTGTTGTGGCGTAATTCCTTCTTTCTTCGCTTTTATAGTAATTGGCACCCCGTGTTCATCGCTACCACAAATAAAGGCTACGTCTTTATTTTGAAGTCTTTGGTAACGTGCGTAAATATCGGCGGGTACGTAAACACCGGCTAAATGCCCTATATGCACTGGGCCGTTGGTGTATGGTAATGCTGCGGTAATTGTATACCTATTTGGGTTCTGCTCCATATTTTTTTTTGAAAGTACAAAAGTACATATAAATGTAGTAATTTGTGGGTTTAAATAGCATCATGATAACACCTATAACCTTAAAAAAAGGTGATACAATTGGTATTGTTTCAACCGCACGAAAAGTTACCAAAGACGCGTTGCAACCAGCAATAAAATTTCTGGAAAATTGGGGCTTAACTGCAGAATTGGGAAAAACCATTGACGCCGAAAATCACCAATTTGCTGGCAGCGACAATTTACGAGCCGAAGATTTCCAAGCTATGTTGGACAATCCAAAAATTAAAGCTATTTGGTGTGCCCGTGGCGGTTACGGTACCGTTAGAATAATTGATAAAATTGATTTTTCAGAATTTAAAAATAATCCAAAATGGATTATTGGGTATAGCGACATGACGGTTTTACACGCGCACATTAACAATTTAGGGGTTGAAACCTTACACGCTCAAATTTTTTTAGGAATTGAATCGAAATCAAAAGAAGCGGCCCAATCCATTAAAAAAGTGCTATTTGCTGAAAGTTATAACATTCAGTTTAAACCTACATCACCTGTTGAAAATAGTAGTTTTTCTGGAGAATTAATTGGAGGAAATTTGTCGGTTTTATATTCTCTTTTAGGAAGTCCTTCGGCTATTGAAACGGATGGAAAAATTCTTTTTATTGAAGATTTGGATGAATACTTGTATCACATAGATAGAATGATGATGAATTTAAAGCGAAGTGGAATACTAAAAAATTTAAAAGCACTTATTGTTGGCGGAATGACCGATATGAATGACAATGCCATTCCCTTCGGAAAAACTGCGGAAGAAATAATTTTTGACACTGTAAAAGACTATGATTACCCAGTAATTTATAACTTTCCCGCCGGACATATTAATGATAATCGAGCTTTAATTATGGGAAGGAAAGTAACTTTAGAAATTCAGAATTCTCAAGTAACTTTAAGTTTTAATTAAAAAAATCCTCGCAATTTCGGGAAATGATATGGCCAGTCACAACGAATTAGGAAAATTAGGAGAAGAATTAGCCGCTCAATATTTACTTCGAAACGGTTATAAAATTTTACGTCGCAATTTTTATTTTGACAAAGCTGAAATTGATATCATTGCCCAAAAAGAAGAAAGTACTGTGGTAATTGTAGAAGTAAAAACAAGAAACAGCGATTTTTTTGGCGATCCGCAGAGTTTTGTAACGCCTGCAAAAATTAAACTTTTGGTAAAAGCAGCAAACGAATATATTGTTTCAAACCAACTTGATGTTGAAGTTCGTTTTGATATAATTGCCATTCTGAAAAATAAAAAACAAGAACGATTAGAACATTTTGAAAATGCTTTTTATCACTTTTAAACCAATTCCATATAGACCTAACAGGTTTTCAAAACCTTGTAGGTATTTATAGAAACTTACCAGAATCGTATTTGTTCCACTTCATCAATCTATTTCTCGTGTGCTTTCATCCTTCAAAAATTCTTCAATTTTATAGAGCAAAATAATTTGTAAAATCATAGCCGGGATTAGAAATGCAAGTCCCAACCACGCCATAAAGACAAGCGTAAACAATATTCCACTTACTACTTCAAAGCCCCCGGCAATTTCCGGAATTTTCCCGAAAGGTTCTTTCAATCGCATCAATGCCAAGCCAAAAATAACACTGCCAATGCCACAGAAAATAGATTGTGTAACAATTACGTATTCTATATTAAACAACTCAAAATATAGCGAAACCATATCGTAACCGTAAAACAAAATGGTTGTGCCAATCAAAAAGAAACCGCCTATTTTCAATAAATAATTATTGAAGATTCTTCCGCTCAAAACAAATCCCCATAAAAAATAAATAAACACCAGCATCACAATAAATTTCAAACTTATATATGCGCCTTTGGAAATAATCAATTCACCTTCCTGAAATCTGGCATAGTCAACGGCAAATTCAACAAAGCCGGAAAGAAAATAAATGATCCCGCAAATCCACGCAAGTCTTATATAAAACGCTGAAAACGCTGCATCTTTTAAATTGAATTTTTCAAAAAGAGAAGCCTCGGATTCTTGCAGATTTTCCAAATCTTCACCCAGCGCATTTAAAATAGTTTTCAAGGTAAAACTTCGCGGGGTAACTTCGCCAGCTTCAATTCGCTGAATGGTTCGCACATTAATGTTGCACTGCTTCACAAGTTCTTCCTGCGTAAAACCTTTTTGCTTTCGGAGTTCCAAAATTTTTCGACCAAGTTCGGGTTGTTTCATTATTTAAAATTTTATGAAGCAATAGTACGGTGCTAGTAAAGATAGTGCAATATTTTCAAGTGAATTAAACCCGACATTTACCCGACATTCGTTGATTTTAAAGGAATTGGTTTACTTTCGAACAATAGTAAATTTACTTTCAGGATTCATATTTGTTGGAAAAACCCGCAATTTTTTTACATTATCCGGATCAACTTTATACAGAATAACGAAAGGAAATTTTTTAATAGGAACTTGACGAAAATATTTATAAACCAATTGGAAAAGAAAAGTATTTCGCGATAAATAATCCATTATTTTCTTTATTTCAAAAAGTAACGATTCAGATATTTTAATTGATATTTTTGAATACCAATCGTATCCTTCGGCAATGTCGAATTTGGCATCTTCTTCTATCAAAATTTGATAGTTACTCATTGGGTCGATGCTTCACATAATTTTCAACCTCATCCCAAGTATGAAATACTTCTCTGCCTTGATTTTCTTTTTCTGAAGCAAAATCCAAAGCTTGTTTTTGAATTTCAGATAATTCACTTCTATTTTCAAACCAATCTTCTGGCAAAAGCGCAGCAAGTTTCGCTCTTTCAGAAATACTCAATTCTTGAAAAGCTTCGGCAAGTTGTTCAATAGAAAGATTTTGTGTTGTCGCCATAAATCAAATATACAAAATGAAATGCTACTTTATTCCGAAAACGGCTCCAAAGCCCGAAGCGCTTTATCTACCGAAGAAATTCCTTCAAAAGTTAACAATAACCGCAAGCCGTTGCGGGTTTGTTTTTCTTTCATCGTTACTTTTTGTGGATGGCTTTGCACGTATTGCAGCACTTTTGTGAAAGTTGGACTTTGATAAAAAGCACTTTGTTGGTCCGCTACAAAATAACCAACCATTTTTTTCTGTTTCATTATTAGGCGTTCCAAGCCCATAGAAATCGCAAGCCATTTTATGCGAACGCTGTTTAATAAATCGTCGGCTGGTTTGGGTAATTCTCCAAAACGATCCAGCAATTCTTTTTCAAATTTCTGAAGTTCGGCTTCGTTTTTAAGCTCGTTCAGTTTTGTGTAAAGATTTAATCTTTCTGTAATATTATTGACGTAATCGTCTGGAAACAGCAATTCAAAATCGGTATCGATTGTCATTTCTTTTACGAAACTTTTCTTCGGCCCTTCCGTTTCTTCGTATAGATTCTTAAATTCCTTATCTTTTAACTCTTCAATTGCTTCAGATAGAATTTTTTGATAGGTTTCAAAACCAATTTCGTTGATAAATCCGCTTTGTTCGCCACCCAACAAATCGCCTGCGCCACGAATTTCCAAATCTTTCATCGCAATGTTGATTCCGCTTCCCAATTCTGAAAATTGTTCCAAAGCCGTTATTCGCTTTCGCGCTTCGTCTGTCATCGCAGAATATTCTGGAGTGATAAAATAACAGAATGCTTTTTTATTGCTTCGCCCAACGCGACCCCGCATTTGATGAAGGTCTGAAAGGCCGAAATTATTAGCATTGTTGATGAAAATGGTGTTCGCATTTGGAACGTCCAATCCGCTTTCAATGATTGTTGTGGAAACCAAAACATCAAATTCATTATTCATAAACCGAAGCATCAAATCTTCTAGTTTTTTACCGTCCATTTGCCCGTGCCCAATACCAATTTTGGCATCTGGCACTAATCGCTGAATCAATCCTGCGACTTCTTTAATATTTTCAATTCTATTGTGAACAAAGAAAACCTGACCCCCGCGTGAAATTTCATAACGCACCGCATCGCGAATACTTTCTTCCCCAAAACGAATAACGTGCGTTTCCACAGGATAGCGGTTTGGCGGCGGTGTAGTAATTACCGAAAGGTCGCGCGCAGCCATCAAACTGAACTGCAACGTACGCGGAATGGGCGTCGCCGTTAACGTAAGCGTATCTACATTTTCTTTTATGGTTTTCAATTTATCTTTTACTGCTACGCCAAACTTTTGCTCTTCGTCAATAATTAGAAGTCCCAAATCCTTAAATTCCACTGCTTTATTAACCAATTGGTGTGTGCCAATAACAATATCGAGTTTGCCATTTTTCAATTCCTCCAAAACCGTTCTACGCTCTTTTGCCGTTCTAAAACGATTTAGATAATCCACTTTAACGGGCATTTCAGAAAGTCGTTCAGAAAAAGTTTTAAAATGCTGAAATGCCAAAATAGTTGTTGGCACCAAAACCGCTACTTGTTTATCATTATCAACCGCTTTAAAAGCTGCGCGAATTGCGACTTCCGTTTTTCCGAAACCTACGTCGCCACAAACCAAACGGTCCATTGGGCGCTCGTTTTCCATGTCCTTTTTTACGTCTTCGGTCGCAGAGCTTTGGTCTGGCGTGTCTTCGTAAATAAAAGATGACTCCAATTCGGCTTGCAAATAACTGTCGGGATCAAACGCAAAGCCTTTTAATGTGCGACGTTTCGCATAAAGTTCAATTAAATTGAAGGCAATTTCCTTTACACGCGTTTTTGTTTTTTGCTTTAACTTTTTCCACGCATCGCTGCCCAATTTGTAGATTTTGGGCTCCTTTCCATCTTTACCGTTGAATTTTGAAATCTTGTGAAGACTGTGAATACTGAGATACAAAATATCGCGGTCGCCATAAAAAAGTTTGATGGCTTCCTGCATCTTTCCTTCAACTTCAATTTTCTGCAAACCGCCAAATTTTCCAATCCCGTGGTCAATGTGCGTTATATAATCGCCCACCTCAAGATTGGTAATTTCCTTTAAAGTAATTGCCTGCTTTTTGGCGTAACCATTTTTAAGCTGAAATCTGTGATAACGCTCAAAAATTTGATGGTCGGTGTAACACGCTATCTTTAAATCGGTATCAATAAATCCTTGGTACAGTGGAAAAACAATGGTTTCAAATTGCTCAACATTTTGTTGGGCATCTTCAAAAATATCTTGAAAGCGTTTTGCTTGCTGTTCGCTACTACAAAAAATATAATTTTTTATTCCCTTTTCAGTATTGTCATTTAAATTTTCAATTAGCAAATTAAATTGCTTATTGAAAGACGGTTGTGGCTTTGTTGAAAACGAAATTGTATTAGGATTTGAAATAGAACTATTCCCAATTCTAATTGTTTTAAAACCTTCCAATTGCAACTTCAACAAATCTGAAGTTGCGAATAATTCCGAAGGCTCTGCGCGTTTTATTTCAGAATCTATAGCGTTATAGGCTTCGGTAGCTTTTTTAAATAAATTGTCAATTGCACTACTAAAAAGTTCTTCATTTTTTAAAAAAACCACTGTTTTAGAGGCAATGTATTTTAAAAAACTTTCGCGATTTTCATCTATTCTTTTATTCTCAACATTCGGAATGATTGAAACCTTTTTTACTTGTTCCAAAGAAAGCTGTGTTTCCACATCGAAGGTGCGAATGCTATCTACATCGTCACCAAAAAATTCTATTCGGTACGGTTCATCGTTACTGAAACTGAACACATCCAAGATTCCACCACGGACAGAAAACTCGCCGGGTTCGGTTACAAAATCGGTTCTTTTAAAACGGAACTCAAACAAAAGCTCGTTTACAAAATCTATTGACAATTGGTCATTAACGGCAATTTTTAAAGTATTTCGCTCCAATTCTTTTCGCGTAACCACTTTTTCAAAAAGTGCTTCGGGATAGGTAATGATAAATGCCGGTTTTTTGCGCGAATTTATTCGGTTTAAAACCTCGCTTCGCAACAAAACGTTGGCATTATCGGTCTCCTCTATTTGGTATGGGCGGCGATAGCTTCCGGGATAAAAAAGCACATTTTTATCTCCCAACAGATTTTCTAAATCGTTTAAATGGTAGGCTGCTTCCTCTTTATCGTTTAAAATTAGTAGAAAAGGAACTTCAGTATTCCGAAAAGTTTGCGCCAAAACCATTGAAAGCGCTGAGCCTACAAGGCCTGAAACCGTAATATCGCGGCTTCTACTCCGCTCAGCCACCGAACTTTTTTGGTCATTGAGCGGAGCCGAAATGGCAATAGTTTCCCCCAGTTTTCGTGTTTGCGAAGACCGTGAATAAAATGAAGTAACAATTTTTTTATGCATTGAGCTGCAAATTTAATCCAAACCTAACAGGTCTCAAAGATCTGTTAGGTTTTTAATAGCAACTTTATCATTTTGCTAACACACAGCTCTCAGTTGAATCTGTAATTTTAGTTGAAATTGAATAAAAACAATAAACCTCGAAGATTTATAAAACCTTTGAAGTTGAAGAAATCTCAAAGAATGGCAATAAAAGAATACGATGTTTTTGTAATAGGAACCGGAACCGCGGGGAAAACCGTGGCTTTCGACTGTGCTGCCGAAGAAATGAAAGTAGCAATTGCCGATAACCGTGAATTTGGCGGCACCTGCGCCAATCGCGGTTGTGACCCTAAAAAAGTTTTGGTGGGAATAACGGAAGCTATTCACCTTTCAGAATGTTTGGAAGGTAAGGGAATTGTTACCGTTCCAAAAATAGATTGGGCGGCGCTGCAGGAATTTAAATCTACGTTTACAGATGCGGTACCCGCTTCCACAGAAAAGAAAATAAAAGAAGCTGGAATTGATATGTTTCATCAATCGCCAAAATTTCTCGATGAAAACACGCTTTCAGTTGAAGGCAAAACGGTTAAAGCGAAAAAAATAGTAATTGCAACCGGGCAAAAACCAATGGAACTAAAAATTCCCGGGAGAGAACATTTAATGATAAGCGATGATTTTCTGAATTTGAAAGAGTTGCCCGAAAGCATTGTATTTGTTGGTGCGGGTTATATTGGAATGGAGTTCGCGCATATTGCGGCGCGTTGTGGTGCAAAGGTTACTGTTATTGAATTTGGCGACAGACCACTTCATCTTTTTGAAGCAGCTATTGTGTCGCATCTTACAAAAGCTTCGGAAGAACTGGGTATAAAATTTATTTTTAACGCAAAGGTTTCCGCAGTTGAAAAACTTCAGAAAAATTATAGGGTTTCATTCCAAAAGAACGGCAAAACAGAATCTGTTGATACGCGTATGGTTTTTAATACCGCCGGCCGCGTGCCATCAATTGACAAACTCGATCTTGAAAAAGGATATAAAATTACAGTGGAATATAAAAGCGTTCCCAAATGGTTTAATGCAAAACGCATTAGCGAAAAAGTGTATGCTTATAAAACCATAGTAGATAAGGACCGTAACCTGATTTTAGGGGCGCATATTATTGCTTCGGAAGCTGGAGAAATGATAAACCTTTTTGTTTTGGCAATGTGCGGAAAATTAACCACTGAAAATTTAAAAGCCATGATTTTTGCGTATCCAACTTGGGGAAATGATATTAAGGGAATGGTTTAAAAATGTGAATGAATTTATTTTGTAAAATTCTACGCACGTTTTTACACGATTAGCTCAAAAAAAAGAGGCTACCCTTTACAGATAGCCTCTTTAATTTTATAGTATTCAGAAAAAATTATTGCTTCACAAATCGAACAACGCTCGATTTGCTATCAGAATTAAGTTTTACCAAATACGTTCCGGAAGCTAAACCAGAAACATCAATTTGCCCAACTTTTTGAATTTCGGAAGCGTAAACTTTTTTACCCAAAACATTAAAAATAGTAACCTCATAGTTTGAAGAAACATCGTTTAATGCAATAGTAATTTGCTCTTTAGCTGGGTTTGGATATAATCGGAAATCTATATTTTGAAATTCATCAGTTCCCAAAATAATATTGTCGTAACGAGCTACAAGAATATCAGAAGCGCCGCTATTAAAAGAGTTTCCTGCCAAAATAATTTTATCGTCAGGCTGAAGTGCAATCGCACTTGCGTAATCTTCGCGACCGTTAAAATCTGTGCTTACCATTCCGTCTGTACCAAAAGTGTTGTCCAAACTTCCATCTGTATTAAAACGTGCCATAGCTAAATCGTACACATTATTAAGAATAGTGTAACCAGCAATAATTACTTTTCCATCTGATTGAATCAGCATATCGTCTGAATAGTTAGAGCCATCTACAATACGCGCAATAGCTACACCATCGGTGCCATAGGTAGTGTCTAAAGAACCATCTGCGTTTAAACGCACAACCGCTAAATCATGTTTTAGACCTATATTGCTAATCCATTTATGACCACCGATTAAAATCTTGCCATCGTCTTGTACTGCAACAGCTTCACCGAAATCGTTTCCGCTACCAATGTTAAAAGCAACCATTCCATTGGTTCCAAAAGTATTATCAATAGTACCATCTGCATTTAAGCGAGCAGCAGCAAATTGATAAACAGATCCAATCGCGAATCCACCCAAAACAATCTTACCGTCGGCTTGAAGCGCCAAATCTCTATTATAGCTTGGGAAACCAAATTGAGCCATAGACCAACCATTAACACCAAAACTTGTGTCTATTGTTCCGTCTGTATTAAATCTTGCCACTGTAAAATTATCATCTGTATATCCACCAACTAATATTTTACCGTCATTTTGAATAGCTACTGTTTCAGAAACATCTGTAGAATTGTCGGCGATAGAAATACCATTTGTGCCAAAAGTATTGTCAAATGTTCCATCAGCATTAAAACGAATTACAAATATATCGCCAGTCACATTGTCCCAAGTGTAACCACTTACAACAATTTTTCCGTCGTTTTGTAGTGCAACATCTGTAGCAAATGATTTTACAGGACCTACAGCAACTACCTGCGAGCCGTTGGTTCCAAAAGATGTGTCTAATGTGCCATCAGTGTTGTAGCGAGTGGCAAAAGCCTTGTAATTTGATGCTTCACCGGCCTGACCCACAACAATAATTTTACCATCTGGTTGCACAATAGAACCTTTGGAGTAGTTGTACGTACCATTAACCACGGTGGTTACAAAACCATCGGTGCCAAAAGAAGTGTCTAAAACTCCCGACTGGGCATAAGAAAGGGATGTTACTGCCAAAAGCAGAACTAAAGAATAAAGTTTGTTCATTTTATTAGGTTTTAAAATTTTCGCCGAAGATATCATTTTTTAGTTACCAAACTTCACCAATTCTGGCTTTAATCTCTGTGCCTCAAAGGGATGAGCACAGTTAAAAAATTCGAAAAAAGTAGAAAACAATAATTTTTGAAATACGCTTTCAGAATTATTATCTTAATATTTTAAAGGTTTCTCTTTTTTAAAATGCTTCTTTTACGAATTTTTGAATATGTTAAAAAACACTTCAAAATTAATTTAACACAAATTTAATACAACGTTGGTTCGGTTATGTCCGAACCAATCGTATTTTTGCCGCTTAAATTTTTTGAATTAATTCATATTGTGAGTAAAAAAGAAAAGTTAGTAGAGAGATTAGGGGTGCACCTTGAAAATAAGGAGCAGATAGCACCGTTGGCTGCCCGCATACTTTCAAAACTTATTTTAACCGGAAGAAGAGGGATTACCTTTGAAGATTTGGTTTGCGATTTATGTGCAAGCAAAAGCACAATTTCTTCGCACTTAACCAATTTACAAGCTACTCAACGAGTTACTTACTTTACAAAACCTGGCGACAGAAAAAAATATTTTATCCTTTCGCCAGATGCCATGATTAAGTCGATGACAGAAATGTTACAAAATTGGGAATTAGAAAGTGTACTGCATCGTGAAGTGATGGTTTACAAAGAAGAAATTAATAGTTCATTACCTGAAAATTCCGACGAGAAATTTGAACTTGACTTTCATAAAGATTACATCAGTTTTCTGGAGCAAGCAAGTGCTTCTATTAAAAAATTACGAGAAAAATTAGCCGAAAAAGAATAAAAAATCAACTTATTAAAATCAACAATGAAAAGTAAAAATCTATATTACGCACTTCCCCTAATTTTTGGGTTTTCGTTATTATTAGCTTCCTGCGGAGACAAGAAAAACGCACAGCAGGCACAATTTGGGCAACAAGCTCCAACCTTGCCTGTAGTAAGTGTGCCTACAAAAACCGTGACAGCTTATACTTCATATCCTGCAAGTATTGAAGGAATTGTAAACAGTGAAGTACGGGCTAAAATTTCGGGTTATATAACAGATGTTTTGGTAGACGAAGGTCAAAAAGTAAACAAAGGTCAAACCCTTTTTAGGTTAGAAACCCAAGTTTTAAACCAAGATGCCGCTGCGGCTCGTGCCAATGTTAACGCTGCCCAAGTTGAGGTTGATAAATTGAAACCTTTGGTGGAAAAAAACATTATTAGCAATGTGCAATTGGAAACGGCAAAAGCCAAATTGCAACAGGCCAAAAGCAGTTATAATAGTATTGCTGCAAACATAGATTTTGGAAACATAAAAAGCCCTGTTGATGGTTTTGTGGGATCTATAAATCTTCGGAAAGGTGCTTTGGTAAGTCCATCGTCGCAAATACCTATGACGACGGTTGCAGATATTAGTAAAGTATATGCCTATTTTTCAATGAATGAAAAGGAATATTTAGACTTTATGCAGAATGCCGAAGGAAAAACTATAGAAGAAAAAATAGCAAAACTTCCTAAAGTGCGATTATTATTGGCAAACGGAAGCTTATACGAAGAAGAAGGAACCATTGAAACTATTAATTCACAGGTTAATGCCAATACGGGTTCTATTTCGTTTAGAGCCATTTTCGACAATCCATCTCGAATTTTAACAAGCGGCAACAGCGGAAAAATTCAAGTGCCAAAAACCTATACCGATGTAATTGTAGTGCCACAGGAAGCTACTTTTGAACAGCAAGGGAATATTTATGTGTATAAAGTAGGAAAAGATAGTACGGCTACTTCTTCAAAAATTGGTACTTCAGCGGCAGTTGAAAATCTTTATGTGGTAACTTCTGGATTAGAAAAAGGCGATGTAATTGTTGCAAAAGGTGCAAATAAATTACGTGGTAATTCAAAAATAAATCCACAGGAAATGCCTTTCGATAGCATTGCAAAACCTACCGAAACTTTATTTAGATAACCGTTTCAGAAATAAAAAACCATGATAAAAACATTTATAAATAGACCCGTACTTTCTACGGTTATCTCAATAATTATAGTGATTCTAGGTATTTTGGGACTTACTAATCTTCCCATTACCCAGTATCCAGATATCGCTCCGCCCACTATTCAGGTAAATGCATCGTATCCCGGTGCCAATGCTGAAACAATTCTTGAAAGCGTGATTATTCCGTTGGAAGAACAAATAAACGGGGTGGAAGGAATGACCTACCTTAGCTCTACCGCCACCAATAATGGAACCGCTTCCATTAGTGTATTTTTTGATCAGGATATTGATCCAGACATTGCCGCGGTAAATGTGCAGAACCGTGTGGCACGCGCCAACTCTTTGTTGCCACAAGCCGTACTACAAACTGGGGTTACTGTTTCAAAACAGCAAACTTCGGCATTGATGTTCCTTTCTTTCTATAGCACCAACACAGATTACGACGATACGTATCTTCAAAATTATTTAAAAATAAACGTTATTCCAGAATTACAAAGGGTTAACGGGGTTGGAGATGTAAGCGTTTTCGGTGGAAAGGATTATTCTATGCGAATCTGGTTAAACCCACAAAAACTTGCAGCTTATAGTTTAATGCCATCCGATGTTGTAGCAGCATTGAAAGAACAAAGTCTTGAAGCTGCTGCTGGTTCGTTGGGTGAAAATAACGGAGAAGCTTTTTCGTATACCATAAAATACCCAGGGCGTTACAAAACCGAACAACAATACAGCGACATTATTATAAAAGCTTTGGGCAATGGCGATTTCTTAAAATTGAGCGATGTAGCTAAAATTGAACTCGGTGCACAGTCTTACTCAGGTGGTTCGGTAACAAACGGCTATCCAGCGGTAAATATGGGTATCTTTCAAACTAAAGGTTCTAACGCACAGGAAATTATTGATGCAATTAAACTGGAGCTTGTAAAGGTAGAGCGCGATTTGCCTCAAGGCATTACGTATTATATTCCGTATGATACCAATAATTTTTTGAACGCTTCTATTCAAAAAGTGGTTACTACTTTAGTTGAAGCCTTCCTTTTGGTTTTCCTCGTTGTTTTTATCTTTTTACAGGATTTCCGTTCTACGTTAATACCTGCAATTGCGGTTCCGGTTTCAATTATTGGTACGTTTTTCTTTTTAAATTTATTCGGGTATTCCATAAATCTACTTACACTTTTCGCACTTGTATTGGCAATTGGTATTGTGGTGGATGACGCAATTGTGGTCGTTGAAGCCGTCCACGCAAAGATTGACGATGGCGAAAAAAGTGCCAAAAGAGCATCTGTGAATGCAATGCGCGATATTACGGGAGCAATTGTTTCCATTACCTTGGTGATGTCTGCGGTATTTATTCCCGTTACTTTTATAAAAGGACCAACGGGTGTATTTTATGAACAATTTGGTGTAACCTTAATTGTTGCAATATTAATTTCTGCCGTCAACGCTTTAACCTTAACACCTGCATTATGTGCCTTGTTTTTGAAAGGTCACGACGAAAAACAGAACAGCAACAAACCTGGATTTATTCAGAAATTTTTCAACAGTTTTAACAGAGGGTTTAAAGCTACCGTAGATAGATACGGAAGATCGGTTCATTTTCTGTACAGACATAAATGGATTACCGTCCTCATTTTACTTTTAACAGTAGGTGGTATTTATTGGTCTTCTTCAGTTACAAAAACAGGATTCGTTCCCGATGAAGATCGTGGTATTATTTTTATGAATATGGAACTTCCGGCGGGTTCGTCTATAGACCGAACGCACGAAGTAAACCAAATTCTATATTCTAAAATTAAAAATCTACCCGGAGTTCAAGGTGTATCGCTAATTGACGGACGTAGTTTAATTAGTGGCGCCGGAAGCAACTATGGACTAGGATTTATTAGACTTGACAATTGGAACGATCGAAAAGAAGATTCACTTTCGGCACAAGCAATTACGGGAATGCTTTTCGGGGTTGCAGCACAAATACCGGAGGCACAAATTATTTTCTTCTCGCCACCGAGTATTCCTGGATTTGGTAATTCAGCAGGTGCAGAAGTAAATCTGTTAGACCGTTCCGGCGGAAGTTTTACAGATTTAGATAAAGCCAATCAAGAATTTATACAAAAACTTACCGCACGTCCCGAGATTCAATATGCGCAATCCTCGTTCAACACGCGTTATCCACAATATGAAATGACACTCAATGTGCCATTGGCAAAGGAAGTAGGCGTTTCTGTGCAAAGTATTTTTAATACACTGCAAGGTTATATAGGAAGTATTTTCGCAGCAGATTTTTCCCGCTTCGGAAAACAATACCGTGTTTACGTGCAAGCATTGCCGGAAGATAGAGCCACAGAAAGCGATTTGAACAGTATTTACGTGCGTACTGCCAGCGGCGAAATGACGCCAATAACGCAATTTGTTTCATTAAAAAGGGTTTACGGGCCGCAATCGGTAACGCGTTTCAACCTGTTTAATTCAACAAAAGTAACCGCCGCTTCGGCTCCGGGTTATAGTTCGGGTGATGTAATTAAGGCCGTTGAAGAGGTTACCAAAACCCTTCCGAGTAATTTTGATATTGCATATTCCGGTCTTACTTTAGAAGAAAAAAACGCGGGCAATCAAACAACAACCATATTTATATTATCGTTGGTTTTCGTTTACTTTTTGCTAGCGGCACAGTACGAAAGTTATTTATTGCCTTTCGCTGTTTTACTTTCTTTACCAGTCGGGGTTTTTGGCGCATACATTTCAACACAACTCATGGGCTTGCAGAACAATATCTATTTCCAGATTGCTTTAATAATGCTCATTGGGCTATTAGCCAAAAATGCTATTCTTATTGTTGAATTTGCCCTACAGCGAAGAAAACACGGCGAGTCAATTCTCGATGCTGCGATCGATGGAGCCGAAGCCAGACTGCGACCAATACTAATGACTTCCTTTGCCTTTATTTTTGGGTTGATGCCTTTGGTGTTCTCAAGTGGCGTGGGTGCAGCAGGAAACCGATCTATTGGTACCGGTGCGGTTGGCGGACTATTTATTGGTACTGTTTTAGGCGTATTTGTGATTCCAATTCTCTTTATTCTCTTTCAATGGTTGCAAGAAAAAATGTCTGGCGCACCAACAGATAATCAAGAGATTTCCGAAGAACATTTAGTTGTTGAAACAGGTGATAAATTAATTGAAAATAACGAAAACAATGAATAATCAAATAAATTCATTTTTAAAAGATTCAAAAATCAAACAGATGAAAACAAATAGAATTTATTCATTCCTGTTGGTTCTAAGTATTCCGTTTATCTTAGTTTCATGTTTTGCGGCAAAAGATTACGAACGACCACAAGTAGTAAACGAAGCCAATTACAGAACCGATAATCTTCCAGTAGACACCTTAACTATTGCTTCACTTTCTTGGAAAGAATTGTTTACAGATCCCATACTTCAAAATTATATTGAAGAAGGACTGCAAAACAATATGGATATTCGCGTTGCGCTTCAGCAAATTCGAATAGCTGAAGCATACGTAAAACAGGGCAAGGCTGGTTATTTTCCTTCGTTAAGTGGCAAAGCGCAATACACCCATCAGGAATTGCCAGCTACAAATCAATTTGGCGATATTTCTTCAATTGGACAATACGAATTAAGCGCCGGTCTTTCTTGGGAAGCCGATATCTGGGGAAAAATACGCAGTAATCAACGTGCTTTTCAAGCCTCGTATCTGCAAAGTTTTGCAGCGCACCAAGCCGTAAAAAGTAGATTGATTGCAAATATCGCATCGGTTTATTACCAATTGCTGGCTTTGGATGAACAAATAAAAGTTACCGAAGAAACCATAAATACGCGTTCCAGAGGTTTGGAAACAACCCAAGCTTTAAAAGAAGCCGGAAACGTTACCGAAGTAGGTGTAAAACAGACCGAAGCACAATTGTACAACGCCCAAGGAATTTTAATCGATTTAAAAAACCAAGCGCGTTTATTAGAAAATACAATGTCCATATTAATGGGAAGCGCGCCGCGAATGGTTGAACGCGGGAGTTTAGAAAATCAAAACTTAGAAGTGGCTTTAAAAACCGGTGTTCCCGCTCAATTACTTCGAAATAGACCCGATGTAATTGCTGCCGAATACAGTTTGATGAATGCCTTTGAGCTTACAAATGTAGCGCGTGCTAGTTTTTACCCATCGTTAACGCTTTCGGCGACGGGCGGATTTCAAAATATGGAAATTGATAAACTTTTTAGCGCTAACTCGTTGTTTGCAAGTATAATTGGTGGTTTAACGCAGCCTATTTTCAACAAGCGTCAAATTCGTACACAATACGAAGTTTCGCAAGCAAAACAAGAACAGGCATATTTAGATTTTAGATATGCCATTATCAATGCCAGTAAAGAAGTTTCGGATGCACTGTACAGCTACGAAGCAGCCACCGAAAAAATTGCGGTTAAGGAGAAAGAATTTAAAGCCTATACCCTCGCGACCGATTTTTCTGAAGAGCTTTTAAACAACGGTTTCGCAAATTATTTAGAAGTATTGACAGCGCAGGAAAACGCGCTAAATTCCAGTTTAAATTTAATTAATGCAAAGAATAGCCAACTGCAATCCATCGTAGATTTATACGAAGCTTTGGGCGGCGGCTGGCAATAGTTTTTTCATAGTTTTTTTATTGTTGATAGTTGAAAATCTGTCTTGAATTTTTCAAGGCAGGTTTTTTTTTAGCATAACGGAAAACCCTTCCCCGCCCATCATTAATAGAGTGCAGGGTGCTTGGTCAGAAAGCTTGTACGTTTATCGACGAAGTAATAGTTCAATGATTTAACTTTGACAAAGTTTAAAACATTATCAAAGTTGAATTATATACAAATTGAAATCTGCGCAAATAGTTTTGAAAGTGCCAAAGCCGCGCAACTTGCAGGCGCAAACCGAATAGAACTTTGCACCGAACTTTCGGTGGGCGGTCTTACGCCAAGCCACGGTTTAATTGAAAAAGTGATTTCAGAATTAAATATTCCTACCCACGTTTTAATTCGTCCGCGAAGTGGAAATTTCACCTATTCCGAAGATGAATTTGATGTGATGCTGCGCGATATTGCATTCTGTAAAAAGTTGGGTTGTGCAGGAATTGTAAGCGGATTTTTAACTTCGGAAAACAAAATTAATTTAAAAAAAACGAAACAAATGATAACCGCTTCCGAAGGAATGGAATTCACTTTTCATCGAGCGTTTGATTGGGTTGAAAATCCTTTGGAAGAACTTCAAAATCTAATGGATCTAAAAGTGGATAGATTACTTTCTTCAGGTCAAAAACCTACAGCAATCGAAGGGATTTCACTGCTGAAAGAACTTCAAAATATTTCAAAAGAAGAAATGGAAATTATGCCCGGCGGCGGAATCAATGTAGAAAATGCCTTGAAATTTAAAGAAGTTGGATTTAGAAGTATTCATCTTTCGGCAACAAACAAAAAGCAAGTACTTACGAAAAAACCGAAAGTTTCTATGCACAGCGATTCTTTTTTTGAAGAGGGAATTATTGCAACATCAAATGTCGAAACAATTGTGAAAATTTGTCAACTTTTGGATTAGCAAACTGCCAACTGTTACTTTCTTCAAATCCAATTTTTAAAAGGGTTTTTACTCAATTGCGAATTGTAGTATTTAATATTGCCGGTAACTTCCTCACCCAGCCATTCGGGTTTTGAAAAAGGTTCATTTTCTGAACCTAGTTCTATTTCGGCTATAATTAATCCTTCGTTTTCACCTTTAAATTCATCCACTTCAAAAGTATGGTCTCCGCTTGAAACTTCGTAACGTGTTTTTTCTATAATGCCCGGTTCACAAAGGTGAAGCAAATCTTCGGCTTCAGAAAGTGAGATTTGTTTTTCCCATTCAAAACGCGAAAGACCCGACTTGTTAGCTTTGCCCTTTACAGTTAGAAAACCGTCATTTGCTCGTGTTCGAATTCGTACCGTGCGCTCCGGATTTGCATTTAGAAAACCTTGTACAATGTGCGTGCGTTTGTGGGCTTCATTTTTAAAAGCTTCTGAAGTCACTAAAAATTTACGTTCTATTTCCTGCATTTATTTTGAATATAAAAACGTTTCAATTAACAATCCCTTTAATTTTTTCTGATGTAATAATTTGTTCAGAATAACCATCTTTAGCTAAAACAAGCATCGCTTTGGCAATGGTTTCGGCTTTAATCATTTTGTATTTCTTCGGAATTAAAAATCCAATAGTTTTCATAAAAAAAGTCGCAATTTCTTCGCCCAATCGGCTTTCGTTTCGGTCACCAACAATTAATGAAGGCTGAAGAATATACGTGTTTTCAATGTTTTGTTGTAAAACATCACGTTCCATTTCGCCTTTTACTTTATTGTAAAATATACTGCTTTTTTCATCTGCCCCCAATGCTGAAATTACGATAAACTTTTCAATCCCGTTTTGTTTTGCAAGTTTTGCAGCGGCAACGGGTATGCCGTAATCAATCTTTTTATAGATTTCTTTGTCGGGTGTTTTGGCTTTTGTGGTGCCAATACAGCAGAAAACAACATCTGCTTTAAATGCTTCGGAATGAGCTTCCAATTGAAACATATCTATTAGATGTTCTTCAATTTTTGGGGAATTGTTTTCTACGGAACTCCTAGAAAAAAGTTTTATTTTTTCAAAGGAAGCATCTGTTAAAAGCTTCTCTAATAAAATACTTCCTGTGAGTCCTGTGGCGCCTAAAATGATTGCTGATTTCATAGTCTAAATATACCAACAAGGTTTTGAAAACCTTGCGGGAAGTTAATAAAACCTCAAAGGTTTTCAAAACCTTCGGGGATAGGAATTCAGGTTTTTGAAACCTGTTAGGTTTTGATTACTTAAAAGACAGTAAATTTACCGTATGCTAAACGAAATGCCCTTGCGCAAAATTATCCACATAGACATGGACGCTTTTTATGCGTCTGTTGAGCAGTTGGACAATCCTGAATTGCGCGGAAAACCGTTGGCGGTGGGCGGAAGTTCTGCCCGCGGGGTGGTGGCAGCTGCAAGTTATGAAGCTAGAAAATTTGGTATTAGAAGCGCGATGAGCGGCGCGATGGCTATAAAACTTTGTCCCGAATTAATTTTTGTAAAAACCAATTTTGACCGCTACAAAGAGGTTTCAAAACAGATTAGACAAATATTTTTAGAATTTACCGATTTGGTGGAGCCACTATCGCTAGATGAAGCCTACTTGGACGTAACCGAAAACAAGAAAGGCAATCCCAGCGCCACGATGATTGCTGAAGAAATTCGAAAAAGAATAAAAGAAGTAACTGGCTTAAATGCCTCTGCGGGAATTTCCATCAATAAATTCGTTGCAAAAATAGCAAGCGACATCAACAAACCCAACGGGCAAAAAACATTGGGACCGGAGGAGGTTGAGCCGTTTTTAGAAACGCTGGATGTGAAGAAATTTTACGGCGTAGGGAAAGTAACGAAGGAAAAAATGTATCGTTTGGGCATTTTTACCGGGAAGGATTTAAAAGAAAAATCGCTCGAATTTTTGGAGGAAAACTTCGGAAAAAGCGGTGGCTTTTATTATAAAGTGGTTCGCGGAATTCATAACAGCAAAGTAAAACCCACACGAATTCAAAAATCATTGGCAGCGGAACACACGTTTTCTGAAAATATCTCTTCGGAAATTTTTATGATGGAAAGACTTGATGAAATTGCTTCCGAGGTTGAAAATCGTTTAATTCGAAGCAAAATTGCAGGAAAGACTGTAACCTTAAAAATTAGATATCGCGACTTCACATTACAGACGCGCAGTAAAACGATTCCACAGTTTATTTCTTCCAAAGAATTGATTTTAAATGTAGTTAAAGAATTGTTATATCAGGAAAAAATGAAGGAGTCGGTACGGTTGTTGGGAATTTCAATTTCGAACCTAAACAACGAAACTTCAAAGAAAAAGGAAGTTTTAAAAGAATCAATTGATGTGCAATTGAAGCTCGAATTTTAGTCCCACCTTGAAAAGAGAGGAACTCAGCTCCACTTCTAGATTATTGAGCGTAGCCGAAGAATGGAGGGGTTGGAGAGGACATAAAACCGAAAATTTTATATGAAAAAAAGACTACGTATCTTTAAACTAATTTAAAACTTCAGCTTATGAAAACCGTAGCTTTTTCCATCCTTGCCCTTGCAGGTTTCACCTTTCTATTTTCCTGTAAAAACGACGCCAAAACTAACGAAGAAACACAAACTGTTGTAACAGATTCCATCCCTACGGAAACTGCGCCCGATGCTTTGTATGTTACTGCTGTAAGTGGTTTGACCTTGCGGGAATTTCCCAATCTGCAAAGTGCGAAACTTACCGTAATGCCTTTGGGTACGAAAGTGAAAATTGTAAATGCCGAAGGAAAAACAACGATGAATGTAGGCGGAATTGATGGCGCAATGGACGAAGTGGAATTCAACAACCAAAAAGGGTTTGCCTTTAACGGTTTTCTGTCGAAATTTTTCCCTCCCGGGGAAGATGCTTCGGCAAAGCTTTATGCTGAAGAATTGAGAAAGGATTTTCCGAAGGTAAGCTATTCCGAAGCTACGGGCGGAACGGCGAGCAAGCCCACCAAAACCGAAACATTAATACTCCCTACAAACAAATGGCATGAAGCGTTTTTTACGGCGCAGCAGCTTTTTGATATTCCGCGGCAGTTTGCTTTTCCGAACCCAAAGGGAGCCAATAGCGAAACGCAACAAAATAACGATAAAAAGAAGGGCGATTTTATTAGCGAACTTCAAATTTCCCGAAACGAAAATGTGCTTCAGAAAATAGTGTACTTTTACAAAACTACCGGGTTTGGCTATACCGTAACCATTACCGAGGAAGCGGAGGGGATGAAACTGGAAAAGGTGGAGGTGGCGGATTAAAACTATTAACTTTGACAAAGATTTGGACATTGTCAAAGTTTAAATTTGGACGATCTCAAATTTTGAGGCCGTCTTTTTACACAAAAAAATATGATAAGATATTTATATATAATTGCCATTATCCTACTTAGCTTTAAAAGTTTTGCACAATTTGGCCCCCAACAAATAATTACCCAAACTGCAAATGGAACCCAAATAATAGTAGCAGCAGATATAGATGGCGATGGAAATTCAGATTTAGTATCTGCAAATAAATTTGGCAATTCAATTACGTGGTATAAAAACTTGGATGGCCTTGGAACTTTTGGTTCAGAAAATTTGATTGCTACTTTAAACGAAACGACATTCGTTTCTGCTGCTGATATTGATGGAGATGGTGATATTGATCTGATGGCTGTTGCATATTTTATTGATTCGGTAGTTTGGTATGAAAACTTAGATGGTAATGGGGATTTTAGCTCTCAAAAAATAATAAGTGATCAAGCGGATGGAGCATCTTCCTTGAGTATAGCAGATATAGATGGTGATGGCGACATGGATATAATATCAGCTTCAGATTTTTTAGGTTTGGCATGGTATGAAAACCTGGATGGGCAAGGGAATTTCAGCACTACTAAAATTATTGACAATACAATTAGCAATTCGCGTTCTGTTGTAGCAGTGGATATGGATGATGATGGGGATGTGGATATTCTAGGTAATTCATCTGATACAGAAAGGATATTTTGGATAGAAAACATGGATGGAATTGGTACTTTTGGTATACGTCATTCCATTAATGAGATTGGATCTTATTCAAATGTCATCTTTGCCGCTGATGCCGATGGCGATGGCGATATGGATGTTTTTTCAGCATCACCAGGGGATAATGAGGTGGCTTGGTACGAAAATTTGGATGGCTTGGGCAATTTTGGCCCAAAAAGCACGATAACCGATACCTTGGAAAATGCTTGGACGGTTTTTGCAGCCGATCTAGACAACGATAGGGATATTGATGTATTGGCAACTAGTGTTGAAACTTTTGGCGGAGAAATTGTCTGGTTCGAGAATTTGGATGGGCAAGGAAATTTCAGCACGAAAAACACGATCAGTACCGAAGTGCAATCGCCCCGTTCCGTTATAGCAGCAGATATTGATAATGACGGCGATATGGACGTGATAGCTTCTTCCCAAAACGATGACAAAATAGCGTGGTATGAAAACCTGACCATTTTAGGTGTTGAGGTAAACCAAATCGATACCATAAAGATCTACCCAAACCCTACTGATGGTTTACTCTATATAGATGCTAACACCGAAAGTATTATAGGCGCTGCGGTTTTTGATATTTTGGGCAAAAAGGTGCTTCAATTGCAAGGAAACAAGCAACAAGTGGATATTTCGAGCCTTGAAAGCGGTATGTATTTTTTAAACCTAAAAACCGAAAGTGGGCAATTCAACCAAAAAATAATCAAGAAATAGCATTTTCAACTTTGACAAAGTTCAAAACTTTGTCAAAGTTTAAATTTACATTACCTGCGACACACGTAGCGTATTTACCATTCCCTTATCTACAATGGGCATAGCCGCAAGATTGATTAAATAATCGCCCTTGTGTACAAAGCCGCTTTCAAAAGCTATACGGTTTACGTCTTCCACGGTTTCATCGGTACTTACGTATTTATCGTAATAAAACGCCTTTACGCCCCAAAGTAAATTTAAGCGGGCCAGAATGCGTTTGTTGCTGGTAAAGGCCAAAATATGCGCTGAAGGCCGCCAGGCCGAAATTTGGAAGGCGGTATAACCACTATTGGTTAGAGTACAAATGGCCTGTGCCTCAATCTCGTTGGCCATAAGTGCAGCGTGATAGCAGATAGATTTTGTGATGTATCGATTGGTCTTTATTTGTGGTGGCTCTTGGGGTACGCGTATCAATTCAGAATTTTCTACGCTTTTTAATATTTTGGCCATGGTTTTAATTACGGCCACAGGATAATTACCCACAGAAGTTTCACCAGAAAGCATTACGGCATCGGCGCCGTCCATCACGCTGTTTGCCACATCGTTCACTTCGGCACGGGTTGGTGTAAGCGAGGTTATCATCGTCTCCATCATTTGGGTGGCAATGATTACCGGGATGCGCGCTCGTTTTGCGGTAAGCACCAATTCTTTTTGAATAAGCGGCACTTCCTCGGCAGGCACTTCTACGCCCAAATCGCCACGAGCTACCATTAATCCGTCGCAATAGGCAACAATTTTGTCAATATTCTGGACCGCTTCGGGCTTTTCAATTTTGGCAATGATGGGTATTTTGTATTCTGAATGGGCTTCAATAAGTGCCTGTAATTCTTTTAAATCTTCGGCGTGGCGTACAAAGGAAAGTGCCATCCAATCTACTTTTTGTTCAATTGCGAAAACAGCGTCTTGTTTGTCTTTTTCGGTAAGGGCCGGAAGCGAGATATTGGTATTGGGCAAATTTACTCCTTTTTTGGAACGCAACGGCCCGCCTTGGATTACCATAACTTTTACTTCATCCTTATTGTTTGTATCGAGTACTTCAAAAATTAATTTTCCATCGTCTAATAGTACCCTTTCACCTTTATTTACATCTTTAGGAAAGTTGTCATAATTCATATAAACTTTTTTCCTATTGCCTTCAAATTCTTCGCCGGTACAGAAAAATAGTTCGTCGCCCGGTTGTACTACCACTTCTTCCTTCATCATTCCAACGCGCAGTTTAGGGCCTTGTAAATCGGCCAAGATGGCTACGTGGATATCTAATTCTTCCGAAAGTTCGCGTATGGTAACAATTGTATTTTTAACCGTGCTGTATTCGGCGTGTGAGAAATTTACTCTAAATACATCTACGCCTTCCAAGATCATATGTTTAATAACTTCTCTCGACGCTGTAGATGGCCCAAGTGTGGCAACTATTTTTGTTCTTTTTTGGTTTAACATTTAATCGAAAATTAAATTGTTTTTAGATTTTATATTGTCTATTTCAACCGAATAGGCAGAAATAACTTGTTTAATTTCATTTAATTCTGAAAGTATCTTTTTTAAGGGTACTGTTTCAAAATCTGAATAGATTTTTAAAAAATAATCTACTTGTTTTAATTCGGGCAACAAATAATGTATGCTAGATTTTTCGGTTACCAATTCGGCAAAAAGCCCTCCCGAGCTTTGTAAACTTGCTCCAACCGATTTACATTTATTAGCAACTAAATAAAAGTGAGTGTACTTTTGAACATCTTCAAACTCAAACAAAGGAAATGTAATTAATAATCCTTCGGTTGAAAAATCTAAATCTGAACGTTTTCGGTGCAATCTCATATCGAGATGTTTATTCAGTAAAAACGCCAGTTTATAATCTTCTTCACTGCAATGAATTGCTATAAGTGTAAAAGGTTCTTCAAAATCGTCGTCTAAAATTAATTTATGATTTGCCATCTAACTTATTGTTTGGCTGGCAGAACTTAAGTAGCTGCCATCTCATGCAAAAATAAACAACTTTGCAAGCATAAACTAAGATTGCAAGTTGGTTGGCTTAAATTTGACAGAAATATAACGTTTACGGTTAAGGTTTTTCAGAATCTACCTTAATGTGAAGTTTATAAAACGCTCTTTTCGCGGCTCGCTCTTCGGCTTTTTTCTTTGAAGTGGCGCGGGCTTTGGCTACAATTTCGTCGTCTAATTTTAATCGAACGGCAAAGTGTTTTAATTCGTCTTTACCGGTGTCTTCGTAAATTTCAAAGTTAAAATCCTTTTTGTTTTTTTGGCACCACTCAATAAAAAGGCTTTTATAGCTAATAACCTTCCCTTCGAGTTTTTTAATATCTACGTAGGGTTTAATCACTCTTTTTTGAATGAATTTTTCGCAGTATTTAAATCCGCGATCCAAATAAATAGCGCCTACCAATGCTTCAAATACATTGCCGTAAATATTACCGCTAAATTGTTGCGTTGGAATTGTAGTTTTTAAAAATTTTATCAAGTTTAAATCGCGGCCTAATTCGTTTAGGTGCTCGCGACTTACTACTTTACTTCGCATTTTTGTTAAGTAACCCTCGTTGCCATCTGGTACTTTTTTAAACAAGTGGGCTGCGATTACCGCGCCAAGCATAGCATCGCCTAAAAATTCGAGTCGTTCGTAATTTTGGGGTAAGCCGCTCGGGTTTTTTTCGTTTGTTGAACGATGGGTAAATGCGGTTTGGTAAATTGTTAGATTTTTTGGCTTAAACCCTAATATTTTCTTTAGGGAATTAAAAAATTCCCCGTTTCGCTCTGGACGGGAAGAAAATATGTTTTTAATAGAAGCCATTTAATTCTTTAGGCATCGAGTTTTTTAAAGAGTACACATGCGTTATGCCCGCCAAACCCAAAGGTATTGCTCATAGCAACTTTAATGTCTCGTTTTTGCGCTTTATTAAGCGTGAGGTTTAGGGACGGGTCAATATTTTCGTCTACCGTGGTGTGATTTATTGTTGGTGGAACGATGCCATTTTCCATTGCTAAGATAGAGGCAATTGCTTCTATTGCACCTGCGGCACCCAATAAGTGCCCGGTCATAGATTTAGTTGAATTAATATTAATGTCTTTTGCGTGTTCACCAAAAACATTTACAATTGCTTTTAATTCGGCCACATCTCCAAGTGGCGTTGAAGTACCGTGCGTATTTATAGTATCTACTTGGTCTGAACTCATATTGGCATCGCGCAACGTGTTAAGCATAACGCGTTCCACGCCAATGCCGTCTGGGTGTGGTGCCGTCATATGGTAAGCATCGCTGCTCATACCACCGCCAATTACTTCGGCATAAATTTTTGCGCCACGTTTTTTCGCGTGTTCGTACTCTTCTAAGATTAAAGCTCCAGCGCCCTCACCCAAAACAAAACCATCTCGGGTTGCATCAAAAGGTCGGGATGCGGTTTCGGGGCTTTCGTTACGGGTAGATAATGCATGCATAGCGTTAAAGCCACCCATTCCGGCTAGCGTTACAGCCGCTTCGCTACCACCAGTAACAATAACGTCGCAATGCCCCAACCGTATATAGTTGAGTGCATCAATCATTGCATTGGCAGAGGATGCGCAGGCAGAGACCGTGGTATAGTTCGGGCCCATAAAACCGTGCTTTATGGAGATATTTCCTGGCGCAATATCTGCAATCATTTTTGGAATAAAGAAGGGGTTGAAACGTGGTGTTCCATCCCCTTCAGCAAAGTTTATAACTTCATTTTGAAAAGTTTCTAGCCCACCTATTCCGGCTCCCCAAATAACACCAACGCGAAATTTATCAACCTCATCTAGGTTAATTCCTGCATCTTGTATTGCTTCATCTGAAGATACTAAGGCATATTGGGCAAAGCGGTCTAGTTTTCGAGCTTCTTTCCGGTCAAAATGATCTTCTGCATTAAAATTCTTCAATTCGCAAGCGAATTTAGTTTTGAACTTTTCAGCATCAAAATACGTTATGGGCGCACAGCCACTTTTCCCGTTAACAAGGCCATCCCAATATTCTTTAATATTGTTGCCAATAGGGGTAAGGGCGCCAAGGCCTGTAACTACAACTCGCTTTAATTCCATAGAAGAATTCTTATTTTGCTGCTTCTATATAGGAAATTGCTTGACCTACCGTTGCAATATTTTCTGCTTGGTCGTCTGGAATCTGGATATCAAATTCTTTTTCAAATTCCATGATTAGCTCTACCGTATCTAAGGAGTCGGCTCCTAAGTCGTTAGTGAAGCTCGCTTCGTTTACAACTTCGTTTTCGTCTACACCTAATTTGTCTACGATAATCGCTTTTACTCTTGATGCAATGTCTGACATAATTCTTGATTTTTAAATTTAATTATAAGTGGCAAAAATAAAATATTTTAATTGAAAACACCATTTAATGTTGAAAATGTGAACTTGATGATTTTAACCACTTCACACTCATACATTTTTTGACCTACCAATTTAAACATTTTTGGGCGAAGTAAAACCCTATTGCCTTACTTTTGTGTTTTATTTGTTAATATTTACTTCAAAGAAAAACTTTTGGAAACGGAAATGAAGAAGCGGATTGTAATTTTTGCATCGGGTAGTGGCACCAATACCGAGAACATTATTAAATACTTTCAACGAGCCCAATTTGCCGAGGTCGTTCAGGTGCTTTCAAACAAGAAAGATGCCAAGGTTTTAGAACGTGCTAAAAATCTGAACGTTGCGGCAATTTCTTTTTCGAAAGATGAATTATTTGCAAGTGAAGGAGTTTTAAAAATTTTGAAAGAAACCAAGCCAGACATCATTGTTTTGGCGGGTTTTCTGTTGAAATTTCCTGAAATAATTCTAAAAGAGTTTCCAAATAAAGTAATAAATATTCATCCAGCATTGCTGCCAAAATACGGCGGAAAAGGAATGTACGGCAATTTTGTCCACGAAGCAGTTGTAAAAAATAATGAAGTTGAAACTGGAATAACCATTCATTATGTAAATGAAAATTACGATGAAGGGGCGATTATTTCACAGAAAAAAGTAACCCTTTCAGATAACGAAACACCAGAAACTGTTGCCGAAAAAATACATAAGTTGGAATACGAATGGTTTCCGAAAATAGTTGAAGAAGTTTTACGAAAAACATCCACCCCTAACCCCTCCTTCAAAGGAGGCGAACTATAAAGTTATGGCGAGTAAAAAACAAAAATTTTACGTAGTCTGGTTCGGGAATCCCGCTGGTATTTTTGGCAGTTGGGAGGAGTGCAAACGCTCCATTCAAGGGGTTAAAGGCGCACAATACAAAAGTTTTGAATCTTTTGCCGAAGCCAAAAAAGCTTATAATAAGGAGTACGCCGATTATAAAGGAAAAAAGTCGAAAAAGACACTTTCAAAAGAACAGCTTCAAAAAATAGGCGAACCCAATTTATATTCCATTGCTGTAGATGCAGCTTCTAGCGGCAACCCCGGTAAGATGGAATATCGCGGGGTTGATACCCAAACGCACAAACAACTTTTTCACCAAGGGCCATTTCAGCAGGGAACTAATAATATTGGGGAATTTTTAGCCTTAGTACACGGCTTGGCATTTCTTCAAAAAAAGGGAAGCGACCGAATTCTTTATACTGACTCACGGATTGCAATGGGCTGGGTGAAGAAGAAAAAATGCAATACAAAACTGAAGCCATCTGCAAAAAATAAAGTTCTTTTTGAATTGGTTGCCCGCGCCGAAAATTGGCTAAAAACCAATACATACGAAACGAAAATCGTGAAATGGGAAACCAAGGCTTGGGGTGAAATTCCTGCGGATTTTGGGCGGAAGTGAAACATACTATAAGATTCTTTCAAAGCTGTTAAAAGCTCATTCTGTTCTAATTAATTTAATTAAATTTGCACCTCATTTCAAAAATCTTTTATGAGCAAACTCGTAATCGTTGGTACCGTAGCTTTTGATGCTATTGAAACTCCTTTCGGAAAAACCGATAAAATTCTTGGCGGTGCTGCTACCTATATAGGTTTGGCAGCTTCGCAATTTAATGTTGATGGCGCAATTGTTTCTATTGTTGGGGGCGATTTTCCAAAAGAAGACCTTAAAATGCTCGAAGAAAACGGAATGGATATTTCGGGCCTTGAGGTTGTAGAGGATGGAAAAACCTTCTTTTGGAGCGGAAAATATCACAATGATATGAACACCCGCGACACTTTGGTAACCGATCTAAATGTGCTTGCAGACTTCAATCCACAAGTACCACAAGATTATCGCGATGCCGAAGTGGTTATGTTAGGAAACTTACACCCGCTCGTCCAACTAGGTGTAATTGAACAAATGAATGTGCCTAAACTAATAGTGCTTGACACCATGAATTTCTGGATGGATAGTGCTTTGGAAGATTTATTGAAAGTTATTGCCAAAGTAGATGTAATTACTATAAACGATGAAGAGGCAAGACAACTTTCAGGCGAATATTCATTGGTAAAGGCGGCGCAAAAAATAATGGAAATGGGTCCAAAATATGTGGTAATTAAAAAAGGGGAACACGGCGCTTTGCTATTTAGTGAAGACGATGTTTTCTTTGCACCAGCTATGCCGTTGCGCGAAGTTTTTGATCCAACTGGCGCGGGCGATACATTTGCTGGTGGTTTTACGGGCTATTTAGCTAGAACAGGCGATTATAGTTATAACAATATGAAGAATGCTGTAATAAATGGTTCTGCCCTTGCCTCGTTTTGTGTAGAAAAATTTGGGCCGGAACGATTGCTCACGCTTACAAATAAAGATGTGCATCAACGCATTCAACAGTTTAAAAGCTTAACACAATTTGATATCAAATTAACCTAAATACGCGCCCTGAATTTTCAGGGCGTTTTTTGTACATTTATATAGTTTCAGAAAAATTATGAGCGACGCCTTAAAACACGAATGTGGAATTGCACTAGTAAGACTGTTGAAACCCTTGGAATACTACAAGGAAAAATACGGAACGGCTTTTTACGGGGTAAACAAAATGTATTTAATGATGGAAAAGCAGCACAACCGCGGACAGGACGGTGCGGGTTTTGCCAGCATTAAAATGGATGTAAATCCTGGGGAACGCTATATTAGCCGCGTTAGATCAAACGCCGCGCAGCCAATTCAAGATATTTTTTCGCAGATTAACGAACGAATAAATTTAGAGTTTTCGCAACATCCCGAATATAAAGACGATGTTGCCGCTCAAAAAAAGAACATACCCTATATAGGTGAACTTTTTCTTGGCCACGTGCGTTACGGAACCTTCGGCTTAAATAGCGTTGAGAATGTTCATCCTTTTTTACGTCAGAATAACTGGATGCACCGCAACTTAATTATTGCGGGAAATTTCAATATGACGAATACCAACGAGCTTTTCGACACACTTATAAAACTGGGAATGCATCCAAAAGAAAAGGCCGATACCGTTACCGTGATGGAAAAAATTGGTCACTTTTTAGACGATGCAGTGCGCAAGCTTTATAAAAAAGCAAAAGCCAAAGGTTTAAGCAAACAAGAAGCTTCACCATATATTGCCAAACATTTAAACGTAGCAAAGATCCTTCGTAGATCGGCCGCAGATTGGGACGGAGGTTATGCAATGGCCGGACTCCTTGGGCATGGCGATGCTTTTGTTCTTCGCGATCCTGCAGGGATTCGTCCCGCGTATTACTATCAAGATGACGAGGTAGTTGTAGTGGCATCTGAACGTCCAGCAATCCAAACGGTATTTAATGTTCCTTTTGAAGAAGTTAAAGAACTTGAGCCTGGAAACGCAATAATAATAGAGAAAAATGGAAAGATGAAACTCTCAGAGATTCTGCCTCCTTTAGAACGAAAATCCTGTTCCTTTGAACGTATATATTTTTCTCGCGGAAGTGATGCCGAAATATACCAAGAACGGAAAATGCTTGGGAAATTAGTGATGCCAAAAGTATTGGAATCAATTGATTATGACACAGACAATTCGGTTTTTTCATTTATTCCGAATACAGCCGAAACTTCCTTTTATGGCATGTTAGAAGCAGCCCAAGACGAATTAAACAAGCAGAAAAATGAGGCTATTCTCAAGGAACGAGATAGCTTAACTGAAGAACGCCTTCGCGAAATACAAGCTCATAAAGTTAGAACTGAAAAAATTGCCATTAAAGACGTAAAACTCAGAACTTTTATTACTGACGATAGTAGCAGAGACGATTTGGTAGCGCATGTTTACGACGTAACCTACGGTGTAGTAAAAACCGATGATAATCTTGTTATTATTGATGACAGTATTGTTCGCGGCACAACTTTAAAGAAAAGTATCTTAAAAATGCTCGATAGGCTTAACCCCAAGCAGATAGTTGTAGTATCTTCAGCGCCGCAAATACGATATCCAGACTGTTACGGGATTGATATGGCACGTCTTGAAGATTTAGTAGCATTTCAAGCAGCTTTAGCGCTTCATAAAGATCGTGGAACTTATACTATAGTTGAAGACATCTACCAGCAATGCAAGAAACAAGTGGCAATGGAAGATGCTGCTGTTATCAATCACGTCAAAAAACTTTATGCGCCGTTTTCAGATGAAGAAATTTCAGACAAAATAGCTGAAATTATTAGTGAAGAAAATATAAAGGCTAAAGTGAAACTTATCTTTCAATCTGTAGATGATTTACACAAAGCATGTCCAAAAAATCTTGGTGATTGGTACTTTACAGGTAATTATCCCACAGCTGGAGGCAACCGAGTTGTTAATAGAGCCTATATCAATTTCTTCGAAGGAAATCCAGAACGCGCCTATTAATTTTTTAATTTTTTAACACCGCAAACACCGTTTAACGGAATTCTAATCCACTTAAACGAATTTGTTGATTCACAATATTTTAAGGCCAAAAGTTGAATTATATTTGGGCTTACCATTAGGCGTAAGTAGGTTAGGTCTATGGTAAGATTTGGGGCAAAAAAGGTAGATCGAAAGATCTGCCTTTTTTCATGCCCCAAATTCGGGGTGGCGAGCTTTCAAATTGTCTTTATCAATTCAAAACCTTTATGCGAGGCGTTTTTCCAACTCGCATTCGAAAGTTTGCATTTTATCACTTCTACTATGGATTACTGTTAGCGTGATTGGCGAGCTTTCGAAATGTCTTTATTAATTCAAAACCTTTATGCGAGCCGTTTTTCCAAATCGCATTCGAAAGTTTGCATTTTATCACTTCTACTATGGATTATTGCTAGCGTGATTGGCGAGCTTTCAAATTGTCATTATTAATTCAAAACCTTTATGCGAGCCGTTTTTCCGAATCGCATTCGAAAGTTTGCATTTTATCACTTCTACTATGGATTACTGTTAGCGTGATTGGCGAGCTTTCAAATTGTCTTTATTAATTCAAAACCTTTATGCGAGCCGTTTTTCCAACTCGCATGCGAAAGTTTGTATTTTTTTGGTTTCAATTCGAATTTCTAATTGAATGAGTTGCGAGTTTTTAAACATTTTTATCCGAACAACTAATTTTTGGTCGTTGTATAGAATCTTTAGAAAGCTCTGGAATATTTCAGGCTACTATTTCTTCAAGCGGCTGAAATTGTAAAGGTTGCTCATCATCTATTAAACGCAACCTATATTATATTACGGGAAATTTCCAAACTCAAAAAAGTTTACCATTTAATAATTATCACTTTCAGGACTTGGATGAGTTGTGTTAAAATATTAACTAAACCAATCAACTTCAATTCCAGATTTAACGAATAGAGCGTTTCATCGAATAAACAAGCGTTTCGTCTAAAAGCAAAATTTGCAATCAGATAATGTTATATATTTGAGCATACCATTAGCATAAGTAGGTTAAGTTCATGGTAGATTTGGGGCAAAAAAAGACAAACACTCGTTTGTCTTTTTTTATACCCAAATCTGAACGGGGTGGCGAGCATCCGATGTTTTATTACAAAGTTCTAAATATCAATCGAGCCGTTT